>JBMSXZ010000017.1:0-26889 GCA_049426205.1 Cyanobium sp.
CTGCTGCAGGACCTGCAGGACTACAACCAGCGCGACTGCGAGGTGACCGAGGGGCTGCATCGCTTCCTGCTGAACCTGCCGGAGATGGCGGGGGCGACCTTTCGTGCCAACCGCTGGGGTGACAGCCATGAGCAGGGCAGCGAGGCCGAGGCCAGCGCCGCCCGCGATCGGGAGCTGGAAGTCGCCGCCCGCACCCTGCTGGAGGAGATCCCCGAATCCCTCGAAGATCCCGATGCCGCCGGCCCCCGCGGCCTCAGCTGGCGGTCTCACCGCCTGCTGTCGCTGCTGATCGATTTCCGCGGCCGGGAAGACCGGGTCAGCTGGTGGGAGTTCTACAGCCGCCTGCTGGATATGACGCCGGAGGAGCGCGAGGAGGACAGCGAGGTGATCGCGGCCGCGACGTTCGTGAACAGCGAACCGGTGAAAAGCTCCCAGCACCATCGCTATCGCTTCGATGCCAGCCAGCCGCTCAAGCTGGCCGGCGATGGCCGGGCGTTCAGCGTGGCGCTGGTGCCCCTGCAGGCCCATGACGGTGGCTTCAGCAGCGGTGCGCCCCTGGGCGATCCCGAGCACGGCGGCCGCGCCATCGGCTTCAGCGCCGAACTGGATGGCGACGATCCCGGCACGGTCGTGCTGCCGATCGGAGCCAAGAAACGGGCCGGCCTCGAGGCGATGGGCCACAGCGGCGACGCGCTGCCGCGCCATGCCGATCTGATCCCCTTCCCCTTCCAGGTGCACGGCTACCTGGACAACCTGGTGCGCATCGCCCAGGGCTGGGTGTTCGAGGGGCAGCCACTGCCGCCGGCCCTGGTGCAGCTGCTGGAGCGGCGTCCGGTGGCCGGGCTCAGCGAGCTGAACGCGCGCATCCGCAGCCAGCCCGCCAGCACCGCGGCGGAACTGGCCGGCTTCCTGGAGCCCGCCGATGGCATCGGCCTGTCGCTGCAGGGCCCGCCCGGCACCGGCAAGACCACCGTCACCGGCGAGCTGATCGCCCGGCTGGTGGGTGCCGGTCAGCGGGTGGCGGTGAGCTCCAACACCAACGAGGCGATCTGCAACCTGCTGCACCGCACCCAGCTCTGCCTGGAGGAACGGGGCGATCAGGCCATGGTGGTGAAGGCCGCCAGCGGCAGCAGCCTGACGGCCGACCAACAGGCGCTCGGCGGCACCGCCGCCCAGGCCCTCCTGGAGAAGCCGTTGCTGGCGCTGGCCGCTCCGCCGGCCGTGCTCGGCGGCACCGTCTACACCTTCGTAAAGGACAGCTACGACGCCCCGCCGGAGGAGGCCCCGTTCGACTGGCTGGTGATCGATGAAGCCGGCCAGGTGTCGCTCAGCACCCTGCTCTACATGAGCCGGGTGGCGCGCAACATCCTGCTGGTGGGCGATCAGCAGCAGCTCAGCCAGCCCAACCGCGCCGCCCATCCCGAGGACAGCGGCCTCAGCTGCCTCGATTACGTGATGGCCGATCACGCCGTGGTGCCGCCCGATCGGGGCGTGTTCCTGGCCGCCAGCTGGCGGATGCCGACGCCGCTCACATCCGTGGTGTCGGAGCTGTTCTACGAAGGGAAGCTGCAGGCGGCACCCGCCAACGAGGCCAACCGGATCCTGTGGAACCGCCAGCCGCAGGGGCTGCTGTTCGAGCCGGTGGACCACAGCGGCAACGGCACCGGCAGCGACGAGGAGGTGGACCACATCGTCGCCTTGGTGCAGCAGCTGCTTGGCCAGCCCTACCAGAGCGCCCGGATGCAGGGCGGCGAGCTGGTGGTGGAGAACGGCGTGCTCAGCCCCCGCGACATCCTGATCACCGCCCCGTACAACATCCAGGTGAACCGCCTCAAACGGAGGCTGGGCGAGCAGGCCCGCATCGGCACGGTCGACAAGTTCCAGGGCCAGGAGGCGCCGGTGGCGATCCACTCGCTCACCGCCAGCGATGGGGATGCGGCGCCAAGGGGCCTGGACTTCCTGCTCGATCCCAACCGGCTCAACGTGGCGATCAGCCGCGCCCAGTGCCTCTCGATCGTGGTGGGCTCACCGCAGCTGGCCACGGGCATCAGCCGCAGCGTCGCCGAAGTGCACCAGCTCAGCCGCCTCTGCCGCCTGATCGAGATCGGAGGGTGACGGGGGGGGCAGACCCTGGGCTGCGCCATCAGCTCAGGAGCATGGCCGAATCAGGCCTGGGCATCTTTGAGGCGATCATCCAGAGTGAACACGCCCATGCACGTCTCGGCAACATCAACCACACCGAAGGCAAAAGCCCTGCTGTGGCTTGATTTCTTTTCCACGCCCCCTGCTGGATTCGAACCAGCGACCGGCTGCTTAGAAGACTTGCGGTCGTTGGCTTGCAAGCCCTTGCCATGACTGGGTTTGTCGTCTGCGAAGTCGCCAGGTGTGAGCAGAAGTGTGAGCAGTTCGCCAGATTTGGACCCGCCTGGCGGCCTTTCTTCGGGCTCCTGGGAGGGGTGATCGCGGCGGGTGCCCTGTCCCAATCTCCCCTGCGGACCCGGCCCTCTCCCGGGTGACTCCCGGTAGACTTCCGGTGCGGGCCAGGCTCATGCGGGGCTGGCCTGCACCACCCCCACTGTCTTCAGTAGCAAAGCCATGCCACGCCTAGAGGTCAGGGTCAGCGAAGATCTGCAGCGCGATTTGGACGCCTTCGCGCGCGAAGATGAAACCACGCGCAACGAAATCATTCGTCGCGCCATGGCGCTTTATGCCCATGCCAGGGCTGAGGTCAATCAAGGCGGCGCTGTCATTCTTCAGTCTGCCGAAGGAACGAGCCGGCAAATCGTCGCCCTCTAGGGATCCCTCTGGCTTCCACCATGCCAAACGCTGATCCTCTTAATCTCAAGACGGACGATGTCCTTTCGGTCCCAGGGGCTGGCGGGAAGACCTCGAAATACAAGACCGAAAGGGAAGAATCAGCCGAGGAGGAAGCTCACCGACACAAGAAGGAGACAAGAGAGCATTGGTTCCGAATGGGGCTGATTACTGCTCTACTGGTTGCGATGGTCTCTATCGTCACTTCGGCATCCAGTCAGGAGGACAAGAAGTGGGGGTTTGGCATCATTGGAACCATCGTCGGTTACGCAGTGAGGGGGCCTCTCTGATGCCTGCAGCTCGCTCCTTCTCTGACCTCACCAAGGACTTCAGCCCTGAGCGCCGGGAGCGCATCGAGCAGCGCAAAGAGCAGCTGCGGCAGGAAATGACCCTGGCGGAACTGCGCAAGGCTTTTTCCCTCACCCAGGACACGCTGGCCAAGAACCTCAACGTCAAGCAGGCCGAGATCTCCAAGATCGAGAACCGGGCCGACATGCTGATGAGCACTCTGCGCAACTTCGTCCAGGCCATGGGTGGTGAGCTGGAGGTCAGGGCTGTGTTTCCCGACCGAGCCATTGAGATCAGCACCTTTTCGTCTTTGGCCAGCAAGCCCGCCAAGTCGCGCACTAGCAAGCAGAAAGAGCCGTTGGTCGAGGCGTAGAGGGCCCTCACCTCACGCCGATGTTCCGTGGCCATGAATGAGAATGTCCATCAGGGGCTTGCATGAAAGCTGCGAGCGGTTGTTTGATCTCCTCCGGTAGGGCCTGGGATGGGAGTTGGTCGCTGCGGAGCAGCGCCTCGATGCGATCGGGCAACGAACCCTCGGTGGCCAGGTCCCAATAGCCCGCGACGGGTGGGTTCAAGGCAAAGGCGAGCGGCGAGACGACCAGCGCCCTGAGCTGCAAGCGGGCCAGGGTTTCCGCCACTGCGAGGCCCTCGGCGCGCAGCCCGCCGGGGTAACGCCGCCAGAGTTCGAGAACGGCAAGATCGTTGTCCTGCAGCAGTCGGGGGGACAGGAGGGAGCTGAAACGGTCATAGGTCGTCTGCCGAAGCGACCAGGAGGCCGGGGTCCGGGCGGAGAGAAGGCGGCTGATCGTTTGGCCGAAGAGTGGAGTGTCGCCCACGATGAGCAGGCGTGCCTCGCGGTCGCGGCCGGGGCAGGCGATCCTCATGACTGGCTGGCCAGGCGGTAGTGGCTGGCCAGCCAGTCAGCATCCAGCAGCCGATTGGGGTCGCTTGTGGTGGCGACAAGGGAGCCCTCGCGCATCACGAGCACGCGATCGATGAAAGGCTGCAGCTGGCGCAGATGATGTTCCACGATCAGCAGTGCGAAGCCTTCCTGCTGGCGCAGGTTGCTCAGGGTTGCCAGCAGGTGCTGGCCAGCGGCGGGGGAGAGGCCGGCGATCGGTTCATCGAGAAGCAGCACGGCGGGTTGGCGGATCAGCACCATGGCGATCGCCAGGGCTTGCCGTTGCCCGCCCGACAGCAGCCCAGCCCGCTGTCGGGAGCGTTGGCGCAGGTCGGGGAAGGCGGCCTCCATGGCCTGCAGGCGCCCGCGCGGCGGCTGGCCACCGCCGCCAACCTCCGCAGCCAGCAGCAGGTTGTCGCGCACGCTGAGGCCCGTGAAGACATTGGCGGTTTGCTTGAGATAGCCAAGGCCCAAGCGGGCGCGAGCGTCGGGGCTGAGGGGAGCCAGGTCGTTGCCGGCGAGGCGGATGCTGCCCGCCGAGGGGCGCAGCAGGCCGGCGATGACGCGAAACAAGGTGCTCTTACCGCAGCCGTTGGGGCCGATCAGGGCGACGCTGTCGCCGGGGGAGAGAGCCAGCGACACGTCCTGGAGGACGGAGCGCTCCCGGTAGCCGGCGGTCAGGCCGCTCAGCTGCAGCACAGCGCTGGCGGCGGGCGGATCAAAGGCCAAGGCAGAGCTCCAGGGTGGCGGGTTGGTTGAGCACGGCGGCGGCCGGGCCCTGCGATACCACACGCCCCTCCTGGAGCAGCACCACCGCGTCGGCCAGCTCGCGCACCATCCCCAGATCGTGCTCGATCAAGGCGATGGTGACGCCGCTGGCGGAGAGCTCTCGGATGAGCAGGCCCAGCCGCTCCCGCAGGGCTGGGGAGACGCCAGCGGCGGGCTCATCCAGCAGCACGAAGCGAAACCGTCCCGCCAGGAGGCGGGCGAAGGCCAGCAGTTTCTGGTTGCCCCAGGAGAGCTGGCCGGCGGGGGCATCCCGATCACCCTCCAGGCCCACGCGATCGAGCAAGGCCTCGGCGGGTCCATGGGCCGCCCGCAGGCGGCTGGACCCCAGCCAGAGGGAGCGGAGCAAACCGCGATCGGCGGGTCGCTGCAGGGCCGCGATCACGTTTTCGCGGGCGGAGAGGTTGGCGAACACGCGCACGTCTTGATCAAGCCGGCCGATGCCGAGCCGGGCCAACTGCCAGGCGGGCCAGCCGGTGATGTCGCGGCCCTGATAGAGGAGGCGGCCGGCGTCGGGCTGGAGCTCACCGGCGATGGCGTGAAACAGGGTGGTCTTTCCGGCGCCGTTGGGGCCGATGAAGGCGGTGATCTGGCCGGTCAGGAGCGTGGTGGTGATGCCGTCCAGCACCGCCACCTCGCCGATGCGCTTGCGCAGGCCGTCGATCTGGAGCACTGCGGTCATCGTTGCAGGGAGCTGGCGCCGGCCAGCCCCTGGGGCCGCCAGAACATCAGGCCGGCCAGCAGGGCGCCGTAGAGCATTTCGCGCACATTGGCGGCCACGTCATCGGGCAGGCCGAGGAAGCGCAAGGCTTCCGGGAGGGCGATCATCACGGCGGTGCCCGCCAGCGGTCCCTTGATGTTGCCGCCGCCACCGAGCATCAACAGGGTGACGAGAAAGATGCTCTCTCGCAGCGAGAAGGAGGTGGGATCGATGTAGGTGACATAGCCGGCATAGAGGGCCCCGGCGAGGCCGGCCGTGGCACCAGCCACGGTGAAGGCCTGCAGGGCCAGGGCGGTGGTGTTCACCCCCAGGGCTTGGGCGGCCCGTTCATCCTCACGCAGGGTTTGCAGGGCGAGGCCGAAGGGACTGCGATACAGGCGGAACAGCAACGGCAGAACCAGGGCGAGCAGGGCGGCGGTGAGCAAGGCGTAATGCCAGGGCTCGCGCAGACTGAAGCCGAGCAGGGAGGGCCTGGGGATGCCGTAGAGACCGAAGGGGCCGCGGCTGAGGCCAACCCAGTTGTAAAGGATGACGAACACGATCATCTGAAAGCCGATGGTGGCGAAGATGAAGTGATCGCGGCGAAAGCGCAGGCAAAACCAGCCGATGGCGGCGGCGATCATTGCCGCCACGAGTGCGGCGGCGAGGAGGGCGGGCAGGAAGCCCCAGGCGCCGCTCCAGAGCAGCTGGGCCGCCTGATCGCCGGGCGAGCCGGCCCGCAGGCGCGTGAGGGCATAGGTGTAGGCGCCGATGCCGTAGAAGATCGCCTGGCAGAACACGATCAGGCCGCCGAAGCCGGTGACGAGGTTGAGGGAATAGGCCAACAGCATGTAGATGCCGAACATCACCAGTAGGTGGCCGATGTAAGCGGGACTCCAGGCGAACAGCAGGGCCATGAAGAGGCCCGCCGATCCCCAAACCATCCAGGCCGGCGTCGGTTCGTCCCAGACGGAGCCGGGCCCGGTCTGGGGCGGAGAGGGAGGAGGAGGCGTGGGGCGTGGTGGCGAACTCATGGTTCTTCGGCCCGTTTGCGCACGCCCAGCAGCCCCTCGCGACGAAAGAAGAGCACAACCAACAGCAGGGCGAAGGCCACCAGGTCGAGCCACTTGGTGGAGAACTGCCAGATGATCAAGCTCTGCAGCAAGGCGAGCAGGAAGCCGCCCAGCAACCAGCCCTCCACCCGGGCCACGCCACCGGCCAACACCGCCACGGCGGCGATCAGCAGCTGACTCATGCCAGCGTGCACGTCGAGGCCCACATCGGCCATGGTAAGGCAGGCGGGCACCGCCACCAAGGCGCCGCTAAGGGCGAAGACAGCGGCGCGCAGGCGACTGAGCCGGCCGCCCAGCACCAACAGAAGCTCGGGGTTTTCACCCATGGCACGCACCAGGCGAAAGAAGGGCAACCGCCGCGCCCAGGCCAGGCCGAGAAGCAGCGTGGAGCAGAGGCCAAGCTGGGTCAGTTGCAGGGTGGTGAGCCGCACCGGACCGAAGGAGAGCGAGGCGGCGATGTCTCGCGGAATGGCGTGGATTTCATTGCCGTAGAGCAGCGCCAGGCTGTTTTCAATCACGGTCGCCAGGCCGAGGGAGGCCACCATCACGGCGCCGGGGGCGGTGCCGCGGCGGTGGAAGGGGCCGTAGAAGCCGGCTTCCATGGCCCAGCCGGCGAGGGCGCTGAGGGCTGCGGCCGTGGCCCCGGCGACGGCCCAAGACAGACCCAGCAGGGTGACGAGGGAGTGAAACAGAAAGGCCGCGAGCACGTAAGCGCCGCCATAGGCGATGTGAAACACGCCGGTGCTGCGATACACCAGGCCGAAGCCGGCGGCAAGAACGGCATAGAGGCTGCCGGTGACCAGGCCATTGGCCAGCAGTTGGGCCAGCAGGCTCATGGGGCGGCGGGCTTGGCGAACAGGCCGGCGATGGTGGGGAACTCCGCCGCCAGGGAGGGGAAGTCGCGCAGAGCCTTTTCCAGCCGGCGGCCGAAGGTGAAGCGATCGGCGTAGCCGAGGGTTGCCGCCAGGGCGCTCTTGTGGCGCAGGCCCTGCTCCCGCATCGCTTGCTCGGCGAGGGCGAGCTCGGCCCGGGCGAGGCTCTGCTTGTAGTTCCCAGTGCGGGCAGCGTCGCGGCCGGCGTGAGGGCTGGAGCTGGAGGGATCGGCGAGCAACGGGCTGGGGAGATGGGCGATGGCCAGCTCCTCCTGGCCGGCCAGGCTGGCCTGCAGGGCGGCGAAATCGACCACCTGGCGCAGCTCGCGCACATTGCCAGGCCAGCTGTGGGCCTCCAGCCGTGCCATCACGGCCCCGCTGAACACACGGGCGCTGCTGCGGCCCAGCGAGCGTTGGCGCTGCAGGAAATGGGCCGCCAGCAGAGGGATGTCGTCGCGACGCTCCCGCAACGGGGGCAGGCGCAAGGGCCAGGGATTGGCCGCCGCCAGCCAGCACGGCAGAGCTGCGGCGGCAGCCTCGACATGGCGCGAATGTGGCAATAACGCCTCCTCACGTAGCAGAAACACCACGCTTCGTGGTCCCCTCTTGTCCCGGTCCAGTATTCTGCGACCAAGTTCAGGCGGCAGAGCTTCTGTGCCCGAGATCGCCAACGTGCCCTGCTCGGCTTCCAGCCAGCCGGCGCCCACCGATGCGAAGAAACGCTCACCAGCCGCCGTGATCGATCTAGCCCCCACCTCCAGAAACGGCTCCTCCGCCCCCAAGCCGGCCCGATGAAGCACCCTGGCCGCCAACGAAGCCCCGCATCCGGGCTCTGCCAGCAGCACGGGGCAGCTGTTCGCCTCTCGCGCCAACGTCCTGAGGTTGTCCACCACCTCTCGCATCGCGACGCTTTGGCCCACAATGGCATCGGCCAGCTGATCCCAGGCCTGCCGGCGCCAGGCCCGCAGCTGACGCCTGAGGCGACCCTGTTCGATCACGGCTTCCATCATCCGGATCAGATGCGACGGGCTGAACTCCTGTTTGTGCAGAAACATCATCGCGCCGGCTCCGACCGCCTCAATGGCCGACTCGCTGTCGCCATAGGCAGAAAGCATGATCACCGGCTGAGAGGCATCCTGCGCAAACACCTGCCGCAACACATCCATCCCCTCTCGATCGCTCCTCAAGCGCATGTCCAGCAGGAGCAGGGCGAAGCGACGCGGCTCCCACACCTCACGGAACCCCTGGATCGAGGCCGCTTCAACCAGCTCATACCATCCCTCCACGCATTCGCGCACAGCGGCGCGGAAGCTGGGGTCGTCGTCGAGGAGGAGGACTTGACGGGACTGATGCATCAGAAGATATTAGGACTTTCCAAGGCCCAAGATTCTGCCCGAACCTTAAAGCATCTCCAAAAATGAACAGAAGATACATCATTATTGGCGCGCTGCTCGTAGCCAGCACCTCGGGGGCATTATTTTTTTATACCTCTACAACCGCCAATTTTGAGCCCAAGAAGCGAAACAACCTAGTGGGTGCGGTTCTTTTCCTTACCGGGCCCCAGGCTTCCCTAGGGAAAGAGGTCCAAAGAGGGATTGAACTTGCCAAAGAAGACGTAAAAGATACACACAACATCAACCTGGCAATTGAAGACAGCAAAGACGATCCAGCAACAGCCATTGCTGCTATCAACAGATTGAAAGTGAAGAATCCTGATATTTATATTATTACAGGTGATGTTGTAACCCTTAGATCCCGTCCAGTGCTGGAGCAGTTCAAGATCCCAGCTTTGGCAACAGTCGCTGCAGGGCCAGGTGTCACATCAGGATCTAAGTGGATATTCAGAGTATTTATAACCGCAGAGAGCCAGGCCAAGGCTATTGCCAATTACGCAACACGGATTGGATTTAAAAAGATTGGCATCCTTGCAGTCAACAACGAGTTTGGATCTACCATGATATCAACATTTAAGAATATATTTGATCCGAGTAGAAGTCGGATAGTAGCATCCGAAACATACGACGTCACTGAAGTCTCGCCAAGGCTACAGGTTGCAAAAATTCTTGCTTCTAAGCCAGAAGCTATTTTTGTGACTGGCTTTGGAGATGGCTATGCGGCGTCAATAAGGCAAGTTCGCGAGCAAGGATTCAAGGGAGAAATTCTAAGCGATGCAGGCCTTTCAGTTCCTTATTTTCGAGCAGTAACTGGGAAAGCATCTGAAGGGGCTGTGTTTGCGGCGCCAGTCTTCGATGAAACTTTGAGCGATTCTCGAGCCTTGAGCTTTACAAGGAGATACAAAGAGAGATTTCGAGAAACCCCTAGCTATATTGCTGCATATGCCTATGATGCTTTCCAGATAGCATCTAAAGCGATCGCCGGAACTACAAATGATCCTGCAACAGTCAGGAAGCGTCTCCTTGCCGAAAAGTTTGAGGGTTTATTAAACAAAACATATAAGTTTGCTGATAATGGCGAAGCTAATGACTTTATTGTTTTAAAGACTATACGTAATGGCCAGGTCAAGCCTCTGGTTGACTAGCATGGAAGGAGATAATGACAAGTTATTCCACGAGGGGCGAACAGCGCTTGATCTTGTATTAGAATTCTTGAGGTCATCAGACGAAAGCAAAGAAGCTTTTTCGACCATTATTAAAAAGTTATCGGGCACACCTGAGAACACCTCGTTTTATGCTTTCTTAGTTTGGATGCCAGGAAGAGATTCGCTTGATGTACGATATTCAGACTGTTTTGATTTCCAAGAGAGCAAAGATGAAGTATCTGGAGAATGCGAAATGAGGTATAAATGGGCGACTGGTTTTCTGGGACATATAGAAGGGTCTCAAGAACCCATGACTGGAATAGTCTTTAAAGCGAGAAGCCTATTGCCTTTTGCACTATCTTGTGACTGGGAAGAGGAAGACCAGTTTTTAGAGCCTGGCAATGATAATAATATTCAGATATCCATCCCACATCTAAGAAATAGAGTAGACAGACTTGGCGAGATTCTTGAGCCCGATCATAGCCTTATGGATTCAAAACATGCGATAAAAAGCATGCATGATCTCGTGGAGGAGAATCTTTCCGAGATTCAGGCGAACTATGTGAGGAGAAAAATCCAGGACGATGAGCTGAACAAAGCCATTGATCAGAGTATAGAGTCTTTCCTATGGAGCGTATTTTGGAATCGCCTTATTTCCCGGTCCTGGAGATATATATATTATATCCCGTCTGTGGTTGGATCAGTCAACTCAACAGGTGGATTGGTTTTGGCAACGAAAGAACAGCTGGACTTCAAATGTATCAAAGAAGCTCAAGTATGTGTGACCATGCTTTCGGCCGGTCCAGAAAGAGATGTCTTGGAATCTAGCTGGCGTAATGAGCTTAATAGGGCAGGCCGTGCAGCTGTCTTCGCTCGAAACTTCTCCCATATCACTGGAAGCCATGTGATTAGCAATCCCGAATTCAGGAACTCTTTGGCTGGATATCACTATGTTAATGGCCTAAGAAGGCGCCTGGACGAAACTTATTCTAATTTCCTCCGAGCCGAGAATGATTTGTTTAAATATATCACTCAAGCTCCATTTCGTCCGGAGAACTTATGGACACAGGGAACAAAAGCTTTGGCAGATGCTCGGGACAAGCTTGGTACTGGTGATGTATTTCAGGAAAATACCCGCCGCTTCCATGAATATCTTCAGGGACGTTTTGACTTTATTGCTAGAGCTATTGATGTCACGCAAGATCCGCCTGAACCGGTTTGGCTCGTGAGGGACCTTCTCGAAGGCTTTCTAAGACAGACAGCCTACTTGGATAATCTTGTAGCCGACGTAGGACTGCGCTTGGATAATATGGAGTTCTATTTTAAAATAGAAGATCAGGAGTTTCGTGTCCAGTGGATCCAATCACAATCGGCTGGCAAAGGCGGAACAGATCGCCTCCCCGCAGATTTTCCTTTTGAGATCGAATGGAATAAAGTTACAAATACAGACTCGATGGTTCCAAATATGGGACTAAAGACAATCTATGAACTTGATAGGATGGTTGCATTGCCGGGTGGAATCTCGGCAGCGCATGCTTTCTACTCCTTGCTAGAGAATATTATTCGTAACAGCGCAAAATACGGGGATCTAAAAAGATGCATAAAAGATAAGTATAAGCTTACGGTTGAGCTTGCGCCCCAGATAGAAAACATCTCGCAAAGACAGCCCTTGCAGACTGTAAAGAGTCCCATATCTTGCTTTCGTCTAAGGATTTGGGATAATTATAGTTCCGCTATTCTTGTAGACAAAGATTGTGCTCCCCTTGTCGTTGATGAAGATGCTGACAATCAGCCCTGGCGTTATTTGCAGACTAAGCTCGAAAAGAAGTTTGTCAAGGATAACGGACAGCCAGAGACGGATGATCTCGGCATGATGGAAATGCAGGCATGTTCCCAATTCCTCTGCCACCCAGACAGCGATGGTAACTACTTACGTGCTAATGAGAAAGTTCCTGGCAAAGCTATACGCACGAAGTTCAATCTAAATGTATTGTCGCCTGATTTTAGCTACGGGGATGACAAGTATACCTTCTTGACTTTTGAGTTGTTTGTTGAAGTGCCAATTCTCCTGGGATGCTTGACAGATAAACATGCTGGGCACTTCTCAGTTTCATTCTATACGGATGACGTCCAGAAACTGATTGGCAAATCTCCCTTCTTGATGGTAATTGATGGTGATTGGCTGCAAAAGCCCGGCAATATCAACTTGCTATCTAAGGAGAATCTTCCTAATCGCACCTTGATCCTCTATGCGACCCATATTCGTGATAAACAGGATATCCGAGGGGCTAAATCTTGTACCAACAAAGAAAAGCATACACTAGCATTTGCTGGTAGAAAGAATGATGAGAATGAACTTTTTCTCATTCTCTACAGAACTTGGATCCAGAAGTGGAAGAAGCCACCGAAGCCACCCGATCCTGATCGATTGGGGAAATGGCATCTATGGATTGGTTTGGAGCGCCAGGCGCAACAGGTCCAAGAGGCATGGGAGAAGCAAGCTAATGAGTACTTTAGCTTCGGCTCTGATCCACTTGTCGAGCTCATGGTCAAGTCATATTCAACCAGCCAGAATGAAGTGTTTAAAACAAATAGCATCCATCAAATATATGATTCTACCGCTAGCAACAAGAGAGGCAATGATATACATCCTAGTGTAGACAGTGGCGCGACAACCCAAAATGACTCTAGTACTGCTTATTGGGATAATGAGATGAATAATGATATATCCCTTAAGAGCGCTCTCGTCTTTGATAATCATGGTAACTGCTTCGAAGAAGCACATAAGTTTGAATCTAATTCGCTGCAAAGCTCTTCTCGCTTTTATCAGAAGCTTTCCGGATCTGTGTCGCCTGATCTGTTCCGCATGCTCAGCCGCCCCCCACAAGATAAATTCAGCTTCTGCTTCTTCATCTACTCTCTTGTTGAAGCTTGTCTCACTAATGTAGTTGTCATTGATGAACGCTTGGCATGGAGCTTGGTTGAGGGCTATAGAGTAAATGAATCAAATGCCAATTTTGCCCAAGACCTGCTGGAACATCAAAAAGCTGGCATATACCCCGTCTTTCGCTTCCGGAGATATAGCCAGGGCAGTGACCAGGCGGGATTCTATAATCATAGACATAGGGACCGCCTTCAAGGCTGCATCGGAGATGCCTCTAAGTTGGAAGGATCCGAAAACCCCTTGAATAAGGAAGGGATAATTTTTGACGCTGAAAACTTGCTGAATAGTTCATTGCATATTCTTACCCAAAAGTCATTTGGTAATGCAGACAACAATTCCATTCAATTCGAGGTCATTGAAAAGATTGGCTCCTCTTCGGAAGCAAAGTCAAAAGATTCGCTCGGTGTTGATGTCATCTTGATCCACGAGGGAGCTATGGACATCCTCACGGACCAAATGGGCGTGCTTTGGCATGGCGTTGACAAGGGCAAAGAGCACGAGAAACAACTGCAAGCTCTCTACCAACTCGCCCCGATCATCATCCGCACCTCAGGCCGAGGCCGCAAGAGCAAGCTGCTGGGGGAGCACCTGCCCTTCATTGAGTTTGGCCAGGTGAGCTCATCGTTGCTGACGGCCCGCAACAAGTTTGCGCTGGTGCGAGGCTTGCTGGGATCGGTCGGCAGAGAATGAACTGATGGCAAGCCTTAAGTTGTCATGATCACCTCCCATGGAAGCTTATCCTGATCGTTGGTTGCTTCTGGAGCAGGCGTCTGATCGCGGCTACTGGTGCGAGGACAACAGCAGGCATTTGATCTTCAATGAAAGTGGCGTTCAGATCAAAACAGGATCCCCTACCGGCAGCCCCTCGGAGCGTGAAGTCTGTATCTTGTTCTTACCCGAACGGTACGATGGGCTAGCGTTGCCCGATGCCTACACCAATCGCTTCACCTGGCGCTGGAATGTGTGGTGCCATTACGGGCGCGACATCAGCCTGGCCGATTGCCCCCAGCGCTGGCAAAGCTACGAGCGCCTGTCGGAGCAGGACAAGGCCGGATTAAGTCGAGGGGGATTGCAGCCACCGATGCCCTTCAGCAGAGGCATGCCGCAGCCTTGGTCCGATTGTATGAATGAATTCAAGGCGATTGTAAGGAAGTCGTCTTCTGTCAGGGGTGGGGCATCTGATCAGTTCAATCGATGCCTTGATCTATTGAAGCGTGCCTGGGAATTAGCCACAGGCAATCAGAGCACCCAGTCACTCCTCGAGCAAAGCAGAGAGGCTCTGCCGGCTGTTCTCGCCGCTCGCTACATCCTCGATGCGCTTCCCGCCCATGCGGGATTGGATCCTCAAACTCGAAAAGCAACCCTGGTCAAAAGCCTCGCCCTTTGTCGAGAGTCCGGCCTGTTGGCCATGGCCCAGCGCAAGGAACAGTTCAGCGACACAATGCGACAGGCCTATCGCCGTCTTGGCTTTACTGTGGTTTACCTTCATAGTCTCACAGTCCGCGAAGACGTCCCTCCGATCCGGGCCGCACACCCCTATCTCCTGAGGCGTGCGTTGCGACGCTTGCTCAGCGCCGCCGATGCCGAGGCTGCCATCATCACCAAAGCGTTGATGCAGCATCCTTGAGGTGTGAGCTCACCAACCTGATCCCGCTCGCCAGCCATGCCGCGCTACGCCATCTTGCGTCAGGCCCACACCAACACTGCGCTGTTCAATCCGGTCACCCAGCAGCTCCGGAACAACAATCTTTGGGATGAGGATTGTGATGGAAAGATGCAGGCGTGGATCAGCCATGGTCATGGTTCAAGGGCTGGTGAGCAGTTTGATCGCGCTGCAGCATTCATCCTGAAAGCCCTGGATGGTGGCCGCATCCTCACTGTGCTGGTGGATGAGCTCAACCCATTGCTGATGAATCCGCTGAGGGCCAATGGCTGGCCCACTTTGGTGGCGATGTTGGTGCTCGCTTTCCCAGAGGTGCGATGGCATGTGTTGGTGCTCACCGGACGACCAAACGAAGGGCCCAAGCGGCAACGATCTCGGCAGCTTCAGCGCTGGGAGGCCTTTCAGGCATTGCATGGCATCGGCACCTTGTTCGAGCTACGCGGCACTCCATTGTTCGATGGCTACGGGCTTCGCCAGCATGTGCTCGACTGCATCTTTGATCAGGAAGAACAAGATAGCTCGTATAATCGGCGGCTGTTTCGCATCACGGGCAGCGTGCCGGCTCGCCCAGCCCTGGCCACGGTGTTGGACGATGAGGAGGGCTACCGCTGGTTGGTGGCCTATATGGCTTACCGCCATGGCTTTCGGGTTTGCCCGATCGCTTTTTGGCGGGAGGCCACGGCTCTCCTGGGGCCTGAGGGACTTCTCACCCGAACCAGCCGCGAGCAAGAACCACCCCAGAGCCACGTCAATTGCTTCCGGCTTTCCTTGGAAGACTGGTTTCTCAGCTATCGTGACCAAAATATGCCGGCAATGAGCGACCTGCGCAGGCGCTCCCAAGCACTCCCCGCGCTGCGCCTGCACGGTCCGCTGCGGCGTTTTCTCACCGTGGGGCACGAACATCAATCCGGTGTGTTGGTGGATTATCGCGAGAGCCTGTTGGCTGAAGTTCGCCAGCGAGAATTTGGGGCCAACGGCCATCTGCTCGATCGTGCTCAGCAGATCGCCTACAAGCCGGCATCAGGTCTTTATACCCTCTGGAAGGAGCTCGGACTCAATCGCGATTGGAACACCACCGGACCGCCTGCCTGGAATGAACAGATGCGAAAGAAGCACCATGGGCTGGCGCCTGGGTATTTCTGGCCACCCGCGACCCGCGATGGCGACTGGCAGCAGCAGCCGGACGATGGCCACAGCTCGCCAGGGCGTCTGCTGCACATAGCGGAGCATCTTCTGGATCGCGCCAATGCTTCCATCAAGGAAGTCAACACAGCCACAGAAGCGCTCAGGGGCGCGGTGCTAGCCACCCAAGCCCTTGAGTTGCTCGGCGGCAAAACCCCCACCGTGTCTGTTGAAGCTTTGTTGTTGAAGCATGCATTTGAGGTAATCGCCGAATGCCAATTTCCAGGTGTGGAATATCACTTTAATCTTAGAGACAGACTGGATGATATCCGACAGAATATTGCTGCACTGAGCGCATGGCTTAATCAGAAGCGCTGCAAGGACTTTATGCTTAATGCCGAGGCCCAGATACTCACCAAACTCGCGTCCATCCTGGAGCAATATGGTGAATACGAAGAGGCTGAGCTGTGTCAGCGCGAGCTGCGTAAACTGCATCGCCAAATTTCCATCCGCTATGACTTTAAAACCAGACCCGTGCTCGCTCCATTTATCCTCCCTTTTCGTTGGTACATCGAACTTGTCCTAAGATCGTCGGTTAACTTTCTTCTCGCAATTCTTATTTTGATTCTTGTGTTCTGGGGGGCTTTTTACATGGATACTCGCTATGTAAGTAGCGTAAAGTCAAGCAGTGCAATCAAGCATGGCAACTCGACAAGTCCTGAATCGACCGTTGTGCCCGTTTCTCCTGGTGAACAAGCACCAAGGCAAGGCTCTAGCCTTGCAGGAGCGGATGACAATTTCCATGATGCATTTAAATCTATTGTCACCGGCGATCCGGTCGATAAAGTACAAAAATCTCCGTGGACAAGGGGAATCAGTTATATTGCTGCTTTGCTCGGCGTTCTGAACCTAGGCATCCTGGTTTCCGCTCTGCATAGCAGGATGAACCGCAGATAAATAAATTAAGACTACGCATGAAGCAGCAGCATTAAGGTGGCGTAGATTAAGCTTTTATCTTTTTTGGGACAGGGAATGATCGCTCGACTGACAATAGTTCTGAAAGGCGATTTTGGAATCCACTTAGGGGATCTTGGCCTAATTCAGTCGAAGTATTCTTGGGATCTATGTGAGCCATGTAGATCTCAGCCTTCAGGGAGTAGCCTTCCGTTAAGAGCTTTGCATACACGCGTCGTGCTAGCAAGGAGAAAAGCAGAAGTGAAAGACTGATGGCAAGCGAGCACAGCCAAGCCATTGCGGCAATGTTTTCGCCAGGGAGGACTACTGCCGGAGAGAACCAGTTGACACCATTGATGCTTTTTTTGTAAAGCCCGTTGCAAATATACAATACCACTAGCAAAATAATGGAGTTGACTGATGAATAGCATAGCCTTCCGTGGAATTGATGCTTTTTTCTCCATGATTCGAGCAGGTCGTCCAACCGATGATTTAGCCAAGCCAGCTCATCTGCAAAATTAATCATTACTGAACTGCGATGGAGTGAAATGGCGAAAGAGCTAGATGCACACCTTGCAAGTGAACCAGGCACTTGATGCCGCCTGTTGCGGTCCTCGCCTTTACACGTCTTTCACTCTTTGCCAGTGGACTCCCCATTATGCTTCACAAGCAAGGACCCATGAGATGGTTGGCGCAAGTCCCTTAAGAAGCTGGGTATAGAGCACCATACAGTGCTGATCACATTTTCCCTTCAGGATTCCTCAGGGCCTTGGGTCAGGCGATGAGAGATCAGATTCGCAGATGCCGCCGGCTCCATCCCGTGATCGTGGCCTCCACATTCTCGAGGTACCACTGCAGGGGGCCTCGGCCCTGGGTGCAGCCCCAGCGTCGGTAGTGCTTGCCGGGGGTGAGCACCCCCCGCAGCCGTAGCTGGCGGAGGGTTTCGCGGCTCATCCCCAGGGCAGCGCAGGCCTCGGCGGTCGTCACCCAGACCCGGTGACGACCAGGCGGCGGTGGCGTCTGGTTCTCCATCAGCCGAGCTCCCGCACCACGTCAACAACGGCCGGGTTCCAGAGGATCTGGTATCCGCTATGACCGCCGCGGCAGTAGGGCAGAGCCTCGGCCCATTCCAGGCCGGCATTGGTGAGCTCCCATTCCCCCCGCGGGATGCGGATCTGCAGCTCAGGGGATCGGGCACCCCGTATCTGTTTTCTTCCTATTGGGGCAAATTGTGTCATTGAACTTGGCCCCGCTGAAGTTGGCCTGGACCGAAGAAACCCCGTCGTTGTAGTTGTAAGGGTAAAATGTGACGGCATCGCTGAGGTCGGCTTCGTAGAGGTCGGCATCGCTGAATTTGGCCCCGCCGAGGTGAGCCCGTCTGAGGTCAGCAAAACTGAGGTCGGCCCCTCTAAGGTCGACATCGTTGAGGCAAGCCTCGCTAAGATGGACTCTGAACAGCTCGGCACCTCTGAGGTCGGCCCTTCCGAGTTGAGCCCCTTTGAGGTCGGCAAAACGGAGGTCTGCCCCTCTAAGGTCGGCCAAACTGAGGTCTGCCCCTCTAAGGTCGGCTGAACTGAGGTCTGCCCCTCTAAGGTTGGCCTTGCTGAGGTTGGCCTCGCTGAGGTGGGCCTTGCTCAGGTTGGCCTCGCCGAGGCTGGCCCCCCTGAGGTCGGACCCGCTAAGGTCATAGCCGGCAAGATTTGCCCCTTGCACTTTTTCGGATCCTGCAAGGATCTGAAAGTTTGACTCTCTCAAGAACTGAAAAACTAGTGTCCGTCGCGCTGTACCCTCACCCTTTAACTGCGTGAGAGCCGCCAGAGTCAGCGCACGGGCAACACCATTCGCTTCAGAACCTGGCTGCTTTGCTTCCTTGGCTACCGCTTTATCCAAAAGCATCCCTTTCATTTCCTTGATGTATTCACGGACAACGGCATCCTTCTGATTTTCCTGGGCGATATCGTTCTGTCTGTTGCTGCTGAGGGTGCCAAGAACCCAGCCACCGAGTGCAATCGTCAATGGGACCGAGAGCTTTAACGAAAGCTCCATCCAATCCCAGCCAGTTTTCTCTGACGCGCCTAACCAGCGCAGCAGAGACGGCCGCCACCGAAGAAGGAATGCACTATTCAGCTCTAGGCAGGCATCCGTCCAGTTCTGCTCAGCGGAGCACCAGGGGCGACGCTTAGCCAGCTGATCAGCTCGGGCTCTGATGGCGTCATCCGTCGGAGTGGCCTCTTGTCGTGCTGAGTCTTCAGGAGGCCACGGTCCCCTTATGCTCCAGCGCCAGGGTGGGGTTCGGGGCATCACAGACCCGCCACCATCCAGAGGGCTCGCATCCGATCGTGTGCCATCTGCCTGGCCCGGCTGTTCGGCTGCCACTGTCGCAGCCCAGCGGTCAAGAGCTCGGCGTCCTCGGACCATGCCTGCAGGCCGGCCACCTGCTCCAGCTTGAGAAGGTAGGGCGCGTAGGTTCGCTGTCAGGTCCGTTCTGTGATCTGCTCGGCCACCACGGCCAGACGCAGCCGAGCGCGCAGCCAGGCCAGGTTGACGGGCGCCAGGCGGGTGGCCTCATGGGAGGCCTGGGCCAGCGGGTCAGGCCAACGCCACGTCCCAGCCGTCACCTGATCGAAGACCCCGCAGGCCTCAGCCAAGGCGGTGGCGGCGGAGGCTGGGCCGGGTGGGGTGGCAGGGTGAACTCACGCTGGGTCGGGCCTTTGATGGGCTCTTCAGGCCGCGGCGGGAGCTCGTCGGTCAGCAGGGGCATCCGGTCCCTATTGACCCGCAGGAACCACCCTGGGCGGCCCTGGCGGTGCCTCTTGAACTGGCGGGAGAGGTCCCATAGCCATCCCTGTCGATCGCTCGCCACTTTCTAACCTGGGTCAAATCCTGGCAGGGAATGACGGTTTTAGGGAATTTTATACGATCCCTGCCCGGATGGCCTCTGGCCGGGATCCCTTGCTCTGGCAGGCTCGGATCCCAGTCTGGCTGCGGTTTTTACCTACGCCCCCTGCTGGATTCGAACCAGCGACCGGCTGCTTAGAAGGCAGCTGCTCTATCCAGCTGAGCTAAGGGAGCCTCAGCGTCATTGTGCCAGCTTGCTGCAGGCTGCGTCGTCGGCCTTGCATGGAGCAACACAGCTTCTAGGATGGGAGGCTGTGCGGTTCTTTGCCCCATGCCTGCGGCTCGGCTTACGGACAGGCAGAAGGCCGAAGTGGTGGAGAAGTACCGCCGCGGCGATGGTGCCCAGCATCTGGCTGTGGTGTTCGGCTGCAGTCCGAACACGGTGATCCGTGCGGTCAAGGCCGCCCTGGATCCTGAGGAATACGAGCGCCTCAAGGACCGACGAGGCCGCCGCCCTGCCCCTGCTCCCAGGGGGGAGAAGGGGGCCCTCGCCCAGGGGAACCTGCTGCAGGACGAGCAAAGCGACCGCTCGGCAGATCAGTGCGACGCTGCCGCGCCTCTGGCCGCTGAATCCACCGCTGCACCGTCTCCGGCCACGGCATCCGCCGCAGCTGCCCCGCCCCCGCCAGCTGCCGCTGCCGTTCCCGCCGAGCCTCCCGCGGCCGCAGCCGCCGGCACCGCGCAGGAGCCAGCAGCCACCTCAGCGCCAGAGGAGCCAGCGGCCGCTGTGATCCCCCCCCAGGCATCTCAAGTCCCGTCGCCGACCACCGCGCCGAGGGTCCCGCCGATCACCGCCTCCGCTCCAGCGCCAGCAGACACCGCCACCACCCAGCCCCTCACCACCTCCTCGCGGCTGCCCGAGGCCCAAGCCGTCACCGAGGTCGAGCTCCAGGACGACACGGACGCCGATGGCGAGGCCGGTCCCGGAGTGCTGGCGATCGACGATGCCGATGACTTCGGTGAGGAGGACGAGGATCTGCTCACCGATGACGACGGCGAGGACGCTTCGATGTTTGTGCCGGTCCCCCTGCTGGACCTGGCCGATGCCCAGACCGAGATCCGTCCGCGCCCGCTGGAGGCCGCCGACCTGCCCCTCAGCGCCTACATGCTGGTCGACAAGACCGTGGAACTGCAGCCCCGGCCCCTGCGGGACATCACCGAACTGGGCCGCCTGCCCGATGAGGAACTCGAGCGCAGGGCCCTGCAGGTGTATGTCAACCCGCGCCAGGCCAAACGCCTCTGCGGGCGCACCCAGCGGGTGATCAAGATCCCCGATACCACCATCCTGAGCCGTACCGCCCCCTACCTGCTGGCCCAGGGGATCAGTCGGGTGGTGATCGAGGGCGCACTTTTTTCACTTCCAGGCAGCTGATTCACACCCCGGACCGGCTGCGGTTGAGCGCAGGCAAGATGGCGCAGACTGCGCGTAATCTTCTGCTGCATTCTCTTTCCTGCGCAACACCTCGGAGGATGCCGTCAGCCCCGCCCCAGCCACTGGCCTCAGCCGCGGCCTGCGGCGCTGGATCCGTCGGCGTCGGCGTCAGCAACCCAGTGCCAGGAGCCAGGGCAAGGCACTGCTCACCTCCCTGCTGCTGCTCTCGCCGCTCCTGGCGCTGGAGCTCATTCGCCGCGGCGCCGAGGTCCGCGAGCACCAGCGGATGGAACGGCAGGAGGCGCTGGAGGTGCTCCACGTCTCCCTGGCCGCCCTGCGCCGCACCACCAGGGACTGGGCCCACTGGAATGACACCCATGCCTTCCTCAGCGGCCGCAATCCCAGCTTCCCGACTCAGCAACTGCTGCCGGCACCGATCTTCAGCGATGGCAGCGTGATGCTGCTTTTCACTCGCTCCGGACGGCTGGTCCACCGCCACAGTCGCGTCGGTGATCCCAGCAGCGGCGATGCGGCACTGCTGGCCTGCGCCGCCGCCACCTTGCCCTCCCTGGCCAACCCCGCCGACCCGAAGGTCATTCATTCCAGCAGGTCCCTGCTCTGCCGCGGCGAAGACGGCCGGTTCTTCCTCGGGATCGCCTCGCCCGTCTCGGACAGCCAGGGCTTGCAACCTGCCCAGGGAACCCTGGTGTTGCTCTCGCCCCTGCTCGGCAGCGAGCATGGTCCCCACCTGCTGAACAGCCTGAGCAGGCTTGCCGCCGATTTCACCGTGATTCCGGCCGGCACCGGCACCGGCACCACGCCACCAGCCGCCGCCCCCGAAGCGATCAGCGGCGAGCAGCTCCACAGCAACGGCGGCCTGGTCGGGCTCCGCCCCCAGGGGCTGTGGAAGGCCCTGGCCCGCTCCGTGGCGGATCAGGGCCTGCTGTTGCTGCTTCCCTTGCTGCTGCTGGGCTGTCTGCGGCTGCTGCTGCAGCGCGACCGGCAGCGACAGCACCTCAACCAGCGGCGGCTGGAGCTCCGGGCCAGCCGCCGCCTGCGCCGCATCTGCCGGGAGCTTGAGAGCCTGCTCCAGCAGAGGGCCGCCGATGGTCCCGATAGCCCCGCCGCCACCCGGGTGCTGACCCGGTTGATCGCCCGGGAGCCTGCGGCGGTGGACGTGGCCCCCGCCCCATCGCCGCACCTGAAGCGAGCGGCCCCCCTGCCGGAGGAGGAAAGGCTCGCCTCACGCGTGCGCCAGCTGCGCGAGCGCCTCAAGCATGTGCTCGACAGCTCCCGACGGCTGGCCTTGGAGGATCCGCTGACGGGGCTGCCGAACCGCCGCTACTTCCTCGAGTATCTGGCGCTGGAATCCGAGCGGCAGCTGGCCCATCAGGGACACCTGGCGATCCTGTTCGTCGACGTCGACCGGTTCAAGGAGATCAACGACAACCATGGCCATGCCATCGGCGATCAGGTGCTGGTCGGGGTCGGCAGCCGTCTGCAGGAGCTGATGCGCAGCGGCGACTTCCTGGCCCGCTACGGCGGCGATGAATTCCTGGTGTTGATGACCCTCAGACCCGCCAGCCCTGAGGACAGGGGCCAGCTACGGCGTGATGCCCATGGAATGGCCAGCCGCATCGCCGCCGGCTTCGACACACCCCTTGATTTCGGGGCCGTTGGCCTGACCATCACGCTCAGCATCGGCGTGGCGATCGTGAACCCGGCGAAGACAAGCCCCCAGCAGGCGATGCAGCGCTCCGACGCGGCGATGTACCGGGCCAAGCTGCAGAAAATGGGTCACATCGCCATCTTCGAGGCCGACGACCCCGCGTGGTCAGCGGAGGAGTTCCAGGCCTCGGAGCGGCTTCCGGCCCTTTAGCCCGGCGCGACCAGGGCCCAGGCAGGGCAATCCGCGGCATCAGTCGCGGCGACCCCGTCGCGGCAGCAGCAGGGCAGCGCTGCTGCCACCGCTGATCACCCCCACCGCCAAGGCAACGCCGACCAGAAAGCCGGCTGGCAGCGGAGTCGCCTCGGCGAAGCCGAGATTCAGCCGCGGCCGTTGCTCCAGGTTCTGGGCCCCCAGGCAGAGGGCCAGCAGCAGCAGCAGGCCGCCGCCGATGCTGCCGACCAGCAGACGAAAACGCAGCATCGGGAACGGCGGACTGGAACGTCAGGCCCTCACTCTGCCCCGTCGGCAGCTGGCCTGCCCGGGCCGGTGGCGCCGGGGACGCTGTCCCAGCGGCTGGCCTCTGCTCCCTCCGCAGCGGCAGCCGCCGCCGGTTGGTGCAGCAGGGCATAGAGGGCCCGGCGGCTGTGGCCGCTGCGTTCGGCCAGGCTGCGGGCCGCCTCACGGCGGCTCAGACCCGAGGCCACCAGGGCCTCCAGCTCGCCACGCAGGGCGTCACCGTCCCAGGCAGGGGGCTCCGGTGCCGAGGCTCCCCCCAGCACCACGGTGCATTCCCCCAGGGGTGGCGTGTGCCGGAAGTGCTCCAGCGCCCGCGCCACACTCGGCCCCACCTGTTGCTCATGGCGTTTGGTGAGTTCGCGGGCCACCTGGATCGGCCGGTCCCCCAGCACCGCCAGCAGGTCCTCGAGCAAGGCCACCAGGCGATGGGGGGCCTCATAGAAGATGATGGTGCGAGCCTCCTCGGCCAGGGCCTCCAGCCGCTGTCGGCGCGCCCCGCCCCGGGGCGGCAGGAACCCCTCAAAGCAGAAGCGTCCCGTCGGCAGGCCGCTGCTCACCAGCGCCGTGGTGAGCGCCGTCGGACCGGGGATGCAGACCACCGGCCGGCCGGCGCAGCGGGCCGCCGCCACCAACGCCTCGCCGGGATCGGAGATGCCCGGCAGGCCGGCATCGCTGATCAGGGCGATCGCCTGGCCCTCCGCCAGGGCGGCGAGCAGCTGGGGGATCCGGGCCGCTTCGTTGTGGCTGTGGAAGCTGATCAGCGGACGGCCCCGGATCCCCAGCCGGCTGAGCAGCAGGCCGCTGTGGCGGGTGTCCTCGCAGGCGATGCGATCGGCGCTCTCCAGGATCCGGCGGGCCCGGGGCGAGAGGTCCTCAAGGTTGCCGATCGGGGTACCCACCAGGTAAAGAGTGCCGGACGCGGGCTCGCGTCGCGCAGGCTCGACCTCCAGCGCCAGGTCGTCGCTGACCGCTGGAGTGGTGTCGTCGCCGGAGGGGAATGCAGCGCTTGCGGGGCGTGCCGGGGCTGGATCCTGCAAGGCCGCGGCTCCTGCACAATGCGTTTTTCGCTCTCCATGATGGCGGCCCCTCTGCCCCTGCCTCCCGGAGTTGCCCTTGAGGCCTTGCTGGCCGAGCTGCGGCAGCTGGCCTGGGGTGCTGCTGACATCCTGCGGGCCTATGCCAGGGGAGAACAGCCGCCCCATGGTTTCGCCGCGGCCCTGGCGGTGGAGGAGGGCGGGGATGGACCGGTCTCTGCGGCCGATCTGGCGGTGAACCAGTGGCTGCTCGACGGACTTGATCGGGCCTTCCCGGCTGCCAGCTGGACCCTGCTGAGCGAGGAGACCGCGAAGGACGCCCGCGGACCGGGGGCAACGGCGACCGAGTGGCTGTGGCTGCTGGATCCCCTCGATGGCACCCGCGATTTTCTGCAGGGCACCGGCGAGTACGCCGTGCATCTGGCCCTGTTGCACCAAGGGCGGCCGCTGTTGGGGGTGGTGTTGCTGCCGGAGCGGCAGGAGCTGTGGTTTGGCTGGACCAGCGTCCCCGGGGGCAGCGGCGAGGCCTGGTGCGAGGACCGCAGCGGCGCCAGGATGCCGGCGCGCCTCAGCGCTCGCCAGCGCTGCGAGGATCTGGTACTGGTGGCCAGCCGCAACCATCGCGATGGTCGGCTGGAACAGCTGCTGGCAGCCATCGGCCCGGCCTCCAGCACGGCCATGGGCAGCGTCGGCGGCAAGGTGGCCACGATCCTGCGGGGGGAAGCCGATCTCTACATCTCCCTGTCTGGCCGCACGGCGCCCAAGGACTGGGACATGGCAGCACCGGAGGCGGTGCTGGTGGCCGCCGGCGGCGCCTTCAGCCATGCCGATGGCCAGCCCCTTGCCTATGGCGGCGGCGACCATCTCCAGGCCGGCTGCCTGATCGCCAGCCATGGCCCTGCCCATGCCGATGTCTGCCGGCGAGCCTTACAGGCGCTCGAAACCCTGGCAGCCCCCTGAAGCTGGGCCCGAGCTGCGAAGCGGGGTTGTGGGTGTGCCGTTGGCTTTCAGGGCTGGAGCGGTGCTGATTCAGGCAACGAATCAGCGGCAGCGGAAGGTTGATTCACTGCTGTGACGAATCCGCTGAACGGCTGCGCCAGCCAGGGGCAGATGCGACCTGAATCGGCTTAAATCCTATCGTTTTCTCGGCTATTTCCATAGCTTCTTGATGCTCATGCCTCAGGAACCATGGTGCCCTTCTTTGCATTTCCAGTCCGTATTGCTCGGCGATCTGCAGCACTTTTCCTCGTCGGTGGTGCAGTCATGCTGACTGCCGATCCTGGACGTGCCGCTCTCTCCGTTTCCGCTTCGACAGATGCTGAAGCGATGGCCAAAGCGTTGCTGGGGCCAGGGGTGAGCCTGGTAGCCGGCAGCGCGTCCTACACCGGTGCCGCCGATGCATCGGGCTTCTTCGAGGGCGATACCTCGATCTTTGGAGATCCTGCTGGCGTCAAGGGAGTGCTGCTGACCTCCGGCGCACTGACCAACGCCTTGCCCCCCAACAACAGCGAGTCGACCTCAAGAAACAATGGCCTTCCCGGCTCCGCCGCGCTTGACGGGCTGGTGGGTGGTGGCACCCAGGATGCCTCGCTGCTGAGTTTCAAGGTCAAGCTCGACCCTGGCACAACAGGCATCCAGTGGAAGTACGTGTTTGGCTCGGAAGAATACACCGAATATGTCAACAGTGCCTACAATGACGTGTTTGCTCTTTATCTCAACGGCGTCAATCTTGCCTTGTTACCGGGCGGCTCAACCGCAGTCAGCATCAATACAGTCAATGGTGGCTTGAATGCGGCCTTCTATAGAAACAACGAACCTGGCAGTGGCTTCCTTGATACGCAGTACGATGGCCTGACGCAGGTCCTTACTTCCCTCGCGACGGGGCTTGATGCAAACGAAGAGTATGAGCTGAGTTTTCAGATCGCTGATCGTGGCGATCGGATCCTTGATTCTGGCGTGTTCATTCAGGGGGAATCAATTCAGGACCCAGATGAGATTGAGGGTGAACAGGTGCCAGCTCCCTTGCCTGCGTTGGGCGTGATCTCTGCCTTGGCATCATCGCGGCGGCTTCGCGGCCGCATCAGAGAGGGCCAGGTGAAGAAGGAGTGCTGAACCGGGACGCTCGAACCGGCGGGCCTGGTCAATCGGCTGAACCCTGACCCCACTGGGTCCCTGGGCAATCCGCGGCATTGACGACGGATTGAACATGTTAGGAGCTATCCAAACAGGCTCAAACCAAAAAGGAGGGATGCCATTCGGCATCCCTCCTCAGCAGCGGCCTCCCCCTGGCCCTCGTTGCGATGCGAGGGGGGTCTGGGCCGACCCAGGCTGGGCCGGCCCCTTCCGCAGGGCTCAGACCGTGGCCGGCTCCTCCTGCTGCGGCACGCCGCGCAGGGTGAGGTTGATGCGGCCGCGGTTGTCGATCTCGCGCACCCGCACGGTGACCTGATCGCCGACGTTGACGACATCCTCGACCTTTTCAACCCGCGATTCCGAGAGCTGGGAGATGTGGATCATCCCCTCCTTGCCAGGCAGGATCTCAACGAAGGCACCGATCGGGATCACGCGGGTGACGGCGCCGCTGAACACCTCACCTTCACTCACCCGGCGGGTGAGACCCTCGATGATCCGCTGGGCCTCTTCGGCTGCGGCACCGTCGTGACTGGCGATCGTGACGATGCCGCCATCCTCGATGTCGATCTTGGTGTTGGTGCGCTCGGTGATGCCCTTGATCGTGCGGCCAC
>JBMSXZ010000018.1:0-26719 GCA_049426205.1 Cyanobium sp.
CAGACGCGGGGGCGCACCGCCAGCCGCGGCCCGGCGGTCTGGGCCCTGCGCGCCCAGACCGACAAGCGCCAGTACGCCCGGCAGATGCTGCAACTGCTGCAGCACACCCCCAACCTGCACCTGCGCGAAGCGATGGTGACCGGCCTGGGGGTGGAGGGTGACCTCCCCCCCGCCCAGCCCGGCGACGCCACCGATGGGGCGGAGCCCGGCGACCCGGCCCACGGTCCCCTGGGCCGGGTGCTGGGGGTGCGCACCTATTTCGGCAGCGTCTATGGCGCCGGCGCCGTGATCCTCACCACCGGCACCTTTCTGGGGGGCCGGATCTGGGTGGGGGATCGGTCGATGGCCGCCGGTCGCGCCGGCGAGCAGGCGGCGGAAGGACTCACCGAAGCCCTGGCCGCCCTGGGCTTCGTCACCGGCCGCCTCAAGACCGGCACCCCGGCCCGGGTCGACCGCCGCAGCGTCGCCCTGGACCGGCTGGAGGAGCAGCCCAGCGACGCCCACGATCGCTTCTTCTCCTTTGATCCCAGCGCCTGGGTGAGCGGCGAGCCGATGAGCTGCCATCTCACCCGCACCACCGCCGCCACCCATCAGCTGATCCGAGACAACCTCCAGCTCACGCCGATCTACGGCGGCTTCATCGACAGCAAGGGCCCTCGCTACTGCCCTTCGATCGAGGACAAGATCGTGCGTTTCGCCGACAAGGACAGCCACCAGATCTTCCTCGAACCGGAGGGGCGTGACACCCCCGAGCTTTATGTGCAGGGGTTCTCCACCGGCCTGCCGGAGCGCCTGCAACTGGAACTGCTGCGCACCCTGCCCGGCCTGGAGCAGTGCGTGATGCTGCGGCCCGCCTATTCGGTCGACTACGACTACATCCCCGCCACCCAGCTCAAGGCGAGCCTGGAGACCAAACGGCTGGCCGGCCTGTTCAGCGCCGGCCAGCTCAACGGCACCACCGGCTACGAGGAGGCTGCGGCCCAGGGGCTGGTGGCGGGCCTCAATGCCGCCCGGCTGCTGCGGGGCCAGACGCCGATCTCCTTCCCCCGGCAGGGCAGCTACATCGGCACCCTGATCGATGATCTGATCAGCAAGGACCTGCGCGAGCCCTATCGGGTGCTGACCAGCCGCAGCGAATACCGCCTGGTGCTGCGCGGCGACAACGCCGACCGTCGCCTCACCCCCCTCGGCCGGGAGCTGGGGTTGATCGACGACCGCCGCTGGGGCCTGTTCGAGGCCAAGCAGGAGGCGATCGCCGCCGAGACCCGCCGCCTGGAAACGGTGCGGCTGCGGGCCGGCGATGGGGCCGCCGCTGCGGTGGAACGGGACACCGGCGCCCCGATCCGCGGTTCGATCACCCTGGCCGATCTGCTGCGCCGCCCCGGCTTCCACAGCAGCGATCTGGTGCGCCATGGCCTGGCGGATCCGACCCTGCCCAGCGCCGTGCGGGAGGGGGCTGAGATCGATATCAAATACAGCGGCTATCTCCACCGCCAGCAGCAGCAGATCGACCAGGCCCGCCGCGCCGAGGGGCGGCCCCTGCCCGACCCCATCGACTACGCCACCATCACCACCCTCTCCACCGAAGCGCGTCAGAAGCTGGCCGCGATCCGGCCCGCCACCCTCGGCCAGGCCGCCCGGCTGCCCGGGGTCAGCCCCGCCGATGTCAACGCTCTGCTGCTCTGGCTGGAGCTGGAGCGGCGGCGCACGGAGAAGCCCGTTACATTGACCCATCCACTGGGTGACGCAAGGTGAGCGCAGCACGGGGAGGTCCCAGGGGCATTCCCACCTCGCGCGCCTACTGGGAGCTGCAGGCGGAGAAACTGCTCAACCGCGTCTTCGAGCCGGCCACCGCCATCGATCTGGAGCCCCTGGACGGGGACCCGGTCGCTCCGAGCTCCAGCCAGGTGGCCGCTCCAGACCCGGCCCCGCTGGCTGACACCGGCTCCGCGGCGCCTGCCAGCACCGCCCCGGCCAGCTCCGCCGACGGCGTGGACCGGCGACGGCGGGCCCGACGGCCAGGATTCCCGGGTCCGGCCGCCGCCTCCCGCTCGGCTCCCGTCCCCGACACCGGCTCAGCGCCGCTGCCCGCCGGCCGCGGCGCCTGGGCCCAACCGCTGCTGTTGGTGGCGGTGTTCGCCGGCGCCGGCCTGGTCACCGCCATCAGCGGCGTTCTGGCCCTGAGCCAGTGGAACCGCTACCAGGAGGCCCTGCAGCAGGAACGCAACCTGTTGCTGGTGGAACGGCTGCGCAGCTTCGGGCCGGCAGCCCAACCGGCTCCGGCAACGCCGCCAGCCCCGGCCCTGGCGCCGCCAGCCTCCACGGCCACGACCGCCAGCGGCGGACCGACCGATGCCAGCGCCCTGCCACCTCCGCCCCCGAACGAGCCCTGGATCGAGGAGCTGGCCAGCCTCCCCCAGCCGGCCCAACGGCCCGCTGCCCTGCTGCGGGTTCCCGTCAGTGCCAGCCTCGGCGCCGCGGCCGCGCCGAGCCAGGCCGCGCTGGCGCCGCAGCGCCGGGCACCGGCAGGTCCGGTGCCCCTGTTGGTGGGGGTGGTGGCAGTGCCCGGCAAACCCGGTTCGGCGATCTTTCAGATGGGGGGCAGCACCACCACCGTGACGGTGGGTGAAAGCATCGGCGGCAGTGGCTGGCGACTGATCGCCAGCGACGGCGACAGCGTGCAGATCGAACACCAGGGCGAGGTGCGGCGCCTCAGCATCGGCAGTGGTGGCTGACCCAGCACCCACCGACTCCGGCGGCACTGAACCCGGCAGCGGCGGTAGCAGCGCCGGCGATCCGGCCTCAGCGCTGCTGCCGTCGCCCCAGCCCCTCTGGCAGGCGCCGATGGCCGAGGTGCTGGCGGCCAGCGCCGGGGGCCAGCTGAGCGGTCCCTGGAGGCTGATGCTGCTTGGCGATGGCAGCCCCACCCGCCATCTGCAACTGCTGACCGGCCTGCCCCTCGAGGTGGAGCTGATCGCGATGGCCCCCGATCCGGGCGGCGATCCCCTCTGCCCGCGGGAGGTGCAGGAGCTGGAGCCGCCCCTGCTGCGTCGTCAGGTGTGGCTGGCCTGCGGCGATCGCACCCTGGGCTGGGCGGAGAGCTGGTGGAACCGGCGGGAGGCCGAGGCCCAGCTGCGGCGGCGGGAGCAACCGATCTGGCGCAGCCTCACCGAGGGCCGCACCGAGCTGTTCCGGGAGGTGGATGGGCTGGCCCAGGTGCAGGCCCCCTGGCTGGAGCAGCGCTTCGGCCGGCCCGGCCCCTTCTGGAGCCGTCACTACCGGTTCTTCCGCCAGGGGCGGGAGCTGACCGTGATCCGCGAGGTGTTCTCTCCGCTGCTGGAGACCTGGCTGGGACCGGCCGAGACCGAAGGCCATAACAATTCATGAACTTGGTTACGGCTCGTTGGCGTTTCCACTTGACGGATTGACGTCATCGGGTGTCTAGCCAGCATTCGCGTACTTCCTGGTCCACTCCATGGCCAATCCCCGCCCCGCCTCCACCGCTGGCAGCCGCCGCCAGGGCGGCCGGTCCACGGCGCCGCCGCCACCGCGGCGCCTCAGCCAACGGCGCAGCAACGGGCCCGTGCTCAGCAGCGACTGGCTCAGCCTCACCGACCTTGGCCGGGTCTACGGCATCTCCGCCGTCCACACCGGCAAGCTGCTTCAGGCGGCGGGCCTGCGCCAGGCCGATGGCGACCCCAGCGCCGAGGCCCTCGCCGGCGGCCTGGCCCAGCGCCAGCACTCCGGCCAGCACCACCAGGCCCTCTGGCACCGTCAGGGCTGCGCGCCCCACCTGGAGCGCCAGGGGCTGGTGCCCCAGAAACAGCAGAGCCTGGTGGGCCTCTGGGCCGACCTGCTCGCCGCCCTCCAGCAGGGGGCCCCGGACATCGCCATGTCGGCGGAGGAAATGGCCGGTGAGATCCCCGGAGACCTGGTGCAGCCGGTGAATCTGGAACTCAGGGCCCGGGGCTGCAGCTTCCAGGTGGGCGCCTGAACGCAAGGACCAACCGCTCGCCGCTGGGGCCCCAGGGCTTCAACGGCGCCGGCTGGAACGGGGCAGCGGCCGCCCACCACCCTCCTCAGGCGCGCCGGCTGGCGGCGCCGCCGGCCGAGCCAGTGGATCGGCCGGTCGTTCCGGGGACTGACGCCGCCAACGGGGGACGCTGAAGCTGGCCTCATCCGGCCAGGCGTCCTGATCGGGCCGGCTGTCCTCCGGCCCCGTCGGCATCGCTGAGGGCGTCCTGCCATCGGGGGACCTCGGCGCCGCAACCGGGGGCCGGGCTGCCGCCGCCAGCGATCCGGCGGCAGCGTTCCCAGCAGCGGCAGCCTGGAAAGGCGGGGCTGCGGCACCGGTGCGGCCCCCGGTGCTGCCCCGGCGCGAAATCGCCTCAAGACCGCGGCGGCGTCCCACGGGGGGCCCTGCTGCGGGTGGGGAAGCGGGAGCAGCCAGCCGCTCCGATCGCGGCTCGAGCCAGCCCCCGGGGCCATCACCAGCCGCCACAGCCCTGGGTGACGAACCCCGTTCTGCGGCCCCCGCCGCCGCGGATCGGGCGGACTCCTCCTGCCAGGGTTCACGCCAGTCGTCCTCGCCGTCCTCATCGAGCAGCCAGTCGAGCCGCTGCTCCACCCAGCGGCCCAGGCGGGCCGGGTTGAAGCCGCCGCTGCCCCCAACCCCGGTGTCACGGTCAGGACCGCCGGCAGGGCGGCCGCCGGGGCGGGCGCCGGATACCCCATCGACCAGGTCCCGGCCGCGGTTCACCCAGCGCTCCAGACGCAGGTCCAGGGGCTCCGATCCGCGCAGAGGCGGACGCCCCTGGGGCCGAGACATCCGACCCTCGCGGGGCGACCCTGTACCGGCCCAGGACTCGCGGGACCCATCGCGGTTGCGACTGGATCCGGACCCCCGTCCCGAGGGTTCCGCCAGGCGCTGGACGCGGGCCTCCTCCATGGCGGCCAGATTAACGGCGCCGGGCCGCCAACCAGCGCTCCCGGCCCAGGCCGACCAGGGCGATGGTCAGACCGCTCCATTCCAGAGACCAGAGGAAGGCAGCCATCGGCAGGGGGGCGGAGCGCCGACCTTAAGCAATGCCCCCCGAATTGATCGGGCCCGGCTCGAACACCAGCTCGCAACTGCCGTCCCAGCGGCCGCCATGGAAGCGCTCGCAGCACAAACGGCAGGCCAGGCCCCGGCGGCGACGGCGGTACGGGGCGGTGCGGCCACAGCGGGGACAGCGGGCGATCCAACGGGTCGCCTCCCGGGGCAGGGGAAACCGATGGCGCACGCTCACCTCGAACTCCCCCTGGGCCCGGTTGATCGCCGCCATCCGCTCCCGGAAGCGGGGGCCATGCACCTCCCGCTCCCCCAGCACCCGATCGACCCAGGCATGGATCATCTCGTGGCAGAGGGTGCTGAGGGTGGCCTGGCGCGGCAGGGGCTCCAGCAAGGGCCGCGACAGCACGATCTCGCAGAGCTCGGCGCCATCGCTGTGGCGGCCGCGCCGGTAGAGCCCCGCTGTGCGGGTGAGGCGGCCATCGCTCCAGCGCACCGCCACCAGAGCACGGCCGCCGGGGCTGAGGGCCCCCTCGAAATGCTCGCGGTCAAGGCGGTGGAACAACGGCAGCAGGGGTTCCAGGGGCACGGCGGCCGGAGCGGAAGGCGGGCATCCGGCCGCAGTATCGCCACTGACAGGCGGGGTCGTCGGTCAGACTCCCCCACGCCACAGCACACGCACGCACCATGGACTGGGAACTGGCCCGCGGCATCGGCACCAAGGCCCTGGCCGCCGGTCTGGGGGCGTTGCTGCTGTTCTGGACGATCTCGGCGGTGCGCCTGGTGCTCAGCGCCCGCGGCATCAATCCCCTGATCAAGCAGTTCTTCACCCAGGTGGCCTCCGGCCAGGTGGATGGCGCCTACCTGCTGACCACCAAGAACTACCGCTCCCATGTCAATCGCCAGCAGTTCATCCGCTTCCTGGCCGGACTGCAGCTCAACAAGTACCGCAATCTCAAGTCAGGGCGCCCCCGCCTCCAGGAGGAGCAGGTGATCCTCACCGTCAAGCTGCGCAGCGACGGCAAGGAGGAGCTGCCCCTCGACTTCACTTTCGTCAAGGTGGACGACGCCTGGCGGGTCGACCGCATCCAGAAACTGGCCGCCAGCTGACCCGCCCCGGCCCGATCGACGCGCCGCCGGCCCGCGCCGCCCCCCCTGCCGTGAGCGATTCCCCACCACCACTCCAGGGCCAGCGGGCCGCCGAGCTGCGCGCCCTGCTGCAGCGGGCCGACCATGCCTACTACGTGCTCGACGCACCTCTGCTGGAGGACCCGGTCTACGACCGGCTCTATCGGGAGCTGCTCGACCTTGAGACCGCCTGCCCCGCCCTGATCACCCCTGACAGCCCCACCCAGCGGGTGGGCGGCACTCCGGCCGAGGGGTTCGCGAGCGTCGAGCATCGGATCCCCCTGCTCAGCCTCGACAACGCCTTCTCCCTTGCCGAGCTGGAGGCCTGGTACCGGCGGCTGCTGCGGGCCCTGGACCGCGAGCCGACCGCCGAAGCCCCGCTGCCGGCCCTGGCGATGGTGGGGGAGCTGAAGATCGATGGCAACGCCCTGGCCCTCAGCTACGTCAATGGCCTGCTGGTGAGGGCCGCCACCCGCGGCGACGGCGAACGGGGTGAGGAGATCACCGCCAATGTGCGCACGATCGCCTCGGTGCCCCTGCGCCTGCAGCTGGAGCACCCCCCCGCCTGGGTGGAGGTGCGCGGCGAGGCCCTGATCCCGGACGCCAGCTTCGCGGCGATCAACACCGAGCGCCAGGCCCGCGGCGAGGGCGTCTTCGCCAATCCCCGCAATGCCTGTGCCGGCACCCTGCGCCAACTCGATCCCCGGGTGGTGGCGGCCCGGCGGCTCAGCTTCTTCGCCTACACCCTGCACCTGCCCGATCAGGAGCCGGGCGGCCCGTCCGCCGCGGCATCCCCCGGGGGCGACGGGGGCGGCGATCCGCCCCGGCCCACCAGCCAATGGCAGGCCCTGGAGTGGCTGCAGGCCGCCGGCTTCCAGGTCAATCCCCACCGCGAGCGGCTCGCAGACCTGGCGGCGGTGGAACGCTTCTGCAGCCACTGGCAGGAGCAGCGCCGCACCCTTCCCTACGCCACCGACGGCGTGGTGCTGAAGCTCGACGACCTGCGCCTCCAGGACGAGGCGGGCTTCACCCAGAAGGCGCCGCGCTGGGCCGTGGCTCTCAAATACCCGGCCGAGGAAGCCCCCAGCCGCCTGCTGCGGCTCAGCTGCCAGGTGGGTCGCACCGGCGTGGTGACGCCGGTGGCGGAATTCGAGCCGGTCCCCCTGGCCGGCACCACGGTCAGCCGCGCCACCCTCCACAACGCCGACCGCCTGGCGGAACTGGATCTGCACGGCGGCGACACGATCGTGGTGCGCAAGGCCGGCGAGATCATCCCCGAGGTGGTGCGGGTGCTGCCGGAGCTGCGCCCCGCCGGCGCCCTCCCCCTGAGCCTTCCCCACACCTGCCCGGAGTGCGGCTCGGAGCTGGTGCGAGAGGAGGGAGAGGCCGCCACCCGCTGCGTCAACAGCAGCTGCCCGGCGATCCTGCGGGGATCGCTGCGCCACTGGGTGAGCAAGGGGGCCCTGGATGTCGATGGGCTGGGCCTGAAGCTGATCGAGCAGCTGGTGGATCGCGGTCTGGTGGGATCGATCGCCGACCTCTACCGCCTCGATGCCGCCCTGCTCGCCAGCCTGGAGCGGATGGGGGAGAAATCGGCCGCCAACCTGGTGGCGGCCCTGGCCGCCTCCCGCGGCCGGCCCTGGCACCGCCAGCTCTACGGGCTTGGCATCCACCACGTGGGTGAGGTGAATGCCAAGGCCCTGGCCAGGGCCTTCCCCAGCGCCGAAGCCCTGGCCGCGGCGGCGGCGACGGAGCCGGAGCGGATCACGGCCGTGTTCGGGATCGGCGCGGAGATCGCCCAGAGCCTGGGCCAGTGGTTCGCCACCCCCGCCAACCAGACCCTGCTCCAGGCCCTGGGCGGCGTGGGTTTCAGCCTGGCCGCCGGCCCCGGAGAGGGCGGCGGCGACCGGGCCGGTCAGGGTCCGCTGACGGGACAGAGCTTTGTGCTCACCGGCACCCTGCCCAGCCTCAGCCGCAGCCAGGCCCAGGCCCTGATCGAGGCGGCGGGGGGCAAGGTGAGCGGCGCGGTCAGCAAGCGCACCAGTTTTGTGGTGGCCGGGGCGGAGGCGGGCAGCAAGCTGGCCAAGGCCGAAACCCTGGGGGTGCCGGTGCTGGATGAGGAGGGGCTGCGGGCCCTGCTGGCCGGCGCCGCGGCGCCACCCGAGTCGAGCCCGGTGGCAGGAGGAGTGGCGGCTGCCACACCCGGGGCGGAGGCGTGAGCGGCGCCGGAGGCCAGCGAGGCGACGCTGGCGAAAGCGACAGCAACGGCGATCCTGAGCGCGCCGGGATCGGCAGGGACAGCGGCGCCGGCAACCGCAGCAACCGGGGTCACTGGATCGCACCACTACGAATCACACCAGAATCAGAGCCCTCAGGGCAGACTGGGTCCATCGCCATCCCCGCTGCGCGGACTTGACCGACCCCACCCCTGCGGACTCCGCGCCCGCGGCCGCTCCCCAGGCGGCTGGGGGCAGCTCCCCATCCTCCGCCACCCCACCATCAGCTGGTCAGCCCCTCTCGGCCGGCCGGCCCACCGTGCTGCCCCGAACGATGTTCGCCAGTCCCACGATCGAACTGGCCACCCTGCCGGCGCCCACGGCCCCTCCCCGAGCTGCAGCGCCCCAGCCCGGGACTGCAGCGGATCCAGCCGTCCTCCCGGATCCGGCGCCAGGGGCCGCCACCAACGGCTCCCCCCCGGTGAGCGTCTCCCGAGCCTCCCTTCCCGCCATACCGCCAGAGCTCTGGCGCTCCCTGGCCCGCCACGGTCTGCTGCTGCCGCTGCTGCGCCAGAGCGTGATCGCCGCCGCCGTGGCAGATGTGCAGCTCAGCGAGGAGGAGAGCATGCAGGGGCGTCAGGGCTGGGGGGCCGCCAACCGCCTGGGCTCACCGGAAGCGGTGTTCCAGCACCTGGCCAGCCATGGCATGGAGGAGGCCGATGCCCTCTGGCAGGCCGAGCTGCCCCAGCGGATCGGCCGCCACTGCCTGGAGCACTTCTCCCACCGGGCCGAGCAGCGCTTTCTGGCCCGCAAGAACCAGCTCGATCAGGTGATCTACAGCCTGCTGCGGGTGGAGGACGGCGCCCTGGCCCGCGAGCTCTATCTGCGCATCGCCGAAGGGGAGGCCGATTTCGCTGAACTGGCCGCCACCTATTCCAAGGGGCCGGAGCGCTCCACCCGTGGCGTGGTCGGGCCGGTGCCCCTGCTGCAGGCCCACCCCAGCCTGGCCGAAGTGCTGCGCACCAGCCGGCCTGGCCAGCTGCGGCTGCCGTTGCGGATCGAACAATGGTGGTTGGTGGTTCGGCTGGAATCGCTACGCTCAGCCAGCTTCACTGACGAAATGCGCGACCGCATGGCCCGTGAACTGTTCGACGAATGGGTCGAAGAGGAAGTTCAGGGCCTGGTCGCGGCCCAGTCCCGCAGCGCTGTGCCGGCATGACCGCCTCCCTGCAGGACTCCCCCGACGCGATCACGGCACTGCCCCCGTTTGACCGACTCTCGGCCCGGGGCCGGCAGCGGCTGGAGGCCGCCACCAGCCTGGTGCGCTTCAGCGAAGGCCAGCTGATCAATCCCGATGCGGTCGTGCCCGACCGCATCCTTGTCGTGCTCCAGGGCCAGGCGCGCCTGCTGGGTGAGCGCGACGGCCAGCCCTTCACCCTGGAGCGCCTGGAACCCGGCGCGATCATCGGCCTGGCCTCGCTGCTGCGGGCCGAAGGCTGCGAAGGGGTGAGTGCCGCCGGGCCGGTCCAGGCTCTGGCGATCCCCGACGCCGTGATGCTGGAGCTGCTGCAGTCGGAACCCGAGCTGCGCCGGTGGTGCGCCGGCCAGGTGTGGACTGCCGAGCTCCACGCCCTGCTGGTCCAGGCCGAACGCAGCCAGGCGGGCGCCCTCAGCCCCGATCCGGCCCATTGGCGGGAGCGGCTGGAGCAGCTGCGCCAGGGGGCACGGGCCACCGAGGGCAAGGGCGGCGATCCGCTGCCCGCTGCCCCTGCCGGCGCCGGCTGGCGGCTGGGCAGCGCCAACGTGCCGGGCCAGCCGATCGGCACCGCCCTGGCCAGCGGCGCCCCTCTGCCGAAGCCGCTGCCCCCCCTGCCCCTGCGGCTGCTGGCGGTGTCCGAGGCCGTGCTCCAGCCAGACCTCCTGCCGAGGCCGGCCCTGGTTCTGGCGGGAGACGCCGCTGAGGAGAGCTCACCGGCAACGGCCGATGGGTCCCCCAATCAGCCCACCAGCCTCGACCTCGGCGGCAGCAGCCGCAGCCGCGGCCTGCAGCTGATCCGCGCCAAGGGCCCCCTGGAGGAAACCCTGGCCTGCTTCCAGATGCTCGGCCAGATCCTGGAGTTGCCCTACCGGCGCGACGCGATCGACAAGGTGCTGCGCGACAAGCTGCGCCGCGGCCTCGCCCCCGATCTGCAGCTCTGCGGGCAGATTGCCGCGATGCTCGGCCTGCTGGTCACCGGCGCCAAGGTGATGCCCGCCTCGGCCACCCGCCTGATCACACCCTGCCTGATCGCCTGGAAAGACAGCTTTGCCCTGATCACCGCCAGCGATGCCAAGGGGCTGCGGCTGGCCTCACCGGCGGAGGGCTGGGTGCAGCTCTCGCCGGCGCAGATCGCCGAGACCTACCCGGAAGGACTGGAGGTGCTGCTGTTTGAGCGCAGCGTCAGCACCCCCGATCAGAACTTCGGCCCCGGCTGGTTCTGGCCGGCCCTGAAGCGCTACCGGGGCATGTTGCTGCAGGTGCTGCTGGCCTCGTTCGTGGTGCAGCTGTTCAGCCTCGCCAACCCGCTGCTGATTCAGGTGATCATCGACAAGGTGATCTCCCAGCGCAGCCTCGACACGCTCCAGATCCTCGGCATGGCCCTGGTGGTGGTGACATTGATGGAAGGGGTGATCGGTTCGCTGCGCACCTTCCTGTTCACAGACACCACCAATCGCATCGACCTGCGGCTGGGGGCGGAGGTGATCGATCACCTGCTGCGGCTGCCGCTGGGCTATTTCGATCGCCGGCCGGTCGGCGAACTCGGCACCCGCATCGCCGAGCTGGAGAAGATCCGCAACTTCCTGACCGGCCAGGCGCTGATGACGCTGCTGGATGCGGCCTTCTCGGTGATTTACATCATCGTGATGGCGATCTATAGCTGGCTGCTCACCCTGATCGCCCTGGGGGTGCTGCCGATCCAGATCGCCCTCACCCTGCTCGGCGCTCCCCTGTTCCGCCGCCAATACCGCCAGGCGGCCGAAGAAAACGCCCGCACCCAGAGCCATCTCGTGGAGGTGCTGACCGGCATTCAGACGGTGAAGGCGCAGAACGTGGAGATGGTCAGCCGCTGGAAGTGGCAGGACTTCTACTCCCGCTACATCGCCCGCACCTTCGAGAAGACGATCACCGGCACCTTCCTCAATGAATCGTCCCAGGTGCTGCAGAAGCTCTCCCAGCTTCTGGTGCTCTGGGTGGGGGCGACCCTGGTGCTCAAGGGTGAACTCACCCTCGGCCAGCTGATCGCGTTCCGGATCATCAGCGGCTACGTGACCCAGCCGCTGCTGCGGCTGTCCTCGATCTGGCAGAACATCCAGGAGCTGCGTGTGTCGTTCGAGCGGTTGGCCGATGTGGTCGACACACCGGAGGAGTCGAGCGAGGCTGACAAAGCCAACATCCCCCTGCCTTCCGTGCATGGCGATGTGGTGTTCGAGAACGTCAGTTTCACGTTTGCCCCGGGCACGCCGGAGGTGCTCAAAAACGTCGACCTCACCATTCCCCAGGGCACCTTCGTTGGCATTGTCGGCCAGAGCGGCAGCGGCAAGAGCACGCTGATGAAACTGCTGCCGCGGCTTTATGCACCGAATCAGGGCCGAATCCTGATCGACCACTACGACATTGCCAAGGTGGAGCTCTACTCGCTGCGGCGTCAGATCGGCATCGTGCCCCAGGATCCACTGCTCTTCTCCGGCACGATCAGCGAGAACATCGCCCTCACCAATCCTGACGCCTCCTCCGATGCGATTGTGAGGGCGGCCCGCATCGCCGCCGCCCATGATTTCATCATGCAGCTGCCCAGCGGATACAGCACCCCCGTCGGTGAGCGGGGTGCCTCGCTCTCGGGAGGCCAGCGGCAGCGGATCGCCATCGCCCGCACCCTGCTCAGCAATCCCCGACTGCTGGTGATGGACGAGGCCACCAGCGCCCTCGACTACGACACCGAGCGCCAGGTCTGTGACAACCTGCGCGATGAGTTGAAGGACAGCACCGTGTTCTTCATCACCCACCGCCTCTCCACCATCCGCCGCGCTGATCTGATTGTGATGATGCATCAAGGGGCGATCGTTGAAACCGGCACCCATCAGGAATTGATGGCCCTCAAGGGCCGCTATTTCGCGCTCTACCGCCAGCAGGAGGCGTCCTGATGGCCCCGCGCATTCCAACGCCTGCCGATCTGATCCGCCGTGCCCAGAATGGTCTGGAGCGCTCCATCCACAACGACAGCTCCGATGTGGTGCTGCAGCAATCCCGGTTCTGGGCCCGCAGCATCAGCTGGGCCCTGATCGGTGTCACCGGTTTCGGTCTGGCCTGGCTGGCCCTGGCCCAGACCGAGGAGATCGTGACCGCCCCGGGCAAGCTCGAACCCCTGGGGGTGGTCAAGGATGTGCAGATGCCCGTGGGCGGCGTCGTCGATGCGGTGCTGGTCAAGGAGGGCGACAGGGTCAAGAAAGGCCAGCTGCTGCTCAAGCTCGACACCGAAGCCACCCTCGATCGCAAGGACAGCATTGAGAAGACAATCGACTACAAGGACCAGCAGCTGCGCCTGAAAGAGGAGGAGCTCGGCCGCTATCTGGCGGTGAATGACACCGAGCAGCAGGTGCTGCGCGAAAGCCTCGATCTGGAGCGGGAGGTGCTGAGCCGCCTGGAGAAGCTGAACCGCGAGGGGGCGACCGCTGAATTGCAGTATCTGCAGCAGCGCAACAAGGTGCAGGAGGTGGAAGGCCAGCTGCAGCAATCGAAGGTGGAGCGGCTGCGCCAGCAGGCGATCCTGCAGCAGGGGGTGCGGGAACTGCAGAGTTCGCTGGCGGAGTTGCGCAGCAAGCTGATTGAACTCAATGTCAACATCCGCTACCAGGCGATCCGCTCGCCGGAGGCGGGTCTGGTGTTCGAACTCAAGCCAAAAGCAAAGGGATTTGTGGCCGAAACCAGCGAGCCGGTGATGAAGATCGTGCCCTTTGATCGGCTCGAGGCTCGGGTGGAGGTGCCCAGCACCGACATCGGCTTTGTGCAGGTCGGCAAGCCGGTGGACATCAGCATCGATTCGTTCCCCGCCACCGACTTCGGCGTGCTCCAGGGCACGGTGCGGCGGATCGGCTCCGATGCACTGCCCCCCGATCAGATGAAGCAGTTCTATCGCTTCCCGGTGGACATCAAGCTCAACAGCCAGCAGCTCAAGCTCAAGAGCGGCGCCAAGCTGCCGCTGCAGGTCGGGATGTCGCTGACCGCCAACGTCAAGCTGCGCAAGGTGACCTACCTGCAGCTGCTGCTCAGCGACTTCAAGGACAAGGCGAAATCCCTGCAGCGGATCTGAGCCGATGACCCCGCCAGCCCCAGCAAGCCCCGCCAGCGACCCGACCGCCCCTGCGACCCAGCCCCTGGGGGGCGAAACCTCCGCGCCGCTGCCCGCGGCCCTGGCCTACTGGATCCGCACTCCCTGCGGCCGCGCCAAGTACGCCCGGCTCGCCGCCGACCGCGGCCCAGCGGCGCAGCTGCGGCTGGGTTGGTTTGTGCTGATCGCAGCGCTGCGAGATCTGGGGCAGCCCCTGCCGGAAAGGGGGGAAGAGCAGTGGAATCGCTAGGGAGGCGGCGGCCGACCTCGCCTGGTGGCGAGATCGGCTAAGGGGCATCCAACCGATTCCTACCACCGCGCAGATCGAAGCCCCCCACCCCCGGCTCAAGCCACCGGCCCCTGGGGATCAGCCGCCTCGCCCGCCAGGGCGCGCCGCGCCACCCGGGTCACCAGCACCGTGACCGCCACGGTGGCGGCGATGCCCAGCAGCCGCAGCACCCAGGTGGGCCCATCGGCCTGGCCCGCCAGCACCGTCTGGAAGCGGGCCACATCGCCGGCCAGGGCGCCCAGGGCGCAGAACAGCACCGTGCCGGGCAGGATGCCGATCAGGCCGATCGTGTAATCGCGCAGGCTGACATCACTGAGGCCATAGGCGAGGTTGAGCAGGCTGAACGGAAAGGCCGGCGACAGGCGGGTGAGCAGCACCAGCCGCAACCCCTCACGGCTCACCGCCTCCTCCACCGCCAGCAGCTTCGGCGCCGCCGCCAGCCGCCGCCGCGCCCAGGGCCGCAACCAGCCCCGCCCCAGCAGAAACACCAGCTCGGCCCCCAGGCAGGCCCCAAGAAACACCAGCAGCGACCCCCAGCCAGTGCCGTAGAGGGCCCCGGCCAGCATTGAGGCCCAGACCCCGGGCAGCAGCAGCGTCACCCAGAGGGCATAGAGGGGCACGAAGGCCGCCGCTCCCCAGGGGGAGGCCAGGGCCGGCAGCCATGCCTCAGACCAATGCGCCACCGACCCTCAGCCACCGGGATCGGGCCAGTCTGGCGAGGGGGATCACCGGGCGGGGCCAGGCGCTCTGGCTCCGGCTCAGGGCCGCGATCCGGCACCGCCAGCACCCGCGGCGGCAACCAGCCGGCGACGCAGCCGCAGCCGGCGGCTCCAGCCCAGGGCGGCACCGGCGCCGAGCAACGGCAGCGGGCCGGGGGTGCCGGCGATCGCGTAGGCGGGGCCGAAGAAGCCCTGGGCCAGGCCTTCATCCTGGCTGGGGAAGGCCACGACGGTGCCGCTGCCCGACTCGCTGAGGGAGGTTCCGATCACCAGTCCATCGATCCCATCGACGGCAGTGGTCTCGTAGAGGAACGGATCAAACAGGGCGGGATCGCCGCTGCTGGTGGCAGCGATCACATAGGAGCCGCTCAGCAGGGAGAGGCTGGGGATCGGAACCCAACGGAAGCCGTTCTGCAGCCAGCTGTCGCTGCCGGCGGGCACGGTGGCGCTGGCCAGGAGGGTCTGGCTGGTGGCCTCATAGAGACCGATCCCATGGGAGGAGAGCAGGCCGTCCTCGCTGGCGTCGTAGAAGCCGAGGGCGGTGATCGTCTGGGACTGGTTGAGGCTGAAGCTGTAGCCGAGGGAACCGCTGAAGCTGGGATCACCGCCAAGGTTGCCGCCACTGAACCCGGGCAGGGACGGCCGCAGGTTCAGGGCAAGGGCGGGTGCGGCGGCCAGCAGCATGGCGCCGCCGAGCAGGGAGGTGCAGGCGAGAGAGGAAAGCCGGTGGCGAAGGATGGCCATGGGTCGGAAGAAGTTCGGAGGAAGTAAGGAATTGGGGGCGCCTCTGAGCGAGGGTGGCGGGCCATAGGGCGAGCGGCGATCCGATGCTGCGCCCGACGTTCGCCCTGGAGAGATCTCAGGGGAGAGCAACCTGGATCAGATCGATCTGACCTCCTTCCACCAGGTAGCCATTGCCCTGCAGGTTGCCGTTGCGCAGGCTGTGGGCCTGCACATTGGCGATGAACATCGATCCAGCCGCGGTCCCGTAGAGGGAGGAGACATCGATGATGCCGGAAGATTCCCAGTTGCCGATATCCGTATCCGTGGGGCTGGTCACCGGGTTGGCGTCGGTCTGGCCATAGGACGTTGGCACCGAGCTGCGGTCGATCTGGGCCCAGCGGCTGGCCACCCCCGTGGAGTTGCCGGTGATCGGGTCGATCGCCAGCTTCCAGATCGAGGCCTCCTCGGTGCCGAACTGGCCGGTGCTGATGTTGGTGCCACCGCCATTGGCCCGATCCTCCTGGAGATAGGCGTAGCCGTTGGCACTGATGGTCATGTTGTCAGGATTGCGCAGACCAGTTGTGGGGTCTGTGAGCAGGTCGGCGTCGTAGACGACCTTCAGCACCGAGGGACCTGTGCCAGCAAGCTGGCCATTGGTGGCGAAGGCACTGGCGAAGTCGAGGGTATAGACGTTGCCATAGAGATCGCCATTGCTGAAGTCGGCCGTGCCGGTGGACACGAACACGGCCTGCTTGCCATTGAGCGGGTTGACCTCGCCATCCTCAATGCGACTGAGCTGCAGGGCGCCGGCATTGACCGCAAGTTGGCGCAGGGCAGGGGCGCCGAGCTGGCTGTAATTGGGGTCGAGGCTGGCCAGATTGACCCAGCTGCCGTTGATCGCGCTGTTCAGGCCGTTGGCCTGGGTGAAGCTGAACAGATCGGAGGAATCCGGGCCCACCGTGCTGACCCCATTCTCCGGCAGGGCTGTGGTGACAAACGCATACAGGCTCCCCTGGCTGGCAGCCAGACCATTGCGCTCCAGGAAGCTGGCCCCGGGGGCGCTGCTCTTGGTGCCGACCCAGAGGTAAAGAGGTGCCTTGGCGTCGTCAAAGAGCAACACCGCCACGGTGTCGTCATGGCCGGTATCGATGATCGTGGCCGACTCCCAGGTGCCCTTGCCGAAACCCACAACCTCATGGATGGCGCGGCCGTTGACATCAAGGGCGAAGAAGGAACCGCCGTCGCCGCTGAACTCCTCCTCACCCACCAGATAGATGCGATCAGCGAAACCGCGGCCCGAGCCGAAGCTGTTGGCTTCCACCAGATTGGCGGCACAGAAGCGGCGGAACCCGGCAGATCCCAAATCGCTCACCGATGTGATCGCAGTGGCCGAACCATCGAGGTGGATGCTGTCGTAAGCCAGACCGCCCGCCAGGACGCGGCTCTGGTAGCCATTGGCAGGGTTGTTGTCGACATCCTTAGCGATCACCAGGCTGCTGACGCGGGCGCCGGTCAGGCCGCCACTGACACCGGGCAGCACATAGCCGTAACCACTGCTTGCACCGAGTTCGCTGTTGACCAACAGGGTGTAGGTGCCATCACCGTTGTCATAGGCCCCCTGGCCATCGAAGATGCCCGTGGGCGTGAACACACTGCTGCCGGCCGCCAGGCCATTGGTCACCTCACCGGCGGTGATCAGGCTGCTCAACTGCAGCGCATCGCCGCCGGCCACATCCTTGAGCATGGTGGGGCTGAAGGCACCGGCCGTGGCCACACCCTGGCTGCGAACGAGATCGGCGAGATCGAGATAGTCGAGCGTGTTCGACACCTCATTGGAGACCACCAGCATCGGCCGCCCTGAAGGGCTGCGGTTGGCCTCGATCACCGCCAGACCCTCCGGGGAGAGGCTGTTGGGCAACACCACGCTGGTGACAAAGGCCACGGCGGCGGGGTTGGTCACATCAAACACCACGAGCATGCTGCTGGTGGTGCGCTCCTGGCCCACGATCGCGTAGGTGCGGCCCTCGAGCTTCGCCACGGCGACTCCTTCGGGCTCGGTGCCCTTGTCGTCACTGCGGCTGTCGTTGTAGACGCCGGCCGCGACCGCCAGGGTCTGGAAGCTGTTGCCGCTGTCCCAGAGCAGGGCGCCGCTGTTGGCGTCGAACAGGCTGGCGCTGCGGCTGCCGAAGGAGGTGTAGGGAGTTGTGGTCAGCTCCGCAACGGTCCTGAGGCGGCTGCTGATGCCCGTGAAGCGGCGGACTTCATCGTTGAAGCTGCCGAAGTCACGCCCGTCGCCTTCATTGGCGGTGATGAAATAATCATTGCCGGCGGCAAAACGGCCGGGGGTATTGAGGGTGAAGGCGGCGATGCCATCGGCCATGCGCAAACCGAGAACATTGTTGCCAATCACCGGCTTGAATTGAGTGCCAGTGCCGGCAGCATTGTCTTGATCGGAGATATCAACAAGCTGCCGCGAGAAATCAACAGAGCCAAGATCAAACACCCGCTCGATCGTCTTGGTGCGCAGGTTGACCTTGGCAACGCCGTTATTTTCCTGCAGGGTCACATAGGCATAGTTGCCATTGATGCTCACAAATTCCGGTTCAATATCGGTGGCCTGGGTGGAAAGGCCGACCTGTCCGCTGACGCGGATCCCCGCTGGCAGGGAAAGTCCACCGAACCCAAGCTCGGTGTAGCTGAAGCTCGGCGTACCGCCGGGGTTGCGGATATCGATGATGCCGATGCTGCCGGGCCGGTCGACCGGGGCGCCATTGACGGTGTAGTTGTAGGTGGGTTCACCCTCATTGGCCACCACCAGCTGGGTGCCGGTGCTGTTGAAGGAGATGCCGTCGGGCAGATAGCCCACGCTCACATCCTGCAGGAAGGTGAGACTGCCGTTGGCGCCAGCCCGGTAGAAGCGCACCACGCCGCGGCCACCCTGTCCCGGATTGGAGGCATTGCCGCCGTAATCGGCGGGCGAGAGGGCCACCGCCACCAACGTGCCGTACGTCGCCACCGCCTGCGACACCCAGGGGGCCTGGGTGGGCGAAACCGCGAGGGGGGCATTGCCGAAACTGAGCCGCTGCACCAGGGCCGGAGCGGTCACGGCCGGATTGGTGGAGCTGCTGACCTGCAGGGTGCTGCCACCGCCGGAGGAGATCGTGAAGCGCTGACCGCCCACCATCACCACGCTGGAAATCTCCGTCTGGAAGTTCTCGGTGGGCGGGGTGGTCTGGGGGTTTGTGGTGGAAAGGTTGAGGCTGGCCTTGAGGGGAGTGACGCTGGCGCTGCGGCGCGCCGCGAGGTTGAACAGGATCGCGAGCCAGGATCCCGGGGTCGGCGATGGCATCGGCAGGAGTTGCCTTGGGGGCAGAGGTTGTCCAAACCATCGCCGCAGCTCCCTGGTTTCAGGTTTCGCTGCGGTTAAGGGCCCCTCAACGGCTGGCTAAGAGTCCCAGCCCCCCCCCTGAACCCCCTGCGCGGCGCGCCGCTCTGGCTTGCCTGCTCAGGCTTGCCTGCTCCCGGGGCGCTGGCAGCCGGGACCTGGTCATCAGGCCATCAACCGCCGCAAGCAGCCGAATCAGCTCCCCTGACAGAGGGGTGAGGCGGGAATGGCGATGGCGCTGAGGGGCAGCACCTGGGGCACCGGCAGCGTGCCGTTGCGCGGGGCCTGCCGCAAGGGGGCATGGCCCGGCAGGGCGATCCAGACCGCCCAACCCTGGCCGCGGTCCACCAGCCGGTAGTTGCGATAGCCGGAGCTTGAGGGCTGCCAGCTGCTCTCGTTGCCGCCGATGCGCACATACAGGCGACCACGGCTGCCATCGATGCGGGCGGCATAGATGCCATTGGCGGTGGCGTTGTCCTGGGGATACAGGGCACTGCCGGCGTGGACTCCGGCCAGCTTGCGGGCGTTGATCAGGGTGCGGATCTGGGTCTGCAGCTGGGGCCCCCACTCGAAATAGTGCTTCCAATACACAGTGGGGAGTCCGGGGTGGGTGAGGATCTGGGCGTAGGCCTGCTCCACCGCCGGGCCCCTGGCGAAGCTGTCGAAGCGGTGGCCCTCCTGGGGTGTGCCGTCCTCGTTGGTGCGGTAGCCGGTGTCGTGGTTCTCCACGAAGGTCACGGCACGGCTGCGCCAGGGCAGCCCATCGGTGTTGTCTCCCACCAGGCCGATGCCATGGCCGAAGCCGCTCAACTGGGCCGGCCGGCCGCCGTTGATCGCCGCCTTGAGGCTGAAGAGGCTGGTGAAATCAAACACGGAGGAGGCGCTGGCCAGGTGGGCGGCACCTGCGAGGGCCGGCTGGCGGGAGCTGGCCCAGATCCAGCCCCGCTGCTCGGCGTGGGCGCCCCAGTCGTATTCCCCCACCGAGAAGCTGGGGTTGGTGACGGCGTTGTAGCAGGCGATCCAGCGGGCCCCATAGCCATGCACCATGTCGTAGCGCCAGCCGCGATAACCGAGGGAGCGCAGCTGCAGCAGGTAGCGAAGGATGTCGGCCCGCAGGCGCGGATCGCCGTGGTTGAGGTCGCGGAAGGAGGGGTAGTTGTAGGTGCCGCCGGCCCGGTAGGGCACCGGCTCCTCACAGCCGCCGCGCTGGGCCGCCGGAATTCCGGCCAGACCCGATTCGCGGCGGCTGTAGGCCTCATCGCTGCGGCAGATCGCCCAGGGGCCCCAGGCGGGATTGCGGAAATCGGCCCAGCCGCCACTGCCATCGCGGTGGTTGATCACGATGTCGGCCACCGGCTCGATGCCCGCCTCCAGCAGCGCCACCAGCAGGGCGCGTTGCTGGAGGGCGTCGCCGTAGCTGTTGCTGAGGTTGAACAGCTGCTTGGGGTTGTAGCCGGCGCTGCGCTCTCCGGCGAAGGAGGGCGGCGGCAGCCAGAGCAGATCGAAACCACCGGCGGCGATCGCGGCCACCCGCTCCCGCACCACCGCATACCAGCGGCGACGGCCATCGCCGGGCAGCAGGCCATGGCGATGGGATTCCCAGGTGAACCCCTGCAGCATCACCCGGCCGTCGGCCAGCTCAGCCCGGCCAGGGGCGGAGGGGGCAGGGGCGGCGCTGGCCCTGGCGGGCTGAAGGGCGATCGACAGGGCCAGGGCCAGGGCGGGCCGCGCAGACCAGCGCCTGGAGCCGGGGCGGCGGATCGCCACGCGGCCGGGTCGGGGGATGGGCGGGCGCGACGGGGCCATGGCGGCGGCGCTGATCCATCGGTTGTTCCAGCATGGCCGGACCGTCAAGGGCGCGGGTGCCGATGGGCCCCAGGCGGCTGGAACCGCCCAGGCGGCGAGGGAGCAGGGGGCTTTCGAGCCAGGGGTGGTGGGCGCAGGGGGTGGCGTGGTGGCCTGGGCCGATCAGCAGGGCATCGGGCCAGCGGGAAAGGAGCTGACGGGGCAGATACCTGGGATGTTGGTTTGCCAGACTCACCAAAACGGTGCACGGGTTTGCTTCACCCGCCCCATAGCGCTAGTCATTCCCTGACATCCCCTGCGCCGCGGGCGTTGCTGGTGGGCGGTGGCATCGCCGGCCTGGCCAGCGCCATTGCCCTCTGCCGCAGCGGCTGGCAGTGCACGATCCTCGAACAGCAGCTGGAGAGGCGCCGCCATGGCCATGGCATGCTACTCCCCCCGGCGGGCCGACTGGCCCTGGAAAGCCTGGCCGGTGCGCCGCTGTGCCGGTTCAGCGCGCCGATCGACAGCTTTGAGCTCTGCAGCCGCGACGGCGTCCTGCGGCGACGCTTCCCGATCAGCGGCTCCCTGAGCCTGCTGCACCGCGACCTGCTGAGCCTGCTCCAACAGGCCCTGCCCGGGGCCGTTGAGGTGCGAGAGGAAACCTGCTCCGGGCTGGAGCTGGGGGAGCAGGGAACCTACCGAGTGGTGGGCAGCACGGGGCAGCACTGGGAGGCGGATCTGATCGTGGCCGCCGACGGCATCCGATCGGTGTGTCGGGCCAGCCTGTTTCCGGAGGCGCGGCTGACCCCGGAACTGGTGATGGAACTGGTGCTGGTGGTGCGGGACGGGACCCTGGCCCAGGGACTGCAACGGCGCTGCCGCAAGTTCCACGACCCGGCCGAGGGACTGGCCCTGGGGTTGGTGCCCTGCCGCGACGGGCAGGTGGTGCTCTACACCCAGCTGGCCAGCCAGCGCCATCCGCTGCCGACACCGGATCGGGTTCAGGCGTTCCTGTGGGAGCGCTTTGGCCATTGGAATCCCGAGCTGGGCGATCTGCTGCGCGATCTCGACTGCAGCAACGCCCACCTCTGGCGCACCGCCGACCTCGATCCCCTGCCCCGACTGCACGGCCGCAACACGGTGCTGGTTGGGGACAGCGCCCACCCGATGCTGCCGTTCACCAGCCAGGGGGCCGCGAGCGCCCTGCAGGACGCCCAGACCCTGGCGGCGGCCCTGGCCGACCACGCCAGCTTGCCGGGGGGTCTGGAGCAAGCCCTGGCCGGCTACAGCGCCACCCGCCTCCCCCAGCTCCGGCCGCTGCTGCTGGAGGGGCGGGCCCTGCGGCGCCGCTTCCTGGATCCGGAGGCGACGACCGCCGCCCTGGCGGTGCCGCTGGCGGGCCTCGCGGCCGCCACGACAGCCGGATCAACGGAGCGATGAACGGTTGGTTTGGCGATGATCAGGTGCCCCTGGCCGCCCTGCGCCGCCAGGCCTTCAATCTGCGCTGGGCGACGCTGCCGGAGGACGTGATCCCGTTGACGGCGGCCGATCCGGATTTCGCCGTGGCGCCCGCCGTGCGGGAGGCGATCGCCCGCCAGGCGGCCGAGGGGCTGTTCAGCTACGGGCCCGCCGGCGGCCTGCCGGCCTTCCGCCAGGCCTGCGCCACCTTCTGCCACGACCAGCGCGGCATGGGCGGTGGGCCGGAGCGGATCCTGGCGGTCGATGGGGCAGCGGCAGGGATGCTGCACGTCTGCCGGCTGCTGTTGCGGCCCGGCGATGAGGCGATCATCGTCGATCCGGTGGATTTCCTGTTTCAGGCGGCGGTGGAGGCGGCCGGCGCCTCGGTGGTGCGGCTGCCGGTGGATCCGGACGGTGGCGAGCTGGCGCTGGAGCGGCTGGAGGGGCTGGTCACAGGGCGAACGCGGCTGCTGGGGGTGTGCAATCCCCTCAACCCCGTGGGCCGGGTGCTGCGGCGCCACGACCTGGAGGCCCTGGGGAGCGTCGCGGCCCGCCACGACCTGGCGATCCTCAATGACGAGGTGTGGTCGGACATCGTCTATCCGCCAAGGCCGTTCCTCAGCCTGGCGGCCCTGGATCCGGAGCTGGCGGGCCGCTGCTGGACCGTGCACGGCTTCTCGAAGAACCACGGCCTGGCGGGGCTGCGGGTGGGCTATGTGCACTGCCCGGACGCCGCTTCCTGCGAAAGACTGCTCAAGGCCAGCCTGGCCGACACCACCATGCACGGCGTCGCCACCCTCTCCCAGATCGCGGCGGTGGCGGCCCTGGAGGAGGGGGAGGCCTGGCTGGCGGCCTGGCTGGCGCACCTGGAGCGCCAGCGGGATCTGGCGGTGGCGGAGCTGGCCACCATGCCCGGCACCAGCGTGCGCAGCCCCGAAGGCACCTACGTGCTCTTCCCACGCGTGAACCACCACGGCCTCAGCGCCGAAGCCCTGACCGAGCGGCTGCTGCAGCGCCAGCGGCTGGCGGTGGTCCCGGGCGCAGCGCGCTGGTTCGGCCCCGGAGCTGCGGGCCACCTGCGGCTGGTGTTCTCCACCTCCGAAGCGATCCTGCGGGAGGGGCTGGCCCGGCTGCGGCGGGGTCTGGAAGAGCTGGAGGCGGAGGCGGGGGGCTGAGGGGGTAACACCGCCGCTGGCGGCTCACGGTTGGCCGGGGGGCGCTGCCGCGTCAAGGATGCGACGGCGCCAGCGCAAGACGCTGGCCAGGTCAAGCTGTTCGCCGTTGAAGGGGATCTGCTTGATCTGCTCGGGGCGGCGGCCTGCGTCGAGCTCCGCCTGGAGCACGGAGCTGATCTCCATCCAGCGCACATCTGGGAAGGCGCGCTGGTCGGGGCTGGAGGCGCTGAAGGGGAAGCGGGGGTCGCCTGCCGAGCGGAAGCGCCGCTGGCCGAGGCTGGAGCCGAACCCTTGGAGGGTCTCGAAGGGTCCGAGGCGATCCCAGCCAGGACCATCGGTTTCGGGATCGGGATCAAGTTCGGGATCGAGGCCGAGGTCCCCGAGCAGGGCGAGATCCGGATCCGGGCCGGCCGGCCGACCGATCACCAGCATCACCGGCCCGGGTTGCTGGGTCCAGGTGTGGATCCAGCGGGGGTTCTGGATTCGGAAGATCTCCTGGCCATCGGCGCGGCGGCGCAGGTGGCTGGGGCCGGCCTTGAGCTGGAGGTAGAGGTAGCGGCCGGTGCCGATGCCGTTGTCGTCGGTGAACTCCAGCTGCAGATCGAGGCCGTCGTCTTCATCGCCGGGGATCTCCAGCCACTTCTGGTTGGCGCTGCTCAGGCGGGCGCCCACCTCCAGGACCAGCAGCTTGCCTTTGCGGCGGCTGGTGAGCTGGGGCACCTGCTCGCGGCTGAGGGCCTCCACCGTCTGGCGCAGGGTTGGCTCGGCGAAGAGCTGCTCCAGGTTGTCCCAGAGCGGGAAGGAACGGTCGCAGGCATCGCAGCTGACTCGGGCCTTGGTGCCATCGCGCTTCAGCCTGCCCATCAGCACCGTCTCATTGCCTTTGGGGGCGTGGCAATAGGGGCAGCTCCAGTGGCGGCGGCGCTCCACCTGCTCAGCGCTCTGGCGCAGGTGGTGGTCCACCAGCTGGGCAAACTGCACCCGCTCTGCGGCGGAGACGCCGGGTGCCATGTGCAGGGTCACCACCCCTTCGCTGGCGTTGTCGCGGCGCAGCTGCAGGGCCATCGCCCGGGGGCTGGCGGGGGTGCGGAAGGCGGCAGCATCGCGCCAGAGCTCCTGCAGGTTGAACACCCGCGTTTCGGCCAGGCTCACCACCAGGGTGGCGTGGATCTCATCCAGCCAGCCGCGCACCGCGTAGCTCACGAAGGGCTCGGGCAAGGCCGGGTTGGCGGGCCGCTCGCGGCCGCAGTGGCTGGGGAACACCAGCTGCCCCCCCTGGCGCAAACAGATGCGGCGCTCCTGCAGCTGGCGTTCCAGCTCGGCCAGCAGCACCTGCTCCTCAACACCGTCCTTCAGGCGTTCGTCCTGGAGGGCCAGCTGGCCGGCGGCGATGGCGCCCACCGGCAGGGCGCCGAGCTGGGGTTCGGCCTGGCGCAGGCTGCGCACCACCGCCTGGCCGTAGACGCTCAGCCATTCGGGTTTGAGCAGCACATAGGAGCCGTACTCAAGCTGCCGGAGCACGCCGGGGCCATCGAGGAGGCCGAGCACGGTGGTGAGAGTGGGGTCATCGAGGGCGGAAGGGGGCAGACCGGTGAGAGCTGACGACTCGTCAGCGGACTCGCCGGCCAGGAGGCGTTGACGCAGGCGTTCGCGCAGATCCTTGTAGGTGAGCAGCACCTCGCCCTGGTCGCGCAGGCGCAGGATTTCGGCCTTGATCCAGCGGAACAGGCGGGGGGAGGTGCGGCGGGTCAGCTGCTCCCAGGGGATGGCGGCGGCGATGGCCGCCCTCAGCTGCTCGCAGCCATCGCCCTGTTTGGCGCTGGTTTCAAGCAGGGCCATGCCCTGCTCGGCGGCGAAGCGCTGCAGGCGGCTGCGGCTGGCGCGGAAGCCAGCATCGACGCGGGCGGCCACCAGCAGCTGGGGCACGGGTTCGGGCAGGCTGCGGAGCAGGGCGGTCTGCCAGTCGCGCAGGCCCTCGAGCACCTCCTCGCGATCGGCATCGAACAGCAGCAGCACCAGGGCGGCGCGATCGAGGAAGAGCTGATGGATCAGGCGCTGATCGGCCTGGCCGCCGAAATCCCAGAGCCAGATCTCCCGCTCGGGCTCGTCGGCTGCCGCCGCCTGGGGCAAGGGCCAGTGGCTGCACCAGGCGCCCACCGTGGAGCCATCGCTCTCTTCAAAGGTGCCGGTGGCCAGCCGGCGGGTGAGGCCGGTCTTGCCGGCGCCGCTGTCGCCAACGACCAGCACCTTGGCGTTGGTGTAGGTGAGGGCCTCGTCGCTCGCCGGCAGGGACTGGCGCTGCGCCGATTCGATCTGCCAGAGCAGCACGAGCCCGGAGGAATCGGCAGACCAGAGCCCACCAGGGTCGCGGCTCCAGCCCACGCTGCTCACCCGCCCCTGATGACCTTCGAGCACGGCGAGCTCACTGCCGCTTGCCGCATCCCACACACGCACCGTTCCGTCAAGGCCACCACTGGCCAGGCAATGGCCATCGGGGCTCCAGCCCACGCTATTCACCCAATCTTTATGGCCTTCGAGCACCGCCAGCTGACGGCCGCTTGCCGCATCCCACACACGCACCGTCGCATCTTTCCCGCCACTGGCGAGACGCTGGCCATCGGCGCTCCAGCCCACGCTCCTCACCCAACTCTTATGGCCTTCGAGCACGGCCAGCTCGCGGCCGCTGGCCACATCCCACAGACGCACCGTGCCGTCCGCGCCTCCACTGGCAAGACGCTGGCCATCAGGGCTCCAGCTCACGCTTCTCACCCAATCTTGGTGGCCTTCGAGCACCGCCAGCTCCCGGCCGCTGGCCGTTTCCCACAGCCGTACCGTGCCGTCACTCCCACCAGTGGCGAGCCTTTGGCCATCGGCGCTCCAGCCCACGCTCCTCACCGGCCCCTGATGGCCTTTGAGCACGGCCAGATGCCGACTGCTCACCACATCCCACAGACGCACCGTGCCGTAGGCGCCACCGCTAGCGAGCCGCTGGCCATCGGCGCTCCAACCCACGGTCAAAACCGGCCCTTTATGGCCCTCGAGCACGGCCAGCTGCCGGCCGCTTGCCGCCTCCCACACACTCACCGTGCCGTCCGCTCCACCGCTGGCGAGTCGCTGGCCATCGGCATTCCAGCCGACGCTCCTCACCGGCCCTTGATGGCCTTCGAGCACGGCCAACTGCCGGCCGCAGACCACATCCCAGAGCCGTACCGTGCCGTCCGCCCCACCACTGGCAAGCTGCTGGCCATCGGCGCTCCAGCCCACGCTGCTCACCCGCCCCTGATGGCCTTCGAGCACGGCCAGAGGCTGGCCGCTGGCCGCCATCCAAAGACGGACCGCGCCGTCATCCCCACCACTGACCAGCCGCTGACCATCGGCGCTCCAGCCCACGCTGCTCACCCGCCCCTGATGGCCTTCGAGCACGG
>JBMSXZ010000019.1:0-26314 GCA_049426205.1 Cyanobium sp.
GGGGGTATGGGGCGGCCAGGCTTGGGGGGCTCGCTCATGCCGCCCCAACACCCCAGGCCAGCCCGGAGCGGGGGGGGGGCGGGGCGCGGGAAGGCAGGGGGGTATGGGGCGGCCAGGCTTGGGGGGCTCGCTCATGCCGCCTCAACACCCCAGGCCAGCCGGGAGCGGGGGGGGGCTGGCAGCGGGGGGCTGGATGGGGCGGTCAGCCGAAGGCGCTGAACAGGACGACCAGGGAGATCACACCACCGAACACGATCAGGGCATAGAACTGGGCGCGGCCGGTCTCGAAGTACTTCAGGCCCTCGCCGCTGCCGAGGGTGAGCAGGCCGGTGAGGTTGACAACCCCGTCGACCACCTTGGAATCGACATCCAGCACCTGGCGTGCCAGTCGGCGGCTGCCTTGCACAAACACCTTGTCGTTGATGGCGTCCAGGTACCACTTGTTGGCCAGGAAGGCATTGAGGCTGGGGAAACGCCCGGCGACCGCCTGGCCCAGGTCGATGCGGCGCAGCTGGTAGGCAGCCACGGCCAGGGTGATCCCGGCAACGGACACCGCCACGGAGGTTCCTGCCAATGGCAGAAACTCACGCCAGGAGAAGTGTTCCGCCATCTCGGCCGCTTCGTGGGGATCGAGCAGGCCGGCGAACCTGCTGTGCCAGGGAGTCCCCAGCAGGCCGATCAGCACGGAGGGCACGGCCAGCACCGCCAGGGGCATGGCCATCTGCCAGCCCGACTCATGGGGGTGGTCAGCGTGGTGGCCGTGATCGCCCTCGTGGCCCTCAGCGCTGCCTTTGCCGGCGGCCGTCAGCAGGGAGCGGCGCAGCGCTTGATCGTTGCCGCGGAACTCACCTTCGAAGGTGAGGAAATAGAGGCGGAACATATAGAAAGCCGTCAGCCCTGCCGTGATCAGACCGGCAGCCCAGAGCAGCGGATAGGTGTTGAAGGCCTGGCCGAGAATTTCGTCCTTGCTCCAGAAGCCCGCCAGGGGGGGGATGCCGGCGATGGCGATGCAGCCGATCAGGAACGTGGCTGACGTCACCGGCATCCAGCGGCGCAGGCCGCCCATCAGACGCATGTCCTGAGCGAGCACCGGCTCATGCCCCACCACCTCTTCCATGGCGTGGATCACTGAACCGGAGCCCAGGAAGAGCATGGCTTTGAAAAAGGCGTGGGTGACCAGGTGGAACATCCCGGCCACCGGGGCTCCACATCCCATCGCCAGCATCATGTAGCCGAGCTGGGAGACGGTGCTGTAGGCCAGGCCCTTCTTGAGGTCCTGCTGGGTGAGGGCGATCGTGGCCCCCAGCACCAGCGTGATCGTGCCGATCACGGCGATCACCGCCTGCACCAGCGGGAAGGGCGCATACACCGGCTGGAGCCTGGCCACCAGGAACACCCCGGCCGCCACCATCGTGGCGGCATGAATCAGCGCCGAGATCGGGGTGGGACCCTCCATCGCATCCGGAAGCCAGACATGCAGAGGGAACTGGGCGGATTTGGCCATCGGCCCCATGAACACCAGCAGGCAGAGGAGCACGGCAATGGCGGTGCTGAGGCCACCGCTCGCCACCGCCGCCTGGAGCCGTGAGCCGATCTCCTCGAACCCGAAGCTTCCCGTTGCCCAGAACAGCCCGAGGATGCCGAGCAGCAGTCCGAAATCGCCGACCCTGTTGACCACGAACGCCTTCTGGGCCGCATTGGCGGCGCCGTCGCGGTCGTACCAGAAGCCGACCAGCAGGTAGGAGCACATGCCGACCAGCTCCCAGAACACATAGATCTCCAGCAGATTGGGGCTGATCACCAGCCCGAGCATCGAACTGCTGAACAGGGCGAGGTAGGTGAAGAAGCGCACATAACCCTTGTCATGGGCCATGTAGCCGTCGGAGTAGATCATCACCAGCAGCGCGATCGTGGTGACCAGGGACAGCATCACCGCCCCCAGGGCATCGATGCGGTATCCCATCGGCAGATTGAAGCTGCCGGCGCTGGCCCAGGTGAACAGCACCTCCCTCGCACCGACCCCGGCGAGCTGCTCCGCCAGCACGGCATAGCTGAGCACTGCGGCTGCGCCGACGCAGGTGAGCAGCAGAACGGCCACCGGTTTGCGCAGCCGGTTGACGGTGAGGTTGAAGCTGATCAGCCCCAGCCCCGAAATGGCGGCGCCCAACAGGGGAAGCACTGGAATCAACCAGGCAAGCTCAGTGGCGGCGGGCATCCTGGCTGGATCGTTGCTGAATCGAGTGTAGGCAGTGCTCCGGCCCTGTCAGGCCTGTGTCAGGCCTCTCACCCCAGCCAGTGGGCCAGGGCCGTGCGGGAGAAGGCGGTGGCCCCGAGGCCGACAAAGCGGTGCGCCCACCAGAACACGGCCACGGCAATGGCGATGCCCAGCTGGGCCGGTCGCAGGAATTCCGAGGCCACCAGGGTCTGGCGGCCAGCCAGCACCGCGGCGAAGGGGAGCACCGACGTGCTGGCCCGGAGCTCCTCGAAGGCCTCGCCGAAACGGTTGCGCAGCCGGCGGTCGCCATTCCAGACCGCGAACAGATGGTGGCCGATCAGACCGATGCAGGCCGCCACCATGAAGCTGCTGCCGATCCAGAGCAGGTGGGTCGCACACCAGAGGATCTGACCGACCGCCTGGGGATGGCGGCTCACCCGGATGATGCCGGTGGCATAGAGCCGCACCTGAGGCTTCTGCAGCGCCGGGATTTCCAGCAGGTTGTAGGTGGCTGGATAGAGGAACAGGAAGCTCACTGCCGTGCCAGCCCAGACCAGGGGCACGACCCAGGGCTGATCCTGAAGATTCCAGAGGCGCAGGCCGTCATAACGATGGGCCAGGAAGTAGCCGATCACCACCGCCGCCGCCGGGATGCTCACCGCCGCAAACAGCAGCCGCCAGGCCCGCTCTCCGATCCGGGCCGCTCCCCAGGCCCGCAGCGACGCGCCGCCGCTGTGCAGAACCGCGAACAGCAGCAGCAGGGCCAGCATCACCAGGCTGCTGTGGTGGAGGTCAGGGGCGGCGGTGGCTGGCGGCATCGGGCGGTAGGGAGGCGTCCGTGGGGGGGGGGGCAGCGCGGGGGATGCGCCCGGATGTGAAGCACGATTCTGGGCTTCGGTCCGGCGCCCCTAGATTTTTCACCAGACTCCAAGGCGCCGGCTCCCCCACCCTCCATGGCCGATCTGCCCTTCACCCTCGATCAGCTGCGCATCCTGCGGGCGATTGCCAGTGAGGGCAGTTTCAAGAAGGCCGCCGACAGCCTCTACGTCACCCAGCCTGCCGTCAGCCTGCAGATTCAGAACCTCGAGAAGCAGCTCGATGTCTCCCTGTTCGACCGGGGCGGCCGCAAGGCCCAGCTCACCGAGGCCGGCCACCTGCTGCTCAGCTACTGCGACCGCATCCTCAGCCAGTGCCAGGAGGCCTGCCGCGCCCTCGACGACCTGCACAACCTGCGGGGCGGCTCCCTGGTGGTCGGAGCCAGCCAGACCACGGGCACCTACCTGATGCCTCGGATGATCGGCCTGTTCCGCCAGAAATACCCCGATGTGGCGGTGCAACTGCAGGTGCACAGCACCCGCCGCACCGGCTGGAGCGTGGCCAACGGCCAGATCGACCTGGCGATCATCGGCGGCGAACTGCCTGGCGAGCTCAATGAGCTGCTGACGGTGGTGCCCTATGCCAATGACGAACTCGCCCTGGTGCTCCCCCCCAAGCACCCCCTCGCCCGCCTGCCCGAGCTCACCAAGGACGACCTCTACCGCCTCTCCTTCGTCTGCCTCGATGCCCAGTCGACCACCCGCAAGATGGTCGATCAGCTGCTGCAGCGCTCCAAGCTCGACGTGCCGCGGATCCGCATCGAGATGGAGCTCAACTCCTTCGAGGCGATCAAAAATGCCGTGCAGGCCGGCCTCGGGGCCGCCTTCCTGCCGGTGGTCTCGATCGAACGGGAGCTTGCCGCCGGCACGCTGCATCGTCCCCAGGTGGCCGATCTGATGGTGCGGCGTCAGCTCAAGCTGATCACCCATCCGGCCCGCTACTGCTCCCGCGCCTCGGAAGCCTTCCGCCGCGAAGTGCTGCCGGTGTTCGCCAGCCCCGACAGTCCCCTGCGCCAGGGCGCAGCCCTGCGCCCCGAAGCCGCCCCGACCTCGGCCGCCGCGCCCGGCCCGGGGGGCACCAACGCCGCCCCAACCCCTGCAACCTCCTCCTCCACCGCTCCTCTCAGCCTCTGAGGAGCGCTGCGAGCCGCCTGCGCCGTGTCACTGCGGCCTCGCCCGGCCGCTCCGACATGCTGGCTCCTGGCTCCTGGCTCCTGGCTCCTGGCTCCGATGGGTCCAGATGGGTCCAGATGGCACGGTTCAGGGAGAGTGCCGCCGCCGGCCAGCTGGGAGGACTGCGATCAGGACCGGGGGCCAAGGGCGCTCAGAAGCGCTGGTGGCCCCGGAGCTGCGAGCCCGCAAGGGAGGGCAGTGACTCAGAACTGGTCACCCTCTGCTGTGACGCCAACCGCATCATCGGCGGCCCCGGCGACGCCGCGGGTCTGGAACTTGTTGCCGCTGATATCGGTCTGGTACACGCAGCGCACCACGGGCTTGTCGCGGATCGAGCCGATGTAGGCGAAGGTGTTCATCCGTTGCTTGCACTCCCGCATCTGCTCGGCGGTCACGGCTCCCTCCTTCTGCAGCACCGACCAGTTTTCGCGGCGGATCACACAGCCCGGCTGCAGGGTCGGCTGGGTCACGAAGCTGCTGCTCGGATTCATCGTGGTGTACAGCTCGATGTCCATCACGAAAGCGCTCGCCCCCCACTGCTTGCAGAATTCCGGGTCCGGCACCGCCATGTCGAGCTGTTGGCTGCTGGCGATGTTGCCCTGATTGCCCTGGGTGGTGCTGGTCACGGCGCTGCCGATGCCGATGCCCACCACCAGCACCCCCGCCAGCACGGCGGCGTTGGCCATGTTGAAAGGGAGACCGCCGGGCCCACCGCTGCCCGGGGGGGAGGGGCGACCACCACCGGCCCCGCCATAGGAGCGAGGCGGGCGGCGCTCGTCCTCCCGCAGAGACGGCTCATAGCGGTCCCGGGGCCGAGCCTCGGGATCACCCCAGCGCCCTTCGCCGTAATCGGCCCGGTTGGGGCGGGACGAGCCCCGGCCGGCACCAGGCCGGCCCCGGTCTCGGCCGGCATCGTCGGGCCGGGAGCGGGTCACAGGGTTTCGGGGCTGCGGGGCAGGCCCATGGAGTAGTTCAGAACCCGGCTGTCGGGGTTGTAGCGGAGGCTGCCCGCCTGGAGCAGCGTGCGGATCTGCCCCTCCAATTCCGACCCGATCTGGCGCAGGGTGTAGTCGTTGAGGTCAGCCCCGGCTCGGGATGCCACGAGCTCGCGGAAGCGGCCGCGCACGGCCTCCAGGGCGGCCTCATCCCAGAGGAACTCGTTGTCTGGATCGATGTCCAGGGTCAGCTGGCTGGGATCGGGCACCAGGTCGGCACCCTCGACCCGGGCCGTGAACAGCCGGATATGGCGGGTGGTGGACTTCAGGAGGGTGTCGGCCATGGCGGGGCGGCGCGGTCGGCAGCTGATCGACTCTAGGGATCCCCAGCCGCCGCCGGTCCGCAACGGGCGCGGTCGGGGGGGCCTGCCGATAAGGTTGCAGCCTGTTCTGCCTGTCCGCGGCCATGCGCGTTGCGATCGCCGGTGCCGGCCTGGCCGGCCTCTCCTGCGCCAAATATCTCAGCGACGCCGGTCACACCCCGATCGTGCTCGAAGCCCGCGACGTGCTCGGCGGCAAGGTCGCCGCCTGGCAGGACGAGGACGGTGACTGGTATGAAACCGGCCTGCACATCTTTTTCGGCGCCTACCGCAACATGCGCCGCCTTTTCGCCGAGCTTGGCATCGAGGACCGGCTGCAGTGGAAGAGCCATTCCATGATCTTCAATTGTCGCGATAAACCCGGAACCTACAGTCGCTTCGACTTTCCCGACATCCCGGCACCGCTGAATGGTGTTGCTGCGATCCTGGGCAACAACGACATGCTGACCTGGCCTGAGAAGATCAGCTTCGGCCTTGGCCTCGTGCCGGCGATGCTGCGTGGCCAAGGCTATGTGGAGGCCTGTGATCGCTACTCCTGGACTGAATGGCTGCGGCTCCACAACATCCCTGAACGGGTGAACGATGAAGTGTTCATTGCCATGGCCAAGGCGCTTAATTTCATTGATCCCGATGAGATTTCCAGCACCGTTGTCCTGACGGCTCTCAATCGGTTTCTCCAGGAGAGCGATGGCTCCCGGATGGCGTTCCTGGATGGCAATCCCCCCCAGCGCCTCTGCCAGCCGATCGTTGACCACATCACAGCCAGGGGCGGCACGGTGGAGCTTGAGGCCCCTCTGCGCCAGATCGAGCTCGGCGACGACGGCCGCGTCAGCGGCTTCCGGATCGGGGGCATCAAGGGCCAGCCCGGTCGCACGATCTGCGCCGATGCCTACGTCAGTGCCTTGCCGGTGGATCCGCTCAAGCTGCTGTTGCCGGAAGCCTGGAAGCAGCTGCCCTATTTCGAGAAGCTCGACGGCCTCAACGGTGTGCCGGTGATCAACATCCATCTTTGGTTCGACCGCAAGCTCACCGAGATCGACCATCTTCTTTTCAGCCGCAGCCCGCTGCTCAGCGTCTACGCTGATATGAGCAACACCTGTCGCGAATACGAGGATCCAGAGCGCTCGATGCTTGAGCTCGTCTTTGCCCCGGCCAAGGACTGGATCGGCCGCAGTGACGACGACATTGTGGCGGCCACTCTCGAGGAACTCCAACGCTTGTTCCCTCAGCATTTCGGCGATGACAATCATGCCCGGCTGCGCAAGGCGATCGTGGTCAAGACACCGCTATCGGTTTACAAGACCGTTCCTGGCTGCCAGGCCCTTCGCCCTGACCAGACCAGCCCGATCGCCAATTTCTTCCTGGCTGGTGACTACACCATGCAACGTTACCTCGCCTCGATGGAAGGGGCGGTGCTGAGCGGTCGTCTCTGCGCCGAGGCCATCACGGCCGCCCGCGATGCCGGTGTGCTGGGAGGCACCTCCCAACCCGGTGCGGCGCCGATCACGGCCTCTGCCGACGCCACCGGTCTTGCTCCGGTCTGAAGGGTGAGCGTCTCCTCCCCCGCCCTGGCCGCCCCGCTCGATGAGGCCTATGAGGCCTGCCGCCAGGAAACGGCCCAGTGGGCGAAGACCTTCTATCTCGGCACCCTGTTGCTGCCTCCGGCCAAGCGTCGGGCGATCTGGGCCATCTACGTCTGGTGCCGCCGCACCGACGAACTGATGGACAGCCCCGCCGCCCAGGCTCTGCCAGCGGCCACGCTGCTGGAGCGGCTCGATGCCTGGGAAGAACGCACCCGCGCCCTGTTCCACGGCCAGGCCAGCGACAGCTTTGATCGGGTGATGCTCGATACCCTGGAGCGCTTCCCCCAGCCCCTGCAGGCCTATCTCGACATGATCGATGGGCAGCGGATGGATGTGATCAAGCACCGCTACGCCGATTTCGCCGAGCTGGAGCTCTACTGCTATCGCGTCGCCGGCACCGTGGGACTGATGACCCAGGCCGTGATGGGCCTCGATCCCGCCTACACCACCGCCCCCTGGAGCGAGCGCCCCGATCCCACCGAAGCTGCTGTGGCCCTCGGCATCGCCAACCAGCTCACCAACATCTTGCGCGATGTGGGCGAGGACCGGGGCCGCGGTCGTATCTATCTCCCCCAGGAGGACCTGGCGCGCTTCGGCTACAGCGAGGCCGAGCTGCTTTCCGGCACGCTCAACGACAACTGGCGCGCCCTGATGACCTTCCAGCTGGAGCGGGCCCGATCCTGGTTCGCCCGTTCGGAGGCCGGGGTGCGCTGGCTATCCGCCGATGCCCGCTGGCCGGTGTGGACCTCCCTGCGGCTCTATCGGGGCATTCTCGATGCGATCGAGCGCCGTGGCTTCGATGTGTTCAACCATCGCGCCTATGTGCCCACCGCCGGCAAGCTGCTCGATCTTCCCTGGTCCTTCGTGCTGGCCCAGGTCCATTGAGCGACGACCCCCCCCCGCTCTGGACCTGCCTGCCCAGGGCCGCTCAGCCAATCCAGGAGAGCAGCAGGGGATTCACCAGCTCCGGACCCTCGTCCTGGGGGCAGTGGCCCAAACCCTCCAGAATCACCAGCTCCCGGATGCACGGATAGGTGTCCGCCCAGCGTTGCGCCTCGGCCGGGTCCTCCCAGGGGTCGGCCCCTCCCCAGATCATCCGCACCGGTAGAGGCAGCTGCTCCAGCAGCTGCGGCGCCAGGTGGTCGTCGAAGAGGTTGATGAAGCCGCGGAAGCTCTCCACGGCGCCCGGATCGGTGCTCGGACGATGGAGCAGCTCCACCAAATCGTCGTCGCAGTGGGCGCCGCTGGGATAGGCCCTCGCCAGCACGCTGCGGATGAACACGGGCCTGGCCAGCAGCCTGAACAGGGGCGCGATCAGCCAGCGTTGGCGCACCAGGGCTGGCAGCAGCGGACGGCTCCAGCGCTCGAAGCCCTTCAGCTCGCCGATCCGCTTGCGGTCCAGGGTCCGCTGGGCGCAGTCGATCAGGATCACCTGGGCGGGTGGGGCGCCCTGTTGCTCCAGCAGCCGGGCCGCATTGAGGGCCACCACGGCGCCGATCGAGTTGCCCACCAGATGGATCGGTCCGGCATCCTGGCCGCCAACCGCCGCCAGCGGCCCGCTGATGTAATCGACCACCTGCTCGGCCCAGAGGTCGAAGCAGTAACGCACCGCGCCCGGCTGTTCCGCTTCATCGGCCAGGCGGGAGATGGGCTTGGCGCTGTCGCCAAAGCCCAGCAGGTCGATCGCATGCACGTCGGCGCCGCCGGCGGCCAGGGCCGGGATGGTGTGGCGCCAGTGGCCGATCGAGGCCCCGAAGCCATGGATCAGCAGCACCCGCGGCCATCCCCCTGACGCGCTGCTCACACCAGCGGACCTGCCCTCTGGGCCGATCCGCAAGGTCTGGATGCTCCACCCTTTCCAGATCCAGGGGGAGCCGAGGGCTCGATTCCCGGATCCGGATGTCGGCTGCACGCCGCTCAGACGCCGACGGTCTGGTTGGCGAGCAGGCCTTTCAGCTTGGCCAGCTCACCGGCCCAGCGGGGATCGGGGGCTTCGCTGTCGACCGTGTCGGCATGGACGATCTTGTTGGCGGCCTTGCGGTTGGCGACCGGGGCAGCACCAGCGCCGCGCCGCTCCGTCGGGGCACCGGGACGGCTGTCGCGCCGCTCCGAGATCTCGATCCGCAGGGCGTTGCCGCCGAACTCACGACCATTGAGCTGTTCGATCACCGTCTCGGCCAGGCTTGTGTCATCCACGTTGGCGAAGCCGAAACCGCGGCAGGCGCCGGTGTCGCGGTCGAGGACGGCCTTGAAGCGGACTCCCTTCCCGACGGCCTCGAAGAGCGACTCGAGCTCTCGGGCATCAAAGGACTGCGGCAGGTTGCCGACGTAGAGGCGAATGCTCATGGGAGGGGAGGAGAAAAAAACAGCAGACTTCGGCTCGCGCGGAAACACGCCGATGCGCCATGCAGTTAACCATGGCGAGTGTCCGCCCCGGCGGCGAGCCAGTGGCCGGCGGCGGTCAGCGTCTCCGAATCATCGGCCGCCGGCTGGCGGGGCAGCCTGCCGAAGGCCCGCTCCCGGCAGAGATGGTGGAGCAGGGCTCCCAGCTGCCGGCCCGGGGCCAGGCCCAGGGCCCGCTGCAGGGTGGCGCCATCCACAGGCGGGCGCGGGTGGAACAGGGGATCGCCGGGGTCGCGCCAACGCTCCAGGGCCTGCCGCGCCCAGGTCGGTGCGGCGAGCAGGGCGAGGGCCGGCAGCTCCCCTTCCAGCTGCTGTTGCAGCTGCAGCCGTTCGGGTTCGTCCAGCCGTTCCGGGTCGCCGCCCAGCACCGCCAGCCGTTGCCACCAGTGGCGCAGCCGGGCGCAGCTCTGCTGCAGCCGGCGGCTGGCCCGCAGCCCCTCGAGCAGGGGCGGATCGCGCAGCCCCCCCCGCCGCGCCAGCGGCACGGCCGTGGCGGCCTCGGCGGCGCTCAGCCCCCGGGCTGTGGCACTCTCCAGGCCCAGCTCCGCCAGGGTTGCGCCCAGCCCGTGCTGGCCAGCGCTCCCCTCCAGCCCCCAGCCCGCCAGCAGCTCCGCGTCCAGCACCAGGGCCAGCCCCTGGCCCCCGGCCGGCGCCACCGCCAGCCGCTCCAGCTCCGCCAGCACCCGTTCGGCGGCCACGCTGCCCAGTTGGCGGTGATGGTGCTGGATCCAGCCCCAGCTGCGGGGCTCAATCCCGAAGCCGAGTTCGGCGGCGAGCCGCACGCCCCGCAGCAGCCGCAGGGGATCCTCCAGCAGGTTCGCTTCCGCCAGGGCTCTCAGGCGGCCTGCGGCCAGATCCGCCAGCCCTCCGGCCGGATCCAGCAGGGTCGGCGGGCCGCCGTCCGCCGGCAGCTCCAGGGCGATGGCGTTGGCACTGAAATCCCGCCGCAGCAGATCCCCTTCCGGCCAGGCTCCCATCCGCCGTGCCAGATCGATCGTCCAGCCCTGCACCACCAGGCGGGCGATCGAGCGCTCCGGGTCGAGCACCACCACGCTGCCGCCCCGGCGTCGAGCCAGGGTCCGGGCCAGGGTCAGCGCATCGTCCGCCACCACCAGGTCGAGATCGGGGCGGGGTGCCAGTCGCCCCAGCAGGGCATCGCGCACAGCCCCGCCCACCACGGCCGTGCCCGGCGGCAGGTCGGCCGGCGGGACGGGCCAGCGGGCAGGATCGAGGGCGGCGAGCAGGCGCACCGCCAGGGATTCGCCTGGGGCGGGCACGGTTTCGCCAGCGGCGGGCACAATGGGCGCCTGGCCGGGCCTGGGCGGCATCATGTGCATCTGCGTCGACTGCCGCTGGGTGGACCGCTGCCACGCCTACCACGCGGTTGAGCGCCAGCATGGCGTTCCCCATCTCTGCGCCGCTCCCGACATCCAGCCCCGCCAGCCCCGCATCCACGTGCAGGTCCGCGATCTCCCCGGAGGGGCGGTAGGGGTGGAGTGGGATGTGCGCCAATGCGATGACTTCGCCGCCGATCCAGGCCGCTGGGCCCGGCTCCGGCCTGGTGAGACCCTGCCGCCATGAGTGTTCCCCCCGCCGGGTCCGGCCCCTGGCTGCTGGCGCTGCACAGCTCGAGCGAGAGCCTTGGCGTGGCCCTGCAGCGCCTGGGCGGTCAGGAGCCCCCCCGTCTGGCCGCCTTCCCCCTGGGCCGCGGCCTCTCCGCAGCCCTGCTCACCTGCGTGGAATCGGTGCTGCCGGCCCCGCAGTGGCCGTGTCTGGGGCGGCTGGCGGTGGCCACCGGTCCGGGGGGCTTCACCGGCACCCGGCTCACCGTGGCCCTGGCTCGCACCCTCGCCCAGCAGCTCGGCCTGCCCCTCGATGGTGTCAGCAGCTTCCGGCTGATCGCCCAACGGCTGCTCCGCCAGGGTGCCGTGGCCCAGCAGCCGTTCTGGGTGGTGCAGGATCTGCCCCGCCGCGGCCTGGTGGCGGGTCTCTACGCGCCTGCCACCGCGTCCGGGGGCGGAGGCGGGCCGGATCCCGGCGGCCCGGACGGGCGTCCCTGGGGCGCTGCCGGAGGCGAGCACCCCGGCGATGGCGGCCCCCTGGAACTCCTGGCTCCCCGGCTTTACCGTGGGGCCTCCGCTTTGGCTGATGCCGAGGCGGCGCTGCTCCCCGCCGGCGAGGAGGCGCCTGCGCCCCGATGTCCCGCCGAGGTCCGACAGCCCGACGACGTGGCCGAGCTGCTGCGATTCAGCCAGGCGGCGGCGGCCCTGGGGCGACCCGCCCCCTGGAGCCCGGTGTTGCCGCTCTACCCCACCAGCCCGGTCGACGGCGCTCTGTGAGCGCTCAGCGCGCCGCCCCGCGGCCGCGTCGCCGATCGCGGCGGGGTGGCTGCTTGCCCCTCCTGGTCCTGGCCCTTCTGAGCGGCGGCCTGCTCTGGCTGTCCCGGGGCTGGTGGTGGCCCCGGCCCCCCGCCCCCCAGCTGATCCTGGTGCTCGGTGGGGACAAGGACCGGGAGCTGGCGGCGGCCTACCTGGCCCGCAAGGATGGGCTGCCTGTGGTGGTGAGCGGTGGCAGCAATCCGGAGTACGCCCACTGGATCTTCGAGGAGCGCCAGGGGCTGCCCCGCGAGCGGGTGCAGCTCGATTACCGCGCCAGCGACACCCTCTCCAACTTCACCTCCCTGGTGGATGACCTCCGCCGTGCCAGGGTGCGCCACGCATTGCTGGTGACCAGCACCGATCACATGGATCGGGCCCTGCTGGTCGGTCGGATCGTGGCCGGCAGCCGCGGCATCCATCTCACGCCCGAGCCGGTCTCCTGCGGCAGCCTCTGCGTGCGGGAGAGCCGCCGCAAGATCTGGGGCGATGGGGTCCGGGCTGCGGTCTGGGTGGTCACCGGTCGGGATCTGAAGCCGTGGGCGGCAGAGCGGCTGACTCCCTGGCTGGAGCGATTGGGTGTCCAGCCTGAATCAGACCCTCATCCAGGAGGCGGTTGATCGCCTCCTGGCAGGCCCGTGTGGTGGCCTCCAGGTCGGGGCGGCGGCGGGACGCCGGGGGTGGGATCGGCGTGCCGATGCGGATGTGCACCGGAACCAGCCGTGGCGGGCCGTTGCCCGGCCCCAGGGCCCGGTGGCTGTTGATGATCGCCACCGGCAGGAGGGGCGCCCCGGCCCGGGCCGCCAGCAGGGCCGCCCCCGGCTGGGGGGCATTGACCCGACCGTTGCCCTGGCGGGTGCCGTCGATGAACACCCCGGTGGCCCAGCCCTCATCGAGGCGATCGGTGGCGACGCGGATCGCCTCGCGGTCGCTGGCGCCACGGGCCACGGGATAGGCCCCGCAGGCCCGGATGATCGGCCCGAGCAGGGGCACCCGGAACAGCTCCGCCTTGGCCATGAACGCCACGGGACGGCCGAGGGCGTGGCCGAGCAGGGGGGGATCGAGGTGGGAGCCGTGGTTGGCCACCACCACCAGGGCGCCCTCGAGCGGGACGTTGTCGTTGCCGGCGGTGCGGCCGCGGAACAGCAGCCGGTAGATCGGAAACACCAGCAGGTAGCTGATGGCGCGGTAGGTCAGGCTGGGCCGGGGGGTGTGGAGCAGGGCCGGCGGCTCGCTGCGCCGCCGCCGCATCACCCGCCGCATCGCCTGCATCGAGCGGCTGCCGGTGCGGCTGAGGGCGCTGCTCGGTTCTGGGGAGGGGTTCATAGGGCCAGGTCGGCGGCGCCGCTCACCTGGGCGGTGCCGATGCCCTCGCAGCCGCGTTTGATCAGGCCGCTGAGCACGTTGCCGGGCCCGATCTCCACGGCCACGCTGATGCCCTCGGCACTCAGCCGCTCCATCGTTTCCCGCCAGCGCACCCCGGTGGTCATCTGGGCACGGAGGCGCTCCTTGAGCACTGCAGCCGCCGTGGCCGGGGTGGGATCGGTGTTGCTCAGCACCGGGACGCTGGCATCGGCGAAGGGCACGGCCTCCAGGGTCGCGGCGAAGGCGGCGGCGGCCTCGGCCATGAAGGGCGAATGGAAGGCGCCGCTCACCGCCAGGGGGATGGCGCGTTTGCAGGTCAGCTGGCCGCACACCGCCGCCACCGCTTCGGGGGTGCCGGAGAGCACCACCTGGGCGCTGCTGTTGTCGTTGGCCACCACCACTCCGGAGTTGGCCGCCACCAGGGCCTCCAGCTCGGCCCGGTCGAAGCCCATCACCGCCGTCATCGCGCCGCCGCCGGCGGCGGCCATGTGGTCGCTGCGGGTCTTGATCAGGGTCAGGCCTGCGGCGGCGTCAAACACCCCGGCCGCGTAGAGAGCCACCAGCTCACCGAGGCTGTGGCCGGCCACCAGGGACGGCGCCCGGCCCTGGGCGCGCAGGGCGTCGACCAACAGCGACTCGATCACGAACAGCGCCGGCTGGGTGTTGCGGGTGTCGTTGAGGTCCGAGGGCTGCTCGGCTGTGCCCTCTCCGGCCTCTCCGGCGCAGATCGCCAGCAGGTCGCGACCGAGGAGTGCTGAGGCAGCCTCAAACCGTTCACGGGCCCCGGGAAGGTCGAGGACGCCGGCGGCCATCCCCGGCTTCTGCGAACCCTGACCGGGAAACACCCAGGCGATACCCATCCGTCTGCTCCTCGGCGCGGTGGCCAGGAGACTAGGCGCCGACTGGTCCGCGCCAGCGCAGCAGGGCCCCACCCCAGCTCAGACCTGCCCCAAAGCCACTGCTGGCGATCAGATGGCCGGGCTGAACCCGGCCGTCACGCACGGCCTCATCGAGCATCAGCGGGATGGTGGCGGCAGAGGTGTTGCCGTAGTGGGCGAGGTTGGTGAGCACATGGTCGTGGGGGATGTGCAGCCGGTCGGCCACGGCGTCGAGGATGCGCTGGTTGGCCTGGTGGAGCAGCAGCCAGTCGATCTGCCCGGCTGTCAGGCCAGTGCTGCGCAGCAGCTCTTCGAGCACGGCGGGCACCTCCCGCACCGCGAACTTGTACACCTCCTGACCGTTCATCTGGATCGGCCGGAACCCCCCCACCTGGGCGGTGAGCTCCCCCAGCAGGGGGCGGTGCTCCTCGACCTGGGCGAGGGTGAGGCAGCCGTTGCGGCTGCCGTCGGAGCGCATCCGGAACGCCAGCAGGCCGTCCTCGCCGCCGTCGCAGGCCTCGAGGGCCACGGCCCCGGCGCCGTCGCCGAACAGCACGCAGGTGCGGCGGTCATCCCAGTCCAGCCAGCGGCTGAGCTGGTCGGCGCCGATCACCAGCACCCGTTGCACGGTGCCGTTGCGCAGGTACTGGGCTGCGGTGATCAGGGCGAACAGGAAGCCGCTGCAGGCGGCGGTGAGGTCGAAGGCCACGGCGTTGGCGGCCCCCAGGTCCGCCTGCACCCGTGGCGCCGTGCCGAACAGGTCGTCCGGGCTGGAGGTGGCCAGCACGATCAGATCAAGGTCGGCCGGATCCCAGCCGGCGAGGTCGAGGGCGGCCCGGCCGGCGGCGGTGGCCAGGGAGGTCACGGTTTCGCCCGGGCCGGCGATCCGGCGGGCGGCGATGCCGGTGCGGCTGCGGATCCAGGTGTCATCGGTCTCGACCCGCTGGCTGAGGTCGCCGTTGCTGATCCGTGCCCTGGGCAGGGCGCTGCCGCTGCCGACCAGGGCAATCCCACGCCGGCTGCCATCACCGGAGGCAGGAGCCGCATCAGGATGCAACGACACCGGTACCAACCGCAGTGGGCTCAGTCAACCACAGGTGGTTGCCGCCTTCGTGTCCCCGGCGCTGCCCGCCGCCAGGCCGGCGCTGCCGAGGGCGTGCAGATCCTCCATCACGCCGTGGCTGGCGGCGGAGTGGGCCAACCGCAGGGCACTGACCACCGAGAGGGCCTTGCTGCTGCCGTGGCCGATCACGCAGACGCCGTCGACCCCCAGCAGCAGGGCGCCGCCATGTTCGGCATGGTCGAGACGCTTCTTGATGCGGATCAGGTTGCTGCGCAGGAAGGCCGAGCCCACCTTGCCGCGCCGTCCACGGGGCAGTTCGGCCCGAAGCACATCGAGCAGAACCCCACCCACCGATTCCAGGAATTTCAACAGCACGTTGCCGGTGAAGCCGTCGCAGACCACCACATCGAAGTTGCCGGAGAGCACATCGCGGCCCTCGCAGTTGCCGGCGAAGCGGAAGCGGGAGTCGGCGGCGAGCAGGGGGAAGGTGCGCAGGGCCAGGTCGTTGCCCTTGCATTCCTCCTCGCCGATGTTGAGCAGGCCGATCCGGGGTCGGCGCACCTGAAGCACATCACGGCTGTAGATGTTGCCGAGCAGGGCGAACTGGTGCAGCCAGGCCGGCTTGCAGTCCATGTTGGCGCCCACATCGAGCACCAGCACCTGCTGCTCCGGATCCTTGGTGGGGAAGAGGGCCCCGATCGCTGGCCGCTCGATGCCGGGGAGGCGGCCGAGGCGGAAGATGGCCGAGGCCATCACGGCCCCGGAGTTGCCGGCGGAGTAGACGGCGGTGGCCTCCCCCCGCTTGACCAGATCCATCGCCAGGTTGACGCTGGCGTCCCGCTTGCGGCGCACGGCGGTGGCCTCGTCGTCCATGCCGATGGAGGCTCCACTGGGCACCAGCTGGATCAGCTGCCGGTCGAGGGCCTCCTGGAGCGCTTCCTGGAGGCCGAGCTCGGCCACGGCGCGGCGAAGCGGCTCGTCCTCCGCCACGAACCGCACTCTCACCGGCAGCAGCTGAACCGCCCGCAGGCAGCCCTCCAGGATCGCCCCCGGGGCATGGTCGCCGCCCATCCCATCCACCGCCACCCAGAGTCGGCGCCGGTCGTCGATCGGGCCATCGCTGCCATCGGCGCCGCCGCTCCCCTGCTGCAGGCGCCGCAGGGGATCGAAGACCAGCGGCTGGAGCACCGATCCGGCCACGGTGCTGGCGGCGCCGGCCATGTTGCCCGCCACGCTGCTGGCCGCCCCGGCCATGCTGCCGGCCACCGAGGCGGTGGCGTTGGCGGTGTCGACCAGGGCCGAGGCGGTGTCCACAAGGGTGGTGACGGCGGCGTTGCGCCGATACCAGACCACGAGCCGGCGGATCGCGCGGCTCTGGCGGGGGCGGGGCCCTCGGCCGCGGCCGGAGCCCGGCAGGCCTGAATCAGGCTCCTTCGGAGGCAGGGGAGTCAACGATGCGCTGGAACAGGTAGCCGGTGCCCCGGGCCGTGAGAATCAGCTCGGGGTTGGCGGGGTCATCTTCCAGTTTGGAACGCAGCCGGGAGATATGGACATCCACCACGCGGGTGTCGACGTGGCGCTCCGGGGTGTACCCCCAGACATCCTTGAGAATCTCGCCGCGGCTGAAGGCTTCGCCGGAGCGGCTGACCAGCAGCTCCAGCAGGCTGAACTCCATGCCCGTCAGCCGGATGCGCTCGTCACCCCGGTAGACCTGGCGTTTGTTGGTGTCGATGCGCAGGACCCCGACCTGGATCACGCCGGAGTTGGGGATGCCGGCCACCGGATCCTTCTCCACCCGGCGCAGCACGCAGCGGATGCGGGCCTCCAGCTCCTTGGGGCTGAAGGGCTTGACCACGTAGTCGTCGGCGCCGAGCTCCAGCCCGGTGATCCGATCGGCCACGTCGCCCAGGGCGGTGAGCATCACGATCGGCACGTCCGATTCCTTGCGCAGCTCCTGGCAGACGCCATAGCCATCGAGCTTCGGCATCATCACGTCGAGCACCACCAGGTCGGGATGGGCGCGGCGGAAGGTTTCCAGCGCCTCCTCGCCGTCGGAGGCGGTGACGACCTGGTAGCCGATCATCGACAGGCGGGTCTCCAGGATGCGGCGGATACTGGCCTCGTCATCCACGACGAGGATGGTTTCCTTGGCTGGGTTGGCAACCGTCATCGCGTTCGGGCGGAGCTTCAGGTCTGGTCACCGGGCCTGGTGCCAGTACTCGCATCCGACCCACTGAAAGGGCGCCAGGGCCGTTTGATTCATCCAACGCCACCATTCTTCATACAACTTCCCGCCCCGCCCCGCCTCGCCCTTGGCCCGTCCCGCCTCCACCTACGTCTGCCAGGCCTGCGGCGCCCGCAGCCGCCAGTTCTTCGGCCGCTGCTCCGCCTGCGGCCAGTGGAACACCCTGGTGGAGCAGCGGGAGCCCGCCGCCGATGGCCGCCGCCGCCGGCCTGCGGCAGCCACCGGCGGCGAGCTCGAAGCGGCGGCTCCCGGGCGGCCCCGGCGCTCCGAACCGATCGAGGCGGTGGGGGATCGGCCCCTGCAGCGCCTGGCCAGTGGCTACGGCGAGCTCGACCGGGTGCTAGGGGGCGGCCTGGTGCCGGGCTCGCTGGTGCTGGTGGGTGGCGACCCCGGCATCGGCAAGTCGACCCTGCTGCTCCAGTGCGCCCGCGCCATGGCCAGCAGCAGCTCCGTGCTCTATGTGAGCGCTGAGGAATCGGCCCAGCAGGTGACCCTGCGCTGGCGGCGGCTGCGGGAGCCGGCAGAGGGCGCCGGGGCCCTGCCGGAGGCGTCCTTGGCGCCGGCCAGCGATGGCGCCAGGGCTGCCGCGGCGTCGGGGGGCGGCGGCGTTGCTGGCCCCCCCTCCTTGGCGGAGGCGGAGCGGACCGCTCCAGCCGCCGCCGGCCTGCGGCTCCTCGCCGAGACAGACCTGGAGCTGGTGCTTGAGGAGCTGGAGGCCCTGCGGCCGGCCGTGGCGATCATCGACAGCATTCAGGCGCTCCACGACGGAGCCCTGGCCAGTGCGCCGGGCTCGGTGGCCCAGGTGCGGGAGTGCGCTGCGGTGCTGCAGCGGCTCGCCAAACGCCAGCACACGGCCCTGCTGCTGGTGGGCCACGTCACCAAGGAGGGCCTGCTGGCGGGCCCCAAGGTGCTGGAGCATCTGGTCGATGCGGTGCTCACCTTCGAAGGGGACCGCTTCGCCAGCCATCGGCTGCTGCGGGCGGTGAAGAACCGCTTCGGGGCCACCCATGAGCTGGGGGTGTTCGAGATGGGTGGTGGCGGCTTGGCCGAGGTGACCAACCCCAGCGCCCTCTTCCTCGGCGGCGAAGGGCCCGGCACCGGCACGATCGTGGCCTGCGAAGGCACCCGGCCGCTGGTGGTGGAGCTGCAGGCCCTGGTCAGCCCCACCAGCTATGCCAGCCCCCGCCGCAGCACCACCGGTCTGGCGGCCAACCGGCTGCATCAGATCCTGGCCGTGCTCGAGAAGCACCTGGCCCTGCCCCTCTCCCGCTTCGACTGCTACCTGGCCGTGGCCGGCGGCCTGGAGGTGGAGGAGCCGGCGGCGGATCTGGGGGTGGCGGCCGCGGTGGTCGCCAGTTATCGCGATCTCACCCTGCCCGCCGGCACGGTGCTGGTGGGGGAGCTGGGGCTGGGGGGGCAGCTGCGACCCGTGGGCCAGCTGGAGCTGCGCCTCCAGGAGGCGGCGCGGCTGGGGTTCCGGCGAGCGGTGGTGCCCAGGGGCAGTGGCCTGGCTGCTGTGGCCGTTCGTCTTGGTCTGCAGTTGCTGGAGGCCGCCACGGTGGCCGAAGCCCTGGTGCTGGCCCTGGGGGTGGATGCCGCCGGAGATGGCGCCTAGAAGCGCTGCGGGGGAGCCGGAGGTGTGGGGGCTCTGGCGTCTATGCGGAAGCGCATCACCAGCCGTACGGTTCGGCCGTGGGGTGCCGCTCCAGCCTCAGGCGAGCCCGCCGCAGCGATCAGGGGGTGCAGGACGAATCAGCTAAGGCGCTAAGGAAGCCCTGGAAAACCAGATGAGCGAAAATTGCAATCAAGATAGCGACAGGTGCCTTGGTCGGGCTCCCGGGCGATGGCCAGGGTTATCCAGAGCATCCCTAACCCAGCCGATCAGAAGTAGACATCCACATTGCTGCGGCCGGAAGACTTCAGCCAGTTCTCGATATCGAGGTAACCGCCTGGATAGAGCTTCACGGCCCGGGTCCAGTGTTCGGCAGCCTCGTCAAACCAGCGATCGGCGCTGTCCTGGTCGCCGTTTTCGGCGGCAATCCGCCCCCATTTCTCGAAGATCAGGCCCATGTTCTTCAGGCAGGAGGGCGAATTGGGGTTGGCCTCAAGTGACTGCCGGTAGTAGTCGAGCGCCTTCTCCTCGTCGCCAGTGCTCATGAAGATGATTGCCATGTTCTTGAGGATCTCGCCACGGTCGATGGCGTTCTCTTCGAGTTTGAGGGCTTCTTCATAGTTGTCGAGCGCCTCCGCGTAGTCGCCGTCGTTCTGGGCGGAGAGGCCGTCGCGGTAGTACACATACGCTTCCTTGGCCCTGGGGTCGATCGGCAGCAGCTTCACGATCAGATCGGCCATCACCGTGAAGCTCTTGTCGATGAAGTTGTCGTTGCGCTGGGAGCGAGGCACGGCCGCAGGTCCGGTTCTGCCCACCATCCTGCCCGTTGCTCTCCAGCCCCGGGCTGCGCTGGCCAATGTCCCTAGCCTGAAGCCCTGAGACTTCGGCCGGTGTCCATCCTTCCCCCTCCCGCGGCCCCGTCGGCCGGACCCGAGAACGGCCCGAACCGGGGCGGGAGGGGGGTGGCCCCGGAAGCTCACGGGCCTGGTCAGCCCCTGGGCCAGGCCCAGGGGCCCAGCCAGGGCCTGGATGCCGCGGCTGCCATCGCTGCCGCGCCGGCCCCTGCCCCGGCGCCACCCCTGTCCCCACGGCCCGCGCTGTCCACCCGATCGGCCGGCGCCCCCAGCTCGACCTTGCTGCTGGAGGTCGAGGGCATGAAGTGCGGTGGTTGCGTGCGGGCCGTCGAGCAGCGCCTGCTGCAGCAGCCGGGGGTGGGCCAGGTGAGCGTCAGCCTGCTCAGCCGCACCGCCTGGCTGGAGGTGGATCGGCCCGAGCAGCGGTTGCCAGCTCTGCTGGAGAGCCTGGCCGGCCTCGGCTACCAGGCGCGGCCCCGCAGCGACGAACTCCCCACCAGTCGTCGGGAGCGGCTCCAGGAGCGGGACTGGTGGCAGCGCTGGCGCCAGCTGCTGGTGGCCCTGCTGCTGGTGCTGGCCTCCGGGGCCGGCCATCTCGCCGATGCCGGCGCCAGCCCCCTCAGCGCCACCCCCCTGGGGGCGCCCTGGTTCCATGCCCTGGTGGCCACTGTCGCCCTGGCGGGCCCCGGCCGGCCGATCCTGGTGTCGGGAACCCGCGCCGCCCTTGCGGCTGCGCCTGGCATGGACACCCTGGTGGCCCTGGGGGTGGGCAGCTCCTACCTGGCCAGCCTTGTGGGCTGGATCTGGCCCCAGGGGGGCTGGCCCTGTTTTTTCAACGAGGGCGTGATGCTGCTCGGGTTCGTGCTGGCCGGCCGCTTCCTCGAGGAACGGGCCCGGTTCCGGACCGGCCGGGCGATCGAGGCCCTGGCCGACCTCCAGCCCGATCAGGCCCTGCTGCTCGTCGACGACGGCCCCCCCAGGCCCGTGCGGGTGGGCGGGCTGCGGCCTGGCGACCGCATCCGCCTGCTGCCCGGCGATCGGGTGCCTGTCGATGGCGTGGTGCGTCAGGGCAGCTCCAGCCTCGATGCTTCCGCCCTCACCGGTGAAAGCCTCCCCCAGCTGGTGGGGCCCGGCAGTGAGCTGGCGGCCGGCTGCCTCAACCTGCTGGCACCGCTGGAGCTGGAGGTGCTGCGCAGCGGCGCCGAAAGCTCCATCGCCCGGATCGTGCGCCTGGTGGAGCAGGCCCAGCTGCGCAAGGCGCCGATCCAGGGCTTGGCCGATCGCGTCGCCGGACGCTTCACCGTGGCGGTGCTGCTGCTGGCCCTGGCCACCTTCCTGTTCTGGTGGCGCTGGGGAACGCGCCTCTGGCCGGCGGTCCTCCAAACCGCTGCCGGTCCCCATGCCGCCCATGGCCATGGGTCGATCGGGCTGGTCAGCACCCCGCTGGCCCTGGCCATGCAGCTGGCGATCGCCGTGCTGGTGGTGGCCTGTCCCTGCGCCCTCGGCCTGGCAACCCCCGCGGCCCTGAGCGTGGGAACCGGGGCCGCCGCCCGCGCCGGCCTGCTGTTCCGCGGTGGTGACGCGATCGAGACCGCCGCCGGCCTGCGCACCGTGCTGTTTGACAAGACCGGCACCCTGACCCTGGGCCGGCCGCTGGTGACCGCCGTGGAGCCCTGTGAGGCTGGGGACCTGGCCGCCGAAGCCGCCGCCCGGCTGCTGCAGCTGGCGGCGAGCCTGGAGCGGGACAGCCGCCATCCTCTGGCCCATGCCGTGCTCCAGGAGGCGGAGGTCCGCCAGCTGCCCCTGTGGCCCGTGGTCGGGGTGCGCACCCGGCCCGGGGATGGGCTCGAAGGCCGCCTGGAGGCTGGGGCCCTTGCCGGCGAGGAAGGCGCGGCGCCGCTGCTGCGGGTCGGCCGGCTGGCCTGGCTGGAGGCTGAGGGGGTGCGAATCGATCGGGCCTGGCAGGTCCGCCACGACAGCCTGGCCGAGGCGGGGGCCTCCCTGCTGGCCGTGGCCCTGGGATCTGATCTTCTCGGCCTGATCGCCGTCGAGGATCGCCCCCGAGCCGATGCCGCCGCCACCCTGACGGCCCTGCGCCGCCGCTCCCTGGCCCTTGGTCTGCTCAGCGGCGACCGGGAAGGGCCGGTGCGGCGCACCGCAAGGCAGGTGGGACTCGAGCCCGATGAGCTGGCCTGGGACCTGCGTCCGGAGCAGAAGCTGACCCGCATCCTGGCGGCCCGCAGCCATGGGCCCGTGGCGATGGTGGGGGATGGCATCAACGATGCCCCTGCCCTGGCGGCGGCCGATCTGGGCATCGCCGTGGGCACCGGCACCCAGATCGCCCAGGAGGCCGCCGCCCTGGTGGTGATGGGCGACCGTCTCGATGGGCTGCCCCGGGCCCTGGACCTGGCCCAGCGAACCATGGTGAAGGTTCGCCAGAACCTGTTCTGGGCCTTCGCTTACAACCTGATCATGCTGCCGATCGCCGCCGGCGCCCTGCTGCCGGGCTATGGCATCCGCCTGGCGCCTCCCCTGGCGGCCCTGCTGATGGCCCTCAGTTCGATCACGGTGGTCGTCAACGCCCTGCTCCTGCAGGATGGGGGCGCCAGGGGGGCGGAGCGGCCGGGGTGATCGGGCAGGAGTCAGCGTTGGCGGCGCGGGGCCGGTTCCTGGTGCTGGAGGGGATCGATGGTTGCGGCAAGACCACCCAGCTGGAGGCCCTGGCTGCCTGGTTGCCGGCCAGTGGCCTGATTCCACCGGGCTCCCGCTTGCTCTGCACCAGAGAGCCCGGTGGCACTCCCCTGGGCCGGGCCCTGCGGGAGCTGTTGCTCCATCCGCCCGAGGCTGCGGCTCCCTGCACCGATGCCGAGCTGTTGCTCTATGCCGCCGACCGGGCCCAGCACGTGGCCACCGTGATCCGGCCGGCCCTGGAGGCCGGCCACTGGGTGTTGAGCGATCGCTTCTGTGGCTCCACGGCGGCCTACCAGGGCCATGGCCGCGGCCTACCGCTCGATCGAATCGTCGCCCTGGAGCATTTCGCCACCGCTGGCCTCGAGGCGGATCTCACGCTCTGGCTTGACCTCCCCCTCGCCGCGTCGCTGCGCCGCCGCGGCGGCCGGCCCGCCGATCGGATCGAGGCGGCCGGGCTGGATTTCCTGGAGCGCGTTGCCGCTGGTTTCTCCCACCTGGCCCAGGAGCGGCGGTGGCGGCGGATCGATGCGGGCCCCGATTCCGCCGCGGTGGCCCAGTCCTGTCGGCGGGCGATTGAGAGCGAGGCCGCCGCCGGCTGGCCCGCAGCTGCCGGGGCCGGGGGGGATGGCGGTGGCTGAGCTGTTCGCCGATCTGCTCGGCCAGCCGTTGGCGGTCCGGCTGCTGGAGGCGGCCTTGCGCCAGGGCCGCCTCGCCCCCGCCTACCTGTTCAGCGGTCCTGAAGGGGTGGGACGCCGGCTGGCGGCCCTGCGTTTCCTGGAGGGGGTGTTGGCCGCGACCGATCCGGGTGCAACCGCACTCCGAGCCAGCACCGCCCCGATCCCTGCTCTCTCCACCGACGCCGCCACCGCGGCCTTCGCCAGCAGCGGCCCAGGTGCCAGCACCGTGTCGGCCGCTGTCCAGGCCCCAGTCCCTGCTGCAGCCGGCAGCCTGCGCCGCCGGCTGCAGCAGGGCAACCATCCCGATCTCCTCTGGGTCGAGCCCACCTATTCCCACCAGGGACGGCTCGTGCCTCTCTCCCAGGCCGAGTCGGAGGGGGTGCCCCGCCGCGCGGCGCCCCAGTTGCGGTTGGAGCAGGTGCGTGAGGTCACGGCCTTCCTCACCCGCAGGCCCGTGGAGGGGGGGCGCTGCCTGGTGGTGCTGGATGGGGCAGAGGCCATGGCCGAAGCCGCTGCCAACGCCCTGCTCAAGACCCTGGAGGAGCCCGGCGAAGGCCTGCTGATCCTAATCTGCGCGGCCCCCGAGCAATTGCTGAGCACGATTCGCTCCCGCTGCCAGACGATCCCCTTCCGGCGGCTCTCCCCTGCCCTGGTGGATCAGGTGCTTGGCTCCCTGGCCGAGTCAGGGGCGCTGCGGCCTGCGGGCGCCGGCGATCCCGCTGGCGACGAACCCGGGCCTGCGCTGGTCCAGCCGATCGCACCTGATCCCGCCGAACTGGCGGAGCTGGCGGCGGGCTCCCCCGGCGGCTTGCTGCAGCACCGCCGCCAGTGGCGGGCCTTGCCCGAGGGGCTGGCGTCGCGGTTGCTGGCCTTTGGCGCCGACCCGATCGAGGCCCTGACGCTGGCCCGGGATCTGAGCGAGGAGCTCGATCTGCCCCAGCAGCTCTGGCTGATCGACTGGTTGCAGCTGGCCCTCTGGCGCCGCCGCCGTCGACCGGCCGAGCTCCGCCGCCTGGAGCGTCTGCGCTCCCAGCTGCGCAGCCATGTTCAGCCTCGGCTGGCCTGGGAGGTGGCCCTGCTGCAGCTGACGGCGAGTGGGGGATAGCCCCGCTAAGGCGCTGGGGCACCGCCTTCCCGGCGCTCCGACAGCCGCCGCCGATCGGGAGTGGTGAGATCCCTAGGCGGCTTCGCTGCCGTTTCCCTGGCTCGCCCCGACACTGGAGGCGGTCTTGGCACCGCCCTGCTGCTTGGCCAGGCGGGCCTGCTGGATCTGCGGAATCAGGGCGTCGATCTGATCACCGCTGGGGAGCTCGAGGCAGTAGCCGGCCCCGTAGACCGTCTTGATGAAGCGGGGTTTGCGGGGGTCGGGCTCCAGCTTGGTGCGCAGGTGACGCACATGCACCCGGATGGTCTCGATGTCGTCGTCGGGCTCGTACCCCCACACCTCCTTGAGGATCACCGAAGGGGCCACGGTCTGACCATGGCGTTGCAGCAGGCAGTGGAGCAGCTCAAATTCCAGGTGGGTGAGGCGCACCGGGGCATCGAACCAGATCGCCTCGAAACGCTCGGGCACCAGGGTGAGACAGCTGTAGCTGAGGATCTCGTTGTGCGTGCTGGAGAGGGGGGCCCGCTCGCTGCGGCGGAGCAGGGCCTTGACCCGCACCATCAGCTCCTCGAGATCGAAGGGTTTGGTGAGGTAATCATCGGCACCGGAGTTGAAGCCGCTGACCTTGTCCTTGGTGCCGCCCAGGGCTGTGAGCATCAGGATCGGGATCTTGGCGGTTCGCTCATCACGCCGCAGCCGCTGGCAGAGGGTGAGGCCATCGACCTTCGGCAGCATCAGGTCCAGCAGGATCACATCCGGGCTGTACTGCAAAGCCAGGGCTTGGCCCTTGATGCCATCGTCGGTTCGCTGAACATCAAAGCCGCCGTGCTCCAAGTGGCCAGCCACAAGCTCGCGCATGTCGCTGTCGTCCTCGATGAGCAGGATGCAGGGCTTCATGGCAGACGGAATCGGGGGCAGGAACGGCGGGTGGTTGGTTGGCTGGTGAGCTGTTGCGGCAGTAAAGGCGAAAGTTGGCGCGTCGTTGGGGGCATTGTCTCTCGCTTTCGCTCCGGCTGCATGGCGCCTGGCTGGCCCCTTGGTGTTCGATCGCACAGCCGGGGGCGGCGGCCTCGACCAGAGTTCCCTTGTGAAATCCCGGAGAAACCCCGAAGGGCTGAGGATTTCGTCCAATGTCACGGCTCGGCATCCTTAGGCCCCAGTCCCTGCCAGGGGCTCTGATCTTCAGGAAGTCTTCCGCTCGATCGGCGCGACCATGGCATTTTCCGGGGATTCCTGACCCCGCCCGATGTGCTCCGTTGCTGGCGGCCGCTCCGTGTCAGTTCACGCCGCCATGCCTCGCTGCTCCAGCCCGTCCAGATCCGCTCCAGGCTGGGGTCCAGCCCGATCGCCAAGCCGCGACAGCCTGCAACAAGGCGCGATACCAATCTGGATTGGGCCCGGGGACCCGGTGCCAGACCCATCCGAAAGCCGAGGCTCCATGGCCCAGGCGAGCTGGTCTGGATGGTGGTGTTGAAAAACTCCCCGGGCGGGATTCGAACCTGCGACCAATCGGTTAACAGCCGACCGCTCTACCGCTGAGCTACCGAGGAATGAAATCCTGCGACCAGCCGAGGACAGACCGGTGCAGGTTCAAGTCCCCACCACGTGGCAGACCCGGAGACCGGGAACCGATGGAGGGACATCCGTGTTGCGGACCGCGAGAGCCTACCGCTCGGCCGGTCCGGCGAGCAAGGGGGGGAGCTGGGCCAGCAGCGCGGCAGGGCTCTGCCAGCGGCCCAGCCGCCCCGCTTCCATCAGGGCGGCGCCATCGCAGAGCTCCAGTTCCTCCAGCCGGTGGGTGATCCACACGGCCGAGATCGGCCGATCTCGGCGGCTGCAGCGGCGACGGATCAGACCCAGGACCTCCCGCTGGCTCTCCGGGGCC
>JBMSXZ010000020.1:0-25812 GCA_049426205.1 Cyanobium sp.
ATCCACCCCTGATCGCCATTGAGGAGATCGGCAGGGATGAGATCGAGATCCAGGTGGATCTGGAGAAGTGGGATGCCCTGGCGATCGATCACCGCAACCTGCTGTTCTGGCATGAGGTGGGCCGGATCCAGAACGACGCCGTGCCCCGTGATGGCTGGGAGATGGCTGCCCTGGCCATCGGTCTGGGGGGCGCCATCGGCGAGCTGTGGGTGCAGGACGGCCTGCTGCTGGTGATGGCCCTGGGCCTGTCGGGCTTCGCCGGCTACCGCCTGTATCTCAAGAACAACTCCGAGAAGCGTCTGCAGGACGCGATCCAGGCCGACGAACGGGCGATTGACCTGGCCTGCCGCTTCGGCTACAGCCTGCCCAATGCCTACAAGAGCCTGGGCGGCGCCCTCAAGGAGCTGGTCGAGCAGACCCGCAAGAAGAAGCGCCGGGCTTTCTACGAAGACCGGCTCGAGGCCCTGCGCAAGAGCGCCGGCAAGGCCAGGGCTGAAATGGCTCAGCAGCAGGGTTCCCGCCAGTCGGTCACCAGCGAGAACGTCTATGGCTGACCTGCGCGGCGACAGTGAGGTGCTGGCCAGGAGTGCCGCCGAGGCCTGCGACGACCGCAAGGCGGTGGACATCCGCCTGATCCGGGTGGAGGAGATCTCCTCCCTCGCCGATTGGTTCGTGATCTGCAGCGGCCTCACCGATGTGCAGGTGCGGGCCATCGCCCGTTCGGTGGAGGACAGCCTTGAGGAGCGCGCCGGCCGTCTGCCCCTGCGCCGCGAAGGCCTGAGCGAGGGGCGTTGGGTGGTGCTCGATTACGGCGAGCTGATCGTGCATGTGCTCACTCCCCAGGAGCGGGCCTACTACGACCTCGAGGCCTTCTGGGGCCATGGCGGCCAGGAGCGCTACATCAGCCCCCGGGCCGCCGCCGCCACGGCCGGCATCACCCCCGCCTCCTGAGGCTCGATGGACGTTGCCCCCTCAGGCCTGCCGGTGCAGGATTCCGCCTGCCCGGTCCCGCCCGAGCAGCGACCGCTGCAGGAATACCGCCAGCTGCAGCGCTCCTGGTTCTTCGCCTGGGCCGATGCCGGCGGTCCGGCCCTGGCCCGTGCCCTGGTCCTCAGCTGGCTGCTGGCGCTGCCTCCCTGCCTGCTGGTGGCCAGCGGCAGCTACACCCTGCGCCACGATCCGCCGCGGCTGGTGCTGGCCGGCTGCACGGCCGCCCTGCTCCTGCCCCTGCTGTTGCTGGCCCGCCAGGGGCTGGGCTGGACCTATGTGAGCCGCCGGCTGCGGGCCGAACGGGTGGAGTATGAGGAGTCGGGCTGGTACGACGGTCAGGTCTGGGAGAAGCCGATCAGCTGGCGCCAGCAGGATCTGCTGGTGGCCCGCCTGCAGGTGGAACCGGTGCTGCAGCGGCTGCGGCGGGGTGCCGCCCTGGCGGCCCTGCTGCTTCTGGCCGGAGCCGGCCTCTGTCAGGCTCTCTGAACAGCCGCCAGCCCGGCGCGGCGCCCCCCACCCCCATGAGCCTTCCCTCCAGCCTCTCCGGAGCCCTGCGGCCGGGCGTGCCACCGCTGGAGGTCCGGCTGCTGCGCAACGGCATTCCGGAGTCCTGCCACCGGGTCCATGCGGTGGTCTGCGATCGTCGGGGGCGGGTGCTGATGCGCGCCGGCGATCCCCAGCAGCTCAGCTTCATCCGCTCAGCCCTCAAGCCCTTCCAGGCCACCACGTTTGTGGCCAGTGGCGCCGCTGAGCGCAACGGCTGCGGCGACCGTGGTCTGGCGATCGCCTGCGCCTCCCATGCCGGCACCGCCGCCCATGCCCGAGAGGCCTTCCGGTTGCTCTGGGGGGCTGATCTGGAGGCCACCCGGCTGCAGTGCCCAGTCCCAGCCGGCGCCACCAGCCCACTGGAGCACAACTGCTCCGGCAAACACGCCGCCTTCCTGGCCAGCTGCCGCCAGATGCACTGGCCCCTGGAAAGCTATCTGCAACCCGACCATCCCTTGCAGCGGGAGGTGGTGAAGCGGGTGGGGGAGCTGCTCGGACTCCCCGGCGCCGAGCTGGTGCAGGCGCGCGACGACTGTGGGGCCCCCACCCTGCAGTTGCAGCTGGCCCAGATGGCCCTGCTGTTCGCCCATCTCGGAGCCGGGGAACACCCGGATCTGGAGCGGCTGGGCCGTTCGATGCTGGCCCATCCGGAGCTGGTGGCCGGCGAAGGGCGCTTCGACACCGAGCTGATGCGGCTCGGCCACGGCCAGGTGATCAGCAAGGGGGGCGCCGAGGGAATCCAGTGCGTCAGCCGGGTCGGTGAGGGGCTGGCGGTGGCGGTGAAGGTGGAGGACGGCTCCTCCCGGGCCAAGCACGCCGTGACCCTGCATGTGCTGGAGCAGCTGGGCTGGCTCACGCCCTCCACGATCGAGGATCTCGCCGGCCGTTTCCTGCGTCCGGCGGACCATCTGCGCCTGGGGGTGGAGGGAGAGCTGCGTTTCGATTGACGCCGGCGCTGGTGGGGGGGCATGGGCTGGTAGGATTGCAAGGTCGACAACGGACGACACGCCGGTCCTGTTTCTCCTCCTGAGAACTGGGCACTGACGCGGGGTAGAGCAGTCTGGTAGCTCGTCGGGCTCATAACCCGAAGGTCGCGAGTTCAAATCTCGCCCCCGCCACCACATGTTTCAAGCCAACACCTCTCCTGCCGGGGAGGTTTTTTTGTTGGCAGCTTCATCGCTTGTCCGCCACTCCGTGGCGAAGGTCCATCGGCCTGGCCAGTGGAGCAGCGCTCAGCTCCCCTGCAGCATCTCCTGCAACGCCCCGACCATGGCCTGATCGGCCGGTGCCAGCCGGCCCTGCTCCTTCAGGGCGAGCAGAATCCCGAGGGCCTTCTCCAGCAGGGGGCGGTCTGGGGGGCTTGCGGCGCTGGCAACCTTCACATAGGACACCACCAGGTCGCGCTGGTAATCGGCCCGCTCCGGTTCGTTCTTCGCGAGGCGTTCGGCGATGGCCAGGGAGCTGGCATAGGCCTGGCGGGCCGCTTCCCCCTGGCCCAGGTCACGATACAAATCACCGATTTTGATATACGACACCGAAAGGTCGCGCTGGTAATCGGCCCGCTCCGGTTCGTTCTTCGCGAGGCGTTCGGCGATGGCCAGCATCTGTTGGTAGCGGGCAAAACCACGTTGCCCCTGACCCAGGGCCAGATGGGCGCCCGCTTCAGCATCGGCAAGGCGGAGGAAGTTGCCATGATCCTCCGGCAGGCACGCCAGCACTTCGCTCGCCAGGGCCGCCACACTCGCGGTCTGGCTGGCGGCCTGCAGCGCCTGGATCAACGTCCCAGCCACTTGCGTTGCTGAATCCCAGTGTCCACCCTGAAGGTAGTTGCGCACCGCTTCCAGAGCGTCGGCGAGGTCGCCGACCCCTTGTTCAAACTTCCACCAGCGGTAATCGCCGGCGCTGCGACAACGGGGGGCCTGGAGAGCTTCGTCGGCGAGTCTAGACAGGCCTTCAGCGGTCCAACGATGCACCCAGGCCCCGCCCGAGGCTGAGCGCACCACCAGCGAGAGGGATTCCAGGCGTTGCAGGGCGGTTTGCACCGCCGTTTCGTCGACGCTGGCACCGCCTCGCTCCAGCATCCAGGCCAGCCCAGCCACAGGCGTTTCCAGCCCCGAAACCGCCGCTTGCAGCAACACGTCCTCCAGCCCCTGATCCCGGGCAAGGTTCAGCAGTTCAGCGAGCAGCACATCCCGCATGCCCAGGCTCACCACCTGCCGCACGCCTTCGTCCAGATCCCTGACCCCAGTGCCGGGTGTCATGCCGGCTTGGGCCAGGGCCCGATCCAGCCGTTCACTCACAGCCGGCAGGCGACCCTGGCCCTGGCTGAGCAGGCCATCAAGAAATTCCAGAATCCGCGGGTGACCGCCGATCCGCCGCAGCAGCGCCGCCATGTCCGCCGGCGGCAGGTTCTGGGCCATCAGCCCCGGCAGGCGCCAGACCAGCTTGCGCGTTTCCGCTTCGCTGAGGGGCCCCACCGCCACCCGGTCAAGCCCCGCCGGCGACCCGGGCAGGGGATACCGGCAGGTGAGCAGCAAGCGGCCCCGGCTGGCATTGAGGCTCAGCTGCTTCAGCAGATCCGCCCCGTCTGGATCGAGAAAGGCCTGGCCGCCGGTGTCGAGGTTCTGCTCGAAGTCATCGAGCACCAGCAGCAGCGGTTGCTCGCTCAGGGCAGCTTCGATCAGCTCCAGGCGTTCCTGATCGTCGCAGTCGGGCCGGCGCAGCCGCTCGGCAAGGCGTTGGCCGGATGGTCCTGGGGCCCCCCGCAGTCCTCTGGCCACCGCCGCGGCGAGGCAGCCCAGATCCAGACGGCCAACGTGGCTGGCCAGCAGCCAGCCCTCCTCCTTGAGGCGTTGCATCACCCTGCCGGCCACGCTGCTTTTGCCGACCCCACCGATCCCTGTGACCACAACGCCGCCTGGTCGACACTGATCCCGCAGGCGCTGCAGGCAGCGGCGCAGCTCCTGGCGCCGGCCCACCAGTTCACCGATCGGCAGCTGGGGCACCGGACCCGCCAGGCCATGGACCGGCCGCTGGCGGAGGGGAACCTTGTCGGCGCCGAAATCGGCGAGGGGCTGTTCGTCGCCGGCCAGATAAAGGGCTGCCGTGGCGGCTTCCGGCAGGTTCAGGGCCAGGGGCGCGCCATTGGCCAGCCGTTGCAGGCGCAGCTGTTCCAGCTCCTGACGGGCGGCGGCCAGGGCTCGGCTCGCCAGGGCCGGTTCCCGGTTGGTCAGGTGCTTGTAAAAGGCGCCGGCCAGCTCGGTGGCGTAGCGGTCGCTCACGGTGGTCTGCATCGCCAGCACCGCCGGGATGCCCGCCGTCAGGAGGGCGGTGGCCAGGCTGGCGGTCGTGCCCCCATCGCTTTCGACGCCGCCATGGCAGGCGTTGAGCACCACCAACGGCAACGGCCGGCCCGTCCCACGGATGGGGCCCACCAGATCCGCCGCCGTGGTGCGCACCGCACGGCCGTCCTCATCCTCGAGTTCCAGGGCACCGGGCTGGCCGTGGCAGGAGAGGTGGAGAACGTGATAAGCGTCCTGTTGAATCGCCGCCGCGATCACCTCGGCGTGGCCCACCTCCAGAATCCGCACCTCAACGTTCTCGTTGCGCTGGGCCGGTTCCACCGCATTGAGAATCGTCTGGAGTTCGCGTTCGTAATCGAGAACCGCCGCGCCGCTGCTGCCCTCATCCGGTGCTCCCACCGCCACCAGCACTTTCAAGGGGCCGGCCAGGGGCTGCGTCGGCCGCCGTGGCGCCGCTCCCCGCCGCAGCAGCACCACAGCCGGCTGGGTGGCCAGGAGTCGGCCGTCGGCCAGCCGCAGGGTTTCGAAGGGCAGCCCCAGCAGCTCCGGATCCGAGGTTTCGATCGCCACTTCCACCACCGTGCCGGGGGCGCTGTGATCCACCAGGTCGCGCAGGGCCGGTTCAGCCCCTGCCGGCAGGCAGAACGCCGCCAGCTGGTGGCCCAGGTTCGCCAGATCGGCGTCCAGGGAGGCAAGGCCCCGGGGGGCCAGGTCCCGGCCGCTCCCGAAGCCACGCAGGAAGCCGGCGCGGGCCGCCAACAGGGCGGCGGGCAGGCCGGGGTGGTCCAGCTGGAGCGGGGCCAGCCCCGGCAGATGAGCCGTCACCGCAACGGCACCCTCGGGGTGACGCTCCAGGCAGAGGCGCACCACCTCGACAGCGCTGGCGGCTGCTTGACCAAGGGGCGGCCTGTTGCGCTCGCGGCTGCGCAGGGCGTCGGCAATCAGCCCATGCTGGTCGAGACGGAGCCGGCAGCGGGCCCTGAGCAGGGGGGGGATGTAGGCGTCAGCGCCCTGCTGCAGGGGAATCAGCAGCTGGCCGCTTTCGATCATGGCGTGGGTGAGGCTGCTCACCTCGGCGTTCACCCAGGGGCTTTCCAGGGAGGCGGCGGAGAAGACGATCAAGCCCGCATTCGCCTCGGCCAGCCCCTGGTTGATCCTGGCGATCACATCGTCGCCAGGGGCGATCTCCCATTTGTCGAACCAGGCATCGATTCCCTCAGAGCGCAGAAAGCGCGCCAGAGCCTCCACCTCCGGCTTGTCGCGGCTGGAATGGCTGATGAACACCTTCATCGCTGCTGCCGGGGCGGCTGGTGTGTCTGCTGGCTCGGCTGCTGGCATTGGATCGCGCATTGCAGCGGGGATCGGGGCTGGAGCTGGGGGGGGGCAGCACTGCTGCTGGGCTGGTCAGGTGGGCTGGTCAGGGCTGATTGGCGCTGGTCAGGGATGGTGGCGGGCTGGCCAGGAAGCCCGGGGGACAACAACCAGAAGAGGTCGAAAGAGGTCGAAACCAGAGCATAGGAATGCTGGCCAGGCCGCGCCGCTTGTCCTACCCGAACATTCCCGACACCCGGCCCCCCCAGCTACCGCTGCGGCCATCCGCCACCGGGGCCGTGGTGGCCAACTGGATGCCCTTTCCATCGGGCCTCCGCCGGCAGCCAGCCAGCCGTCGCTGCCCCGGAGGAGGCCCTGCCCCTTCACCCGGCTGAACCGTGCGCCCTGCCCCTGCCAGCAGGCACCGCCCAGGCCCGGCTCCGGTTCGGCACAGCTGCGGCGCAGCCCTGGGCCGATGCCCCCCGGCCGGAGCGGCGGCACTCCCGGGATGAGGATGGCCCCGTTCGTCGCCCTTGCCGTCGCCGATGGCCCAGCCCGTGTCCCGCCTAGCCACCGTGCCCCCATCAGGCCGATGAGCGCCGCCTGCGAGGTTGATGCCCTGGTGGTCGGTTCGGGCGCCACCGGCGGGGTGGCCGCGATGGTGCTGGCCGAGGCGGGCCTGCAGGTGCTGGTGCTCGAGGCGGGCCCCGAACTGGCGCCGGAGCGGGCCATGGGGAGCGAACCGCTCAACAGCCTGCGGCGGGCCTGCAGCCTCAGCAGCGGTCGCCAGCGGCTGCAGGCCCAGCATCCGGGCTACTGGAAACAGAACCCGGACCTGTTCATCGATGAGATCGACCACCCCTGGAGCTTCCCGGACGGGCAGCCCTTCCTCTGGACCCGGGGGCGGCAGGTGGGTGGGCGCAGCCTCACCTGGGGCGGCATCACCCTGCGGCTTTCGGACCATGAATTCAGGGCCGGCGAGCGCGATGGCCATGGCCCCGCCTGGCCGATCGGCAGCGACGACCTCGCGCCCTACTACAGCCGCCTGGAGCGTCTGCTCGGGGTGCATGGCCACGGCGATGGGCTGCCGCAGCTGCCCGATGGCGACTTCCGGCCGCCGCTGCCCCTCACCCCGGGAGAGGAGCGCCTGAGGCAGGCGATCGGCCGCGAGCTGGGGCTGCCGCTGATCCACTCGCGTGGCTTCCGCCTGCACCGGCCCCGGCCGGAAGCACCCTGGTCGCCGGCGAGCTCACCGGGCAGCACCCTGGCCCGGGCCCTGGCCACCGGCAGGGTCCGGCTGCGGAGCGGCACCACCGTGAGCCATCTGGCCATCGACCACGGCCGGCAGCGGGCCGATGGGGTGGTGGTGGTGGGCAAGGGGGGCAGCCGGGAGCTGCTGCAGGCGCCGCTGGTGGTGCTGTGCGCCTCCACGATCGAGACGCTGCGGATCCTGCTCCACTCCCTCGAAGGCAGCGGCGAGGGGGCCTTCAGCGATCCCTCCGGGACCCTGGGGCTGCACCTGATGGATCACATCTCCACCAGCCGCTTCTTCTCCCTGCCCGGCGTGCCGGAACCCGCCGAAGTGGCCGAGCTGTCGGGCGCCGGCAGCTGCTTCATCCCTAATACGGTCAATCTCAACGGCGACGAGGGCCTCGGCTTCCGCCGCGGCTACGGCCTCTGGACCGCGATCCAGCGCTTCGATCCGCCCCGCCTGCTTCGGCGCCGGCCCGGCGAGGCGGTGGGCTTCCTGATCGGCCATGGCGAGGTGCTCAGCGATCCCGAGAACCGGGTGAGCCTCGATGGCAGCCGCCTCGACCACCTCGGGTTGCCCACCCCCCACATCCGCTGCCGCTGGGGCGCCAACGAGCTGGCCATGGTGGCCCACATGCACGCCCGCATGGCCGCAGTGGTGGCGGCGGCGGGAGGCACGATCCACCCGATCGAGGAGCTGTTCCGGCTGCCGCTGCTCGAGCCCTGGATCCGCGCCGGCGTGGCGGTGGCGGAAGGGCCGGCGCCACCGGGCTACTACATCCATGAGCTGGGCGGTGCCCGCCTTTCGGCCACGCCGAGCGAGGGGGTGCTCGATCCCTGGAACCGCTGCTGGGGTGCCCCGAACGTGCTGGTGACCGATGGCGCCTGCTGGCCCAGTTCCGCCTGGCAGAGCCCCACCCTCACCTCGATGGCCCTGACCTGGCGGGCCTGTGAGGCGGCGGCGGCACGGCTGCGGCGGGGCGAAGCCTGAGCGTGCCCGATCAGCCCCAGGGGTCGGGATGGGGTGGCTGTCAGGGCCTGCCCATCCGGATCTTGATCGGTGTCGGACACCACAGTTCGGGCCGGGAGCTCCTCGCACAATGCACAGGCGACCTTTAACAGGGTCGGGCAAGGGAGAAAACCAACGAGCGGGGGGTCGCACCTCCGCTCTTTTTTTTGTGATCAGGCGAGCTTTCAGCGGCCCCGGCAGGCCCCCGCGAGGATCGCTGCTGGGCCAGCTCTCTCCCATCGCGGGGGGCAGTGGCCCGCAGGCCTGGCGGCCTCAGCCTTGGCGCAGGAACAGGCCGTCGAGATAGTGCTGGGTCACGCTGCTGTCCCCGCAGCCGTTCTGGAAGAGGAAGCCCGCCAGGGCTGAGGTGATCACGGTGTATTGGTCCCAGTGGGGATGGCTGCGCAGGAAATGGCGCATGCCTTCAAACAGCACCTCGGGCACCTCTGCCTCCAGGCTCACCCGGGCTGCCGGGGGGAGGCTGGCGGCCGCGGCGGGTTGACCCTCAGGGAAGCCGTTGTTCGTCATCAGGGGCCCGAGCGTCGCAGTGGATGAAGTCAGTAGGCCACAGCTCCATGGCTGCCGTCAAAGCCGCACCGCCAGCTCAGAATCACCTCGCCACACCCTGAGACAGCCCCGGAGGCGGCGGTTTCGGCGGATTGCAGCAGGCAGTGGCTACGGCAGGAGGCCCGGCGCCGGATCTGTCAACCGCAGCGGCGGCGGGGCTGCGTTTTCCCCAGCCGCGGGACGCAGGGGTCGGCTGCGCGACTCTCCTGGGGAAAAACCCCGCGTTTTCGGTGGAAAACGGGGGCAAAATGGGGAAATCCCCGGCGATCAGCACTGCTGATCAACGATGGTCCGATGGGACCCAGATCGAGACGAGACGGGCGAGGCGCAGCATTCCCACCCCTTTTGTTCACGATCGCGTTGCGATTCTCAATCCATTGGTCCCTGCTGGCCGGTTGTCGGGTTCGGGCCGCCGGCTCCTGGCAAGGGGGCCCGGGTTCTGTCGCTTCCCTGATCGATGGGCGACGGGCGCCAGGAACCAGGACGCCCACGCCACAGCGCTGCCTGGAACCCGCTCCCTGATCCGCGGGCTCCAGGCGAGGCCCTGGCCACGGTCGGATCGCTGTGGGGCTGTGGCCCGGCTCCAGGCGCTGACCCTCCCCAGGCGCTGGTGGCGCCCCTGGAACGGCTCGCTCCAGCGGCAGCGGGCTGTCCCCCCGGCGGACCCGAACCCTGAAACGGGCTTCAGCCCCTGTCAGCCGCCGGGTCACCGCCGCCTTCACCGCTGCCGCCAGCGCCGCCACCGCGCAGGGTGCGGGGCCCCAGGGGGTGATCGGCGTGGGGATAGGGGGGGTGGTGATGGCCCGAAGCGCTGCCGGCAGGGGGCTGGGCGGCTGCGGCGGCCCCGGCCTCCAGGCCATGGGGGTGGCCATGGCTGGGGTGCCCGTGCTCATGGCTGGGATGGTGGGACTGCCCGTGGTCATGGGAAGGGCCGTGATCATGGGGAGCGCCATGGTCGTGGGAGTGCCCATGGTCATGGGAATGGCCGCGGCCAGCGCTGGCTCCTCCCCCATCCCCCACCGCCGCTGCGGGCCCCACCGGCAGGGGCACACCGTTGGGCTGGCAGGCGCCGGTGCACTCCCGCTCACAGAGGTTGCAGCTCTCCACCAGCCCCTCGACATGGTGGTGATGGCTGTGCTGGGGGCTGCCCACCTCCGTCTCGAACCCCAGCACCTGGGCCCTGTATTTGCAGAGCGAGCAGTTCATCGCCGTCTCGCCCCGCAGCACATCCAGCACCCGCTCCTCGAAGGTGGCGAGCACCTGGGGATGGGCCCCCAGATAAGAGGCATGGAGAATCTCGACCCCGCCGTGATCAGCCGCCACCCGCTGGCTGTGCTGCACGATCCGACTGACCAGGACACCGGAGAACAGGAAATAGGGAAACACCACGATCCGCCGGTAGCCCAGCTTCATCAGCTGCCGCAGCCCGGGCTCCACCAGGGGGAAGGTGACGCCGGAGTAGAGCGTCTCGCCCCAGCCGAACCCGAACCCCTCCACCAGCATCCGCGTCACCTTGGCCACGTTGCTGTTGGCATCCGGATCGGAGGCACCCCGCCCCACCACCACCAGCAGGGTGTCATGGCGGGCCAGGAGCGGCCGGCCGGCCTCCAGGTCCTGGCGATCGGCGCTGTCGAGGCAGGCCTGGATGCGGGCGCCGGCCGCCTGGATCATGCCCCGATCGACGCCGAGCTCCCGGCCGTAGTCGATCCGCAGACCGGTCTCGGCGGCGTAGGTGTTGAGCACCGAGGGGATGTCGTTCTTGACGTGCCCGGCGGCGAACAGCATCGCCGGAATCGCCAGCACATGGCGCACGCCCCGCTGGCGCAGCGCCTCCAGGCCATCGCGCAGGATCGGCCGGGCGAACTCCAGGTAGCCGAACTCCACCGGCGTCCCCGCCAGCCGCAGTCGCAGCTGCCGGACCAGGTCGGCGAATTCCTCCACCGCCAGCCGGTTGCGGCTGCCGTGGCCGCAGACCAGCACCCCGATCGGGCCATGGGGACCCACCGGCACCTGGCCCGCCTCCAGGGCGGCGGCGGCGGCGCCGTAGGCCCCGAAGGCGGCGGCGGTGGCATCGGTCGCGATCGTCATGGCCTATGGCGCCTGACCCTGACCCTATTCGGCCAGCTCCGGCGCCGTTCGGGCGCGAGGATGGATCTCTGCGCCGTGTCGCCATGAGCCTGCGCCTTCCGCCTTACCAGCCCCTGCCTTCCCCCGGCGGCAAGAGCACCTTCCTGGAGGTGGCCGTGGCCGAGCTCCAACCCACCCAGCTCTGCGTTGGTCTGGCCGAGGTGCGCAGCCGCCAGGTGGATTTCTCCCAGGAAAGCGGTGAGGAGCGGCGCCGCTATCTCGGTGGCAAACCCGTACCGCTGGTGCGCAATCGCCAGGGGAAGCTGTGGATGGTGGATCGTCACCACCGGCTGCGGGCCCTGGTGGAGATCGATCCCCAGGCCGTTGCCTACGGCTATGTGGTGCTGGAATCGGAGGCCGTCGATCGCGAAGGGGTGCTGCTGGAGCTGCAGGAGCGCGGCTGGCTTTACCTCTATGACGGTCGCGGCCAGGGTCCGCTGCCCCCCACCGCCCTGCCGGAGCGGCTGACCGAGCTGCAGGATGACCCGTACCGGAGCCTGGTCTGGAAACTCAAGAAAGAGGGCCTGGTCGAGGCCGCCCCCCTGATTCCCTTCCATGAGTTCCGCTGGGGAGCCTGGCTGCGCACCCGCTCCCTGCCCCCCTTCTCCTCCTCCCAGCTGGAGCCGGCCCTGCCGGCCGCCCGCGCCCTGGTGCGCTCCAGCGCCGCAGCCGGCCTGACCGGCTGGAAGGGTCGGGACTGATCCGCGACCCGACACCCCTCGGCTGCCGGGGTCGCTCAGTCGCGGTTGCGCGGCGGCCGACCATCCCCCTGCAGCAGCTGCCGCTCCCAGCGCCGCAGCTGGCGGCCCAGGGCGATGCCGAGGGCCGCCACGGTCAGGCCGATGGCGATGCCCGCCGGGCGGGGCAGGAGGATCAGCAGCAGCAGGCCAAGCCAGGGCAGCTGGGCCAACAGGGGCTGCCAGCGCCGAATCGCCGCCAGAGCCCCGCGGCAGGCGCGGCAGTGCTCGGTGTGGCTGTGGTAGCGGTCCAGGAGGGCGGGGCGCTGCTGGCGGGCCGGCAGGGGCTGGCCGGGGAAGGGTTCACCGCCATGGCGGTTGACCCAGTCGTGCAGGGCCTTGACGTAGCGGTCGGCGGGGGTGGCCAGGAAGAAGGCGCGGCCGGCCTCGGCGCTGCCGCCGCGCCGCTCCAGCTGCAACTCCTGGGCGTGCAGAAAGATCTGATCATCCTCGAGCACGGTGTGGTTGCCGAGATGCTGCAGCCACTCGGGGCGCAACCGCAGCAGCAGGGCCGGCAGCTTCGACTGGAAGCGGAAGGGGAAACGGGCGATCAGCCGGCAGGAGCCGCGGCGGATCGGCACCGCATAGACGACCGTCAGGAAGCGGGCGAAGCCGGGGGCGGTGAGGTCATGCCAGAGCAGGCCGGGTGCCAGGAAGGTGGTGTGCTGGCTGCCGAGCTTGCCCCGCCGCGGCCCTTCCCGCCAAAGCAGGGTGAAGCCCTCGGGGCCGAAGCTGGTGCGCTCGGCTTCAACCGGGGCGGCATTTTCCCGCCGGCCGACGGTGCGGTGATGGGTGAAGGGCACATGGCTCACATCGAGCACGTTCTCCAGCAGGGTGAGGGCATCCATCGGCAGGTCCCGGAAGGTGTCCTGCACCAGCCAGGCACCCGGCTCCTCCTCCAGGGCCGGCACCAGCGGCAGGGGCACGGCGGCGGCGGCGGCCGGATCGCCCGCGAACACGAACAACAGCCCCTGGGCCTCCGCGGTCGCATGGCGGCGGCAAGCGGAACGCCGCGGCGTCGGCGTCGCCCCGGCCGCGGCCTGGGGGATGGCGGTGCAGCGCCCGGAGCCGTCGAAGGTCCAGCCGTGGTAAGGGCACTCCAGCTCGCCGTCGGCATTCAGACGCCCTTCGGAGAGGGGCACCAGCCGGTGGGGACAGACATCGGTGAAGGCCTGCCAGCAGCCGGCCGTCCGGTCCCACCAGAGCACCAGCTCCTCGTCGAGCAGGGTGAAGGGGGTGGGCCTGGCCCGATCGAGGTCGCGCAGGAAGGCCACCGGATACCAGCTGTCGCGCCAGGCCGGCGGCGCTGGCGGCAGGGCAGCGGCGGACGCCTCGGCCGCCGCGATGGGGGTGGGCGGCGGGGTGGCCGTCGGTGCCGGTGAGGCGGAGGGGATGAGCATCGGGCGATTCTGGCGAGCGCCGCTGCCGCCGCGGCCCTAGACAGAGAGAAAACCGCCGGTGTCGACCGTGCCCTATCGCCATCTGCTCGTGCCATGCGATGGGTCCGAACGGTCCCAGCGGGCCGTGACCCAGGCCGTGGCGCTGGCGCTGGCCCTGGGATCCCGCCTCACCGTGCTGCATGTGCAGCGGGCCCCGACCCTGCCGATGCCCGGCATGGGCGAGCGGCTCGATCCCGCCACGCTCCAGGCCCTGACCAGGGCCGCCCGGGAGGAGGCGGAGCGGATTCTGGCTCGGGCCCTGGCCACGGCAGGGGCTGCGGGCGTGCCGGCGGAAGCCGAACGGGTCGAGGCCGAATCACCGCATCGCGCCATCCTGGAGAGCGCCGCACGGCTGGGCTGCGATCTGATCGTGATGGCCTCCCACGGCCGACGGGGCCTGCGCGGCGTGTTGCTGGGCAGCGAGACGCAGCGGGTGCTGGTGGAGGCACGGGTGCCGGTGCTGGTGGTGCGCTGAGCCAGGTCGGTGCGCCGTACCTTGGCGAGGGCGGATGGATGGGAGAAACTGATCGGGATTCCCCTGGCGGTTCCCGCCCATGACCCGCGAACGCGATCCCTTCCGGATCCCAAGGGCCGGCATTGAGGCTGCGCCGCTGGCGGGTCTGGCCAGCGTCGATCTGGGCCCGCCCGGCAGCGCCGGTGGCGCCGAGTTTGTGGCCGAATCCACCCTCGGGGCGGTGGTGGTTTACACCCTTTACCAGGCCCTGCTCAGCACCCTGCGCACCGAGGCGATGGTGCGGCGCGGGGAGCTCAACCGCCAGCAGCAGCTGCAGCTGGTGATCGCCACGATCTGGCGTTCGGTGCAGCAGGGGGCGGCGATGGGCCTGGTGCTCGGCCTGCTGCTGCTGGTCTTCCCCTGGCTGAGCCTGCCCCTGACCGTGCTTGGGGCGGTGGGGGCCGGCAAGGCCTCCCTCGACCTGTTCCATGCCTTCTGGGATGGCCTCAGCCCCGAACAGCAGGCGGATCTGCTCGACGCCGCCCACCGGGCCGGGGTCAATCTGGGCCGGCTGGTCCGGGGTTCCAGCCAGGCATTGCTGGGATCCTGAGCCGGCGGGGGCCCCAGCGGGCCTTCCCCACCAGGACCCGCGGTCTGCAGCGACACAACAACGGGCCCCGGTGCTGAGCAGGCCCCAGCACCGGCACCACCACGGTGCCGGCCGCGCACCGCTCAGCCCAGCGGCTGGAAGAAGCCCCGGGACCCGAGCCAGATCAGGAGCAGGCCGATCGGCAGGAACACCGCCGCCAGGATCTGCAGTTTGACCACCCGGTCGGCTCCCTGACCACCGCGACCACCGTTCGCCATGGGGTCAGGATGCAAGGGACTGAGCCACCGTAGCCGCCTTGCCTGCCCCGGGGACGCAGGCGGTGGTTGCGGCTGCCACCAACGCGCCGGGGGCTGCGGTCTGGCGGGTCCGCTGGCGGTGGGTGGGAAACAACCGGGGTACGGCCAGGGGGCGATCCGGGACCGGCGCCAGACCCTCGGCCAGGGAACGGGCGTCGCGCAGGTCCGCCCCGCTGACGCCGAAGCCGAGACGGCGGGCCGCCAGCACCAGCTCCGCGCCGCTGCGGCAGTGGCCCAGCGCCCTGGCCATGGCCGGATCGCTCTCCGCCGTTTCCACCAGGCGTTCCAGTTCACTCCAGCTCATCGGGCCTCCGTGGCCAGGGGAAAGGTTGGGGGGACGGGGGGCAGGGGCGACCGGCGGCGGCGGTCAGGTCACGGCGCCGAACGCCACCTGACAGGCCGCATTGAGCAGCTCCGCCTGGGCGAGGTCGCTGGGGTTGAGGCCGTTGATCGTGCCGACCACGCAATCGGCGCTGAGGGTGTAGGGCACACCCCCGGCCACCACCACAAAGGTCACCCCCTGGCTGCCGCTGGGCAGAACCGTGCCGAACAGCAACTGGTAGCCGCTGTTCGGCACCACGATGGTGGTGACGCTGTCGTTGATGGCGCTGCTGACGGCGTCGTTGATCACCGCCGCCGTCGCCAGGGTGCTCACCCCCCAAAGGGCGGCGCTGGGGCCCCACCACCCCCAGGCGGGCGCCCCGAAACCGCCGTACCAGCCGACATTCCAGGGCCTGGCATAGCCCCAGCCCGGACGCGCCCAGCCGGGGGAGACATTGATGGCGTTGACGTTGACGTCGCGGTTCCAGCTGCTGCTCACCGTCGCGGTGCGGTTGGCGCCGCGATCTGCCCAGGAGCCGGCCGCGGAGCCTGAACGTTGCCAACCGCCATCGAGGCTCGGCGCCGGAGCCCGGTCGTCGACCGAGTTGGCCCAGCCACCGCTCGGCCTGGCGGCGCCGCGGTTGAAACCCCCGTCCCCGCCGCCGTCCTGCGGGCCCGAGCGGCCGCCGCCGAAGCCGCCACCGCCGCGGCCAAAACCACCGCCGCCAAAACCACCACCCCCGAAACCACCACCGCGGGCGAGCAGGCCCGACTCCAGGATTGGAGGTGCAGGGGCAGCGCCTGCGGCCAGGGCCGGAAGCTGGGCCAACGGCAGCAGGGTCACCAGCAGCAGGCGCCAGGCGCGGCCTGGGTCAAGGAGGCGGCTCATCGGAAGGTCACCCCGCATCCGCGATCGAAGCAGCTGGCATCAACGCGGCCATCGCTGCCGAAATGGATCCGGAGCAGATCGCGACCGAGCAGGCGCAGGTTGGATCGATCCTCGCGAATGCTGTTGATGTAGTTGGGATTGATCACGCAGAGGTCGCGATCGTTGAAACAGATGGTGTTTTTCGACAACAGGGCTCCGGCACTGCGCAGCGGCTGCCAACGGCCGCTGGCGGGATCGAGCTGGCTCATCGTCAGCGGCTGATCGCTGATCCGGATGCTGATGCTGCGCCCGCCGATGCGATGGCGATACAGGGTGGTCAGCCCCTCATCAATCGCCTCGACCAAGCAGGCCCTGGGCGCCGCACCAGCCAGGCTGCAACGGGTGTTGAGCTGATAAAGCAGCTGTGTTGGCGCTGCCGTGGGCGCCGGGCCGACCGCCCCTGGAGCCTGGGCCCGGGATGCCAGGGGATGCAAGGCAGCCAGGAGCAGGGCTCCGAGCAGGAAGCGTTCGGCCGGCTTGGGCGGCATGGCGGGGCGGCGGAAGGGCGTGAGGTGGTGCTGGGGCGCGGGGGCTGATGCAGCGCCGCTGGTGCGGGCGGGCGACGGTTTCGTTCTAGCCCCACAGTTCATGGTGGACAACATCAGGCGGCCGGGCTTGATGGTGCAGCAGCGCCGCTGGCGGACAAGACGCGGATCAGGATGAGACTGTGCGCAACTGATGGTGGATGGCTTGAGTCCTGGGCCGGGGCTGTCTAGGTTGCGGAAATGTTCCCTGGCGTTGCCATGGCCGTGCTCAACCGCTGCGCCGTCGCTGTGGCGGCGAAGCCGCCGATGCGGGAGTGGAGCCGAGCGTTCTGGACTCGGGAAGACATGGAGAGCGTGGTGGAGGAAGAGAGCCTGTACCTGATTCCCACCTACGACGATGAACCCGAGGCTCTTGTGATTCTCCGCGCCCACTACAACGGCATCTTCCAGAGCGAACTCGAGCTCTGGAGTCGCGATCCCTCCCACTGGCCTGCTGCGCGCACCTTCGAGCTGTTCGCCTCCTGGTTCGCGGTGCGCTTCTTTCCCCTGATCGAGGATCTGGCCGAGGAACCGCTACGCAGTTACGGCATCGAGAACGACTTTGACGCCAGCCTGCATCAGGCTCTGAACTGAACCGGCCATGCGCTTCCGCATCCAGCACACCCTCAGCTACGCCTATGAACGGCCGGTCTTTCTCGAACCCCACACGCTGCGCTTGACCCCCAGACAGGAGCCGGGACAACGGCTGCTCAGCCTGCAGCTGGGTGTCGAACCTGCGGCCAGCGGCCACAGCGCCAGCCTCGATGCCGATGGCAACAGCAGCATGGTGCTCTGGTTCGACGAGCTGCGCAGCGATCTGGAGCTGTCGGTGGTGATGGAGGTGGAGACGCTGCGCCTCAACCCCTTTGACTGGATCATCACCGAACCCTCGGCGCGACGGCTGCCGCTGCGCTACAGCCCGGAGACGGCGCGCTCCCTGGAGCCCTTTCTCAGCAACGCTGAGCCCGCCGATGGGACGGTGGCGGCCTGGGCGGCTGAGCAGGCGGCCGCGGTGAACCAGGACACCGCCGCCTTCCTGATGGCCCTGGCTGACACCATCCACCACGGCTTTCACCATGTCGGCCGACCCGAGGGGGATCCCCTGGAACCGGAGCAGACCCTGGCGGGCCGCACCGGCGCCTGTCGCGACACGGCGATGCTCTATGTGGCGGCCTGCCGCAGCCTCGGTCTGGCGGCCCGCTTCGTGAGCGGCTACTCGATGCACCATCCCCCCGAGGTCAGCGAGCACGAGCTCCATGCCTGGGCCGAGGTCTACGTTCCCGGCGGCGGCTGGCGGGCCTATGACCCCAGCCTCGGCCTGGCGGTGGCCGATGGCCATGTGGTGCTGGCCACGGCGCCGGACCATCGGCTGGCGGCGCCGGTGAGCGGCAGTTACCGGGGCACCGGCGTGGCCTCCCGCCTGGAGTACCGGGTGGTGCTGAAGGCGGAGGCCGCCTGAGCTTTCGCGCCCTGGCGCGGAGCTGACGGGCCGCCCTGGGGTTGCAGGTCCTGGGGCGCGCGGCCCTTGGAGCCACGGGCTTCGGAGGGGAAACCCTGGCTCGGGCCGCCCTGGTCTGAGCCTGCCGCCGACCGGCTGGCCTGGGCAGCGCTGGCCGCCAGCGGGCTCCCCGGAGGAGGGCCGCCCTGGGGGTCGAGCATCGGCATCACCCTGCGGCGCAGCTTGTGGAACGCCTGCCGTTCCAGCCGTTGCACCTTTTCCTTGGTGAGTCCCAGGCATTCGGCCGTGCGGGCCAGGGAGAGGGGGTCGTCCTGGCGGAAGCGGAGCTGCAGCACCTGTTGTTCAATCGGCTGGAGCTGGCTCAGCTCGCCGTGCAGCCAGCCGTAGTCCTCCTGGTAGGGCAGGGCGGAAGGCATCGGGATCAGGTCCCCCAGACAGGCGTCGGTTTCCTCCCCTCCCATCGGCTGATCGAGGGAGACGGCATGGGCCTCGTGGGTGACCCGGAGCACGAAGGCCAGCCGCTTCTCGCTCTCCCCCAGGCGGGCGGCCAGTTCGGCAAGGCGCAGGTTGCGGGCCTCGGCGGCCTGCATAAAGCGGGCCTTCATCGCCAGGGCGGTGACCTGGGCGGGCAGGCGGATGGCGCCGCTCTGCTCCTGGAGATAGCGGTTCACGGCCTGACGGATCCACCAATAAGCATAGGTTGAGAACCGATAGCCACGGCTTGGGGAATAGCGTTCGACCGCACGTATCAGACCGAGAGTTCCGGCCTGAATCACATCCAGGGGATCAATCTGAAGATGGCGAATCCTGGTTTGGTAGTGGCGCGTCACCGACACCACAAGCCGCAGGTTGGCGGTCACCATACGGTCCATCGCCCGGCGACCACGACGCTCCAAGGAGGTTGCGGGACTTGGGTTGGTGAGCCATTCTTGCACCACGGTTCCGAGGTGAAGTTCCTCGGCTGGAGTGAGCAAGGGTAGCCGGCCGATGCGGTGCAGATAATCACCGAATGCATCCGACATCGAGATTCGTTGGGGCGACACCTGCCGATCTTCCAATGACAACGAGCCCCCGAACTTCGCGGCGGCGCTTGTGCGGCGCATCCGCGCCCGCCTGCCGCAGCGGATGCCATGAACTCCCCACAGCGCCGCGCTGAGCCGCAGCCGCCTGGCCTGGTTCAGCCGTGCTCGCGCCCGGCGCCGGAGCCGTTGCTGCCGAGCAGGCCGCAGGTGGCCATCAGCTGGGCCTCCACCTCCCGCAGGTGCTGGCGCTCGGGGATCTCGCTGTTGAGGCGGGCCACCCGCAGGGCCATGCTCATCAGGAAGCGGGCGGTGTCGTGGTCCTGGAAGCCGTAGAGCCGACAGGTCTCCTGCAGAGCCTGGGTCATGCAGTCGAGGGCGGGATCCACCGGCTGGAGGTACTCCTCGGGGATCGCGCCGTTCGCGAGGCGGTAGGCCGCGGCGATCAGCGCCTGTTCAATCGGGCCCATGGCAGGGCATGTCGTGCTGCGATTCCCAAAACGTATGCAGCGAGAGCGGGCGCGTCAGCCCCGCACCAGGAAAGGCACAGCAAGCAGCAGCCCCGCGATCAGCAGCAGGGGAATGATTCCGCTCACCACCAGCGGCACCGCGATCAGCAGCACCCCGCAGAGGCTGGCCACGGGATGGGCGTTGCGCCGCCCATAGAGCAGATACCCCGACCCCAGCGAGCTGATCAGCAGGGTCAGCAGCAGGGAGGCGGTGGAGGGCATGGAGGCGGCGGCAGGACGTCATCTGGCTGCTGCGTTGTACCGCGGGCTGCCCCCGGGCTCCAGCGCCGCCGTCGCTGGGAACGCCCAGCACAATGAATTCCCCCTTGACCGCCCAGCCGATGCACGATCGCTTCGAGAGGTTCTTCCATGACCTGATCACCAGGTTTGAGCGCAACCTCTCCAGGGTCCTGGCCACCCTGCTGGCCCTGGTGCTGATCGCCAGCACCGTGCAGCTGATCGTGGTCGTCGCCCAGCTGCTGCTCCAGCCGCAGCAGGATTGGCTGGGGGGGCAGTTGATCAGCCTGCTCGATCGACTGCTGCTGCTGCTGATCGGCCTGGAGGTGCTGCAGAGTCTCACCGCCTACCTGCGCGACCGTCGCTTCCAGACCGAACTGGTGGTGCTGACCGCCCTGACGGCGGTGGCCCGAAAGGTGATCGTGCTGCCTCCGGGGGAGGAGAAGGATCCCCTCAGCCTGATCGGGGTGGGGGTGATGATCCTCTGCCTGGCCGGCGCCTACCAGCTGCTGCACGACCGCGACCGCAGTGAGTGAGCCCGGGGCGGACCCCGAGGACAGTGGGTGAGGGTGGACGGTGGACGGAGAACGGCGCCCTGCGGGCTGGACGATCGCTAGGGTCGCTGCATGGATGAGGCGCAGCCCATGGCCCCGGAGCTTGGCCCAGGCCAGCAGCCCTCGGCCGATCCCCAGCCGGCTGCTGGCCAGGCGGCGCCCAGTCCGGCGCTGGCCGACCAGCTGCCCGATCTGCCCTATTTCGATCTGCTGCTGCAGCGCCTGCAGCAGGGGGATCCGGCCTTCAGCGGCGCCTTCGCTCGCCACGTGCACTGGGGCAGCTGGGACGATCCGCAACGGGCCGATGGCAGCGTGGCTGATTTCGCCGCCGCCGCCGAACGGCTGACGGAGCGGCTGATCGATCAGGCGGCGATCGCACCGGGGCAGAGGATCCTCGATGCCGGCTGCGGTTTCGGCGGCACCCTGGCCCGGCTCAACGAGGGCGGCGACGGCCTCGATCTCACCGGCCTGAACATCGATCCCCGCCAACTGGAGCGGGCGGCGGCCAGCATCGAGCCCCGCCCCGGCAACCGCCTGGCCTGGGTGGTCGGCGATGCCTGTGCCATGCCATTCGCCGCCGCCAGCTTCGAGCGGGTGCTGGCGGTGGAGTGCATCTTCCATTTCCCCAGCCGTGGGGCTTTCTTCCGCGAGGCAGCGCGGGTGCTGCGGCCTGGCGGTCGGCTGACCCTGTGCGATTTCGTGCCCAGCCCTTCGCTGCTGCTGCTGCAGCGCGTCCGAGGTGGCATCGACCGCGAGATGCGGGCCACCTACGGGCCGGTCGACTGCGGCTGCGGCCTGGCCGAGTACCGGCGACTGGGGGAGCGCCAGGGCCTGCGCCTGGCCTGCGACGCCGACATCACCCGCTCCACCCTGCCCACCTATCCGGTGGTGGCCGGGCTGTTCGCGGCGGCCGGCTGGCCGGAAGCGGAGGCGGCGACCCGGCGGATCGGCCTGGTCAGCCGCCTGGGCCTGCTCCGCTACCGCATCCTCAGCTTCGATCGGCCGTAGCAGGGGGGGGCGGCCACCGGGCCGCTGCAGCGGCGCTTCAGACCTGAAACACGGTGATCGCCGCCAGTTCGTTGTAGGTGGCCTCGGCGCTGGAATCGACCCGGAAGGCGGTCCAGGTGGCGAAGGGCTCGGGCTGGCTGGCCTGCACCGTCCATTCGATCCGCCTCCCCCGATAGGTGAGGCCCACGCAGGTCAGGGCGAGGTCGTCGGCCATCAACGACCAGAGCACATGCAGATCGGCCCGCTGGAAGGCCACCGGTTCGGTGTGCAGCGGCCGCTCCGGCAGGAAGCCGGGCAGGGTCTCGACGCGCCGCTGGTTTTCCCAGGCCAGATAGGTGTCGTCGTCGGTGGGATAGAACCAGCAGGTCTCGTTGTCTGCCTCCCGCAGCGGGAAGCGATCCAGGCAGCGCAGGCCCTGCACCGCCAGGCTGCGGCAGGGGTGGAAGGGCGCCACAGCGGCAGGGGCCAAGCCGGGACCGGCCGCGCCGGTGTCGCTCGCCAGGGCCTGGCGCACCCCCGTCAGGGCATAGACCCCCACCCATTGGCTGCGGGCCTCAAGCTGGGGGATCACGGCATCGCAGATCAGCCGCCGCCGCTCCGGAGCCGGAGGCGGATCAGCGGTGGCGGGCGGTTCGGCGGCGAAGGGATCCTGACCAAGGCCGTCGGCGCGACCGTCGCCCACCAGATCATCGAGGCTGCCCGTCCAGCCGGCGGGAGCGCGGAACATCCGCAGGGCCAGGGCACTGCGGATGCCGATTCGCTGGGCCTGCTCCAGCTGCTGCAGGTCGGTGGGTTCGGTGGGCAGGGAGGCCTCGGGGGCCACCACGAACAACAGCGCCTCAACCGCCCCATCGGCACTGGATGGGCTGGCTTCGGCTGAGCGGCCCGGATCGGCCGGCTCCGGGAAGGGCGGTGCTGGCTGGGCGAACTGGGGCATGGCGAGACGGCAACCCCTGAACCACTGCGCCGCCGAACCGCCGCGCCGCCAGGATCTGAAGAAATAATAAAGGGACTGGCGCCCGGCCGTGGCCGTCGCTGCGGATTGCGGTGGGGTGATCTCGCTGGCTTCGCCCACGGGGCCGCCGGTCGCCGTCGCTTGCTCCTGCCGCTGACGCTGCCAGGATGCCGCCGTTGCTGGAGGTGGGGCGTGGCAGGCGGCGATGGCGCGGCCCCGGAGCGGGGGCCCAACGATCCCGAGCTGTGGGCGGTGGTGGAGGGCTTCGCCCTGCCGGCGCCGGTCGTCGCGATCGAACCCCTGGGCAACGGCAATGTCAACGCCACTTACCGGGTGCGGCTGGCGGACGGAGCGGCAGGGGATGGGGTGCTGCAGCGACTCAACACGGCGGTGTTCCAGCAGCCGGCGCTGGTGATGGCCAACATCGCCGCCGTGGCGGAGCACGTGGAGCGGCGGCTGGCCCAGGGCAACCCCGATCCGGAGGCGCGCCCCTGGCGGATGCCGGCCCTGGTGCCCAGCCGCAGCGGTGAGCCCTGGCTGGAGCGGAACGGCGGCTTCTGGCGGATGCTCACCTTCCTGGAGGGAACCCGCAGCGTTGACACGATCGAGAGCCCGGACCAGGCCCGGGAGATCGGCGCCGGCCTGGGACTGTTCCATGCCCTGATCCACGACCTGCCCGCCGAGCAACTCGCCGACACCCTCGAGGGCTTCCACATCACCCCCCGCTATCTGGAGCAGTTCAAGGCGGTGCTGGCCAGCAGCGAGCGGCCCCGCTGCGACCGCTGCCGGGAGGCGATCGCCTTCGTGGCGGCGCGGGAGGCCGGGGCCGGCGTGCTGGAGGAGGCCCGGGCCGCAGGCCGGCTGCAGCTGCGACCGATCCACGGGGACCCCAAGATCAACAATCTGCTGCTCTGCCGCGACAGCGGCCGGGCGGTGGCCCTGATCGATCTCGACACCGTCAAACCGGGGCTGGTGCACTACGACATCGGCGACTGCCTGCGCTCCGCCTGCAATCCCCTCGGCGAGGAGACCGACGCCCTTGATGCCGTGCAGTTCGACCTGGGCCTGGCCGAGCGGCTGCTGGAGGGCTACCTCAGCGTGGCCCGCGGCTTCCTCAGCGATGCCGACCTCGACGCCATCCCCGATGCGATCGCCCTGCTGCCGTTCGAGCTGGGGCTGCGCTTCCTCACCGATCACCTGGCCGGAGACACCTATTTCACGATCGCCCGCCCCGGCCACAACCTCGATCGGGCCCTGGTGCAGTTCCGCCTGGCCGAGAGCGTCGAGCGGCAGGGGGCCCAGATCCGGGCGCTGGTGGAGGGGTTGCGATGAGTGCCATCCCCGGGGAGCCCGGCCAGGGGGGCTGGCAGTGGCGGCAGCTGGACTGCTTCACGCCGCCGCCGCAGGGGCTGCGGCTGGGTTGTGCGGTGCGGCGCCAGGGCGATCGGCTCTGGCTGCGCTATCGCCTTGAGGATCCGGCCGGGCTGGTGCTGCTGCCGCCGATCAGCACCGCGCCCCAGCGCCGCGATGGCCTCTGGGAGCACACCTGCCTGGAGTGTTTCCTGGCTCGGCCCGCTGCCGCCGCCCCCTACGCCGAACTGAATGCCAGCCCCAGCGGCGACTGGGCCCTTTACCGGTTCAGCGGCTACCGCCAGGGGCTCACCCCGGTGGGCGGAGCCGAGGATCTGGAGCTGACGACCGCGCCGGTGGCGCCCGGCGGCGTTCTGGAGCTGGGGGCCAGCCTGGCGCCGGCGGCCCTGCTGGGGGATGGCCCGGCGGCGGCTGAGGCCCCCCTGGAGCTGGCGATCACCGCCGTGCTCGAACTGCGCGATGGCGCCCTCCTCTACTGGGCCCTGGCCCACGGCGGCGCCGAACCCGATTTCCATCGCCGCGCCGATTTCCAGCTGCGGGTCTGAAGCCGATCCGAGGGCGGCGGTCGCGGTCTGGCTGGGAGGATCGGATCCGTAGGGTCCGATCGCAAGGGGTGCCATGGGTCCGCTGGTGACGGCGCTGGACGGCTGGTTGCTCTGGGCGGCCCTGGCGGCGCTGTTCGCCGCGATCACCAGCCTGCTGGCGAAGCTGGGGGTGGAGGGGATCAGCAGCAACCTGGCCACCCTGCTGCGGACCCTGGTGGTGGTGCCACTGCTGCTGGCGGTGGTGCTGGCCAACGGGGAGCTGCGCAGCTGGCCGGAGCTGCCCCGCCGCAGCCTCTTGTTTCTGGGGCTCTCCGGCCTGGCGACCGGCATCTCCTGGCTGTGCTGGTTCCGGGCGATCCAGCTGGGGCCGGTGTCGCGGGTGGCGCCGATCGACAAGTTGAGCGTGGTGCTGGTGGCGGTGCTGGGGGTGGCGCTGCTGGGCGAAAGCCTCGATCCACGCCAGTGGCTCGGGGTGGCGCTGATGGGCGCCGGCGCGGTGTTGCTCTCGCTCTGAGGCTCTGGTGGGGGCCTGCCGGCCCGGCCCCTCGCTGAGCGGTGGGGCCGGGCTGATCGGCCTGGCGTGGCAACCGGGCGCCGCTGCGCTCAGCCCACGAAGCGGCCGTAGAGCCAGCGCACGAAGCCCCCCAGCAGCGGCACCGGCCCGAAGGTGGGGCCCACGAAGTCGAAGTAGTCGCGGTGGTCGCAGATCCGGCCCTCGCTGTTGAGCCGCAGCCGGGAGGTGCCCGGATAGACAAACTCGATCCCCTTGATCTTCAGCCCCATTTCCCATTCCACGAAAGCGGTGTTCCCCTCGATCGCGACCGCAGACGGGGTGAGATAGACGTCGTCGCAGCGCTTCAGCAGCCCCTCCTGGGCGGCGATGTAGGCCCCGATCCCCTGCCGCTCCTGGGTGGGGTCGCTGAAGTGCACGTCATCGGTGTAAAGCTCGCGCCACTGGGCCTCGCTCGGGCCCGGGGCGCCATAGGGCTTGGTGAACAGGGCGCGCAGCTGGGCGGTGTCCATCGCGGCAGGCATCGGGGGCTGCGGCCACGATGGCGCAGGAGGCGTTCGCAACGAGAGATGGCCGCCGCGCCCGTCAGGGCATGGTGCTCACCGGCGAGCTGCGCAAGCGGAACGGTGAGCCATCGAGCAGGAGAGCTTGCAGGGGATCGAGGAGCTGGAGGTGATGCTGCGATGCGTCAGGAGGCGATCCAGCCCCTGGAGGTCGATCCGACTCCTCGGCATCGTGGCCGTGGTCGCGGGACTGGCCGGGGCCAGAGCAACGAAGCCGCTGACGCCAATAGCGCTGGGAGCCATGCACACCGAGGCGCATGCAGCCGTTGAAGAAGCGCTTGAGCCATGTCCTGGCGCTATCACAGGGAGGCGATTGCGCCCCTGGTTGAGACGGTTGCTGACTTGCCCCTTGCCGGATCGGGGCTCAGTCGCCGTCGTTGCCGGCGAACCAAGCCTGCAGATCGGCAGGCGCTGTGAAATCGAGCAGGTCTTCCGCCAGCAGTTCCAACTGCTGCAGAGTCAGGGAGGAGAGACGCTCCCGTGTGCCCTCATCCAGGCTCCCGAAGCGGCGACTCAGCTGGCGGATGGCCAGTGCGGCGGCTTGCTGCTGTCGGCCCGATTCAAGGCCTTCCTCGCGCCCCTCCAGACGCCCTTCCTCCAGGATCTCCTGCACCGCGCGGGTGTGACGCAACTCCTGCAGCGGCAGACCGACGATCATCAGGATCTCCT
>JBMSXZ010000021.1:0-25777 GCA_049426205.1 Cyanobium sp.
TGTTGGTGGCCATCCCCACGGCGATGCCGGTGGAGCCGTTGAGCAGCAGCTGCGGAATGCGCGCCGGCATCACGGTGGGCTCCTGCTGGGAACCGTCGAAGTTGTCGATGAAATCGACGGTCTCGCTTTCGATGTCCTCCAGCAGGGCGTCGGTGGTGAGCGACTGCAGGCGCGATTCGGTGTAGCGCATCGCCGCCGGCGGGTCGTTGTCGACCGAGCCGAAGTTGCCGTGCCCATCGATCAGGGGCAAGCGCATGGAGAAGTCCTGGGCCATGCGCACCAGGGCGTCGTAGACCGCGGTGTCGCCATGGGGGTGATACTTGCCGAGCACCTCCCCGACGACGCGGGCGCACTTGCGGTACGGACGGTCGCTGGTCAGGCCCAGCTCGTACATCGCATACAGGATGCGGCGATGCACCGGCTTGAGGCCATCGCGGGCATCGGGAAGGGCCCGACCCACGATCACACTCATCGCGTACTCCAGATAGGAGCGCGACATCTCGTTGCGGAGGTCGGTCTGGATGATCCGTCCGTCGGAATCGCCGGGACTGTTCTCGCCCGGTCCGGAGGGATCCGCCATTCACGCCGCCAGGGACTGAGCCCACTCTATCGAAGCGTGGCGGCTGTTTCCAGGCTCCGCAACACCCTGCCATCGGGCCGGGCGGCCTGGTGCTTGGTGCTGGGCGGCCCGGCAGCGGCCGGGCCACCCTGGAGGCATCCCCGCCCCTTTTCGGGGTTCTCCAGGCCATGGCCTCCCCCAGCGGCTCCCCCAGCGGCACCAGCGACCGGTGGCCGGATCCGGGCACGGCGCCCCAGCCCACCGACGGGCTGCGGCCCCGCAGCGCCGAAGACCTGCGCGAGCGCCAGCGCCGCGGCGATCTGCGGGTGCGGCTCGCCGCCGACTTTCGCCGGCTGGCGGCTGAGGACGGCCTGGCCGGGGCCTATGGCTGCACCGACGTGGTGGTGGCGGCGGATGCGGGCTTCACCGACCAGGCCAGCCTGGTGCTTCACCTTGGGCCCACCGATCCGCCGATCCGGATGCGGGATCCCCAGCTCGATGGCGTCACCGCCCTGGTCGGGGGGGCGGCAGGGGATCTGGTGCTGCCGATCGGTGGGCCCAGCGAGGCGGGCCGCGGCGGTGCCCAGGTGCTGGCGAACCTCCTGGCCGGTCGCAGCATCGAGCTGAGCAGCGGTGGTGAGGGCACTCCGCTGCAGCCGCGACGGGAGCTGCACACCCGTCTCGACCTGCGCCGCATCGGTGGGGGCCGCCTGCTGCTCCATCGCGGCATCGTCGAGAACGGGCTCGTTGCTCTCAGCAGTGCCGAAGGGGTGCTGCGCACGGGCTGGGGACCCTTGCTCGGCCCCTTCGCCCAGGCGCTCTACACGTGTGGGGGGGCCGACAGCATCGGCCTGGCGATGCCCGGTCTCTCCCTGCTGGGTCCCGGCTCGCCCGTGCTGGTCGGCGGTGCGATCGGCTGGGTGATGGGCAGCGGCAGCGCCCACCAGCCCAGACCGAAACGCCTCCCCACTGGCCACGCGCGCACCCCAGGCGCCGTCGCGGCCCTCAGCGTCGATCTCCACGACCTCGATCCCCGCTGGCTGCGGGCCGCCCATTTCGAGGGCCATGGGGGCGCCCTGCTGGTGGTGGTGGCAGCCCCGATTCCGCTGCTCCATGGCGGGATTGCGGCCCAGGTCGCCACCCCGGACCGCGCCCTGGAGGCGCCGGTGCTCGATGTGTCGATCCCACGCCGGATCAAGCCCAGCTTCGGCGGGGTGTCCTACGCAGCCCTCAAGGCCGGCACCATCGAGGTGGATGGCCGCCGCATCCCCGCTGCCCCCAGCCATAGCCCCCGCCTTGCCGCCGAGGGCGCCCAGGCCTTGATCGACCGCCTGCTCAACGACCGCTTTCCGCTCCATCCCCCCGCTCTCCCCCTCCCCTCCAGGCCAGCCCTGATCCCCCTGGACTCCTGATTGCCCTGTGCTGCGCTCCTGAGGCACCGCCTGGAAACGGCCGTAAGCTCCGCCAAGATCACCAGCGCTCCATGGCCGAGACCCCTCTGTCCCCCGAGGCCGCAGCGGATCCATCGCTGCCCGATCCTGCGGCGGAGGCCGGCCAGGTCCCTCTCACCCCCGGGCCTGCTCTTGAGTCCCAGCCCCCTGCCGAGGAGGCGGATGCCGAGCCGCCGATTCCCCCCAGCCCGGCGTCGGCGCCGGTCTGGGCTCCCCAGGCGGGGGCAGCGGAGACCGTCCCTGAGCCGCCATTGAGCGCCCCTGAGCCGCCCGTCACGCCGCTGGAAACGCCGCCCAGCTCCGAACCCGTGGCCGCTTCCGCCCCGGCTGGTGTGGCGGCGACGATCGCTGTGCCTCCCCTGCCTGCCGAGGCGGTGGGCGAAGGGGGCGAGTGGGAGGTGCTGATCGGGAACCTGCGGGCCTGGCTCGATGGCGCTGGACTGCAGGACCGCTGGAATGCCCTGGGGGGCCCGCTGCGGGCGCTCGGGCTGCTGCTGGCGGCCGTTGTGGTGCTGCGGCTCTATTCGGCCCTGCTCGAGACCCTGGGCGATCTGCCCCTGTTGCCGCGGCTGCTGCAGTTGGTGGGCCTGATCACCCTGACCCGCTTCGCTCTCACCCGCCTGGTTCGCAGTTCTGAACGGGAGCGGATCCTGAGCAGCTGGTCCCAGCGCTGGAACGACTTCCGTGGTCGCGACTGATGTCGCGCGGTCGATCCCCCCTTCAGGGACGGGGGGATCGGGTCTGTTGATAGTTTGTGGCCACTGCGTCTGCGCCGAAGGTGACCATCCAACTGGGCCGATCCCGAACCGTTCGCCGTGCCTACGGCATCGATGAGATCGCCCTGGTGCCCGGCAACCGCACCGTCGACCCCGCCGTCACCGACAGCCATTGGTCCCTCGCCGGCATCGAGCGGGAGATTCCGATCATCGCCAGTGCCATGGATGGCGTGGTCGATGTGGGCATGTGCGTGGAGCTGACCCGGCTCGGCGCTCTCGGGGTGCTCAATCTCGAGGGGGTGCAGTGCCGCTATGACGACCCCGAGCCGGTGCTCGACCGGATTGCGGCGGTGGGCAAGGAGGAGTTCGTGCCGTTGATGCAGGAGCTCTACAGCCAGCCGGTGCGGGAAGATCTGATCCGGCTGAGGATCAGCCAGATCAAGGAACGGGGTGGCATCGCCGCCGTCAGCGCCACGCCGGTGGCGGCCCTGCGCTTTGGTCAGGTGATCGCCGAAGCCGGCGCCGATCTCTTCTTTGTGCAGGCCACGGTGGTGAGCACCGAGCACATCGGTCCTGAGGGCCAGGCCAGCCTGGATCTCTCCGTCCTCTGCCGGGATATGGGCGTGCCGGTGGTGATCGGCAACTGCGTCACCTACGACGTGGCCCTTCAGCTGATGCGGGCCGGCGCCAGTGGCGTGATGGTGGGCATCGGGCCCGGTGCGGCCTGCACCTCCCGCGGCGTGCTGGGCGTCGGCATCCCCCAGGCCACCGCCGTGGCCGATTGCGCCGCCGCCCGCGACGACTACGAGCGCGAGAGCGGCCGTTATGTGCCGGTGGTGGCCGATGGTGGCATCGTCACCGGTGGCGACATCTGCAAGTGCCTGGCCTGCGGTGCCGATGCCGTGATGATCGGTTCCCCGATCGCCAGGGCCGCCGAGGCACCCGGCCGTGGTTTCCACTGGGGGATGGCCACCCCCAGCCCGGTGCTCCCCCGTGGCACCCGCATCCGGGTGGGCACCACGGGCAGCCTGGAGAAGATCCTGCGCGGTCCGGCCGGCCTTGACGATGGCACCCAGAATCTTCTGGGATGCATCCGCACCTCGATGGGAACCCTCGGGGCTCGCACCCTGCGGGAGATGCAGCAGGTGGAGGTGGTGGTCGCCCCCTCCCTGCTCACGGAAGGCAAGGTGTATCAGAAAGCCCAGCAGCTCGGCATGGGCAAGTAAGTCAGGCTGCCTTTCGTTGCGGGGCTCCGCCCAGCTGGTCCGCTTCGTCGCTGGTCTCAAAACGCACCTGCCCTGACGCTAGCCTCGATTCGTGGGGGCTTCGGCTCACACACTCCTCACACCCTCCAGCCCGGCGACCCCGGGCTTTTTGTCTTTCTCACCGAGCCGGGTCTCGCTGGCTGCCGCGCCCACCGTTCGGCCCGTCCTCAAACCCTTGGGCCCGCCCTGGAGGCTGCCGACCGGTCCGCCATGGTATCGGCGTTCCAGCGCGGCGTCCTCGTCCACCAGGCTCCGATTCGGTCAAGCCACTCCGCCGCTCTCCCCCGGTGCCGGGGGCGTGGGGCTGGAGACCCAGCGGCCCGGGCGCCATCCAAACCCCCTTGGAATCACGCCACGGACGACGCCTTGGTGCCTGTCAACCGCCACTGCAACACTCGGTTTCGGCCTTGGATCCTTGGCGGAAACCGTTGCTAGATTCCTCAAATCCCGATCCAGACCTGGAATGTCGAGCTCAGCTGCTGTCACCGATGCCTCGTTCGAGCAGGATGTGCTGAAGAGCAAAGTCCCTGTGCTGGTGGATTTCTGGGCTCCCTGGTGCGGTCCCTGCCGCATGGTCGCCCCGATCGTCGACGAAATCGCCACTGAATATGCCGGAAAGATCAAGGTGTTCAAGCTCAACACCGACGAGAACCCTAATGTGGCCAGTCAATATGGCATTCGCAGCATTCCCACCCTGATGATCTTCAAAGATGGCGAAAAGGTGGATACCGTTGTTGGTGCCGTTCCCAAAACAACCCTGTCCGGCACCATCAGCAAGCATCTCCCACCTGTTGAATCCTGACGAGTCCTCCATCCTCCGCTCCCGATCCATCGGCTCCAGCCCGCAGCCCTCTCGCCGTGCTCCAGGAGCAGATCGAGGGGCACCCCCAGCGTCGTCTGATCGAGAAGGCGATTGTGGCTCTGCTGGCGATCACTCGTCAGGAGCTAGAGCTCCCAGAATGGCAGCTGGTCAGTGGCTGCCTCGCTGATATCAGCGAGGCATTGGAGTTGTTTCGTCCCCACCGCAGTCTGCGCAAGATCAGCGTTTTCGGCTCGGCCCGCACCCTGCCCGACGACCCCTGCTATGCCCTGGCCCAGGACTTGGCCCGGCGCGCCGTCGAGGCTGGTTTCGAGGTCTTGACCGGCGCTGGCGGTGGCGTGATGGAAGCGGCCAACAGCGGTGCCGGCTGCGATCACAGCATCGGCTTGAACGTTGATCTTCCCTTTGAACAGCATCCCAATCCCTACATCGGAGATTGCGGAGCACGATTGCTTTACTTTCGCTATTTCTTCACCCGCAAGCTTTTCTTCCTGCGCGAGAGCGATGCCTTGGTGGTGCTGCCCGGCGGTTTCGGCACCCTCGATGAACTGTTTGAATCACTCACCCTCATCCAGACCGGTCGCACTCCTCCGATTCCCCTGGTGTTGCTGGCACCGGAGCGGGACGACTTCTGGTCCGTCTGGCGGCGCCAGCTCGAGGCCGGCCTGGTGGGTCGTGGTCTGATCTCCGCCGAGGATGGCACCCTGGTGCAGGAGGCCAGCAGCGCCGCCGAAGCGATTGCTCTGATCAGCCGCTTCTACCGGGTGTTCCACAGCGCCCAGGCAGGGGAGGAACGGATCGAGCTGTTGCTCAACGCCCCCATCCCCGTTGATCACCTCCCCGAACTGGATCGCCGGTTTCACGATCTGCTCGACCACGGCGGTTTTCAGTCCGGTGAGGGCTGCGACAGCAACGGCATCCTCCGTCCGGCACTGCGCTTCCGCTTCAATAGCCGCAAGGTCGGCAGGCTCTACCAGCTGATTGCCCATCTCAACGAGCTCGACCTTCCCGACGCCACCTGCCTCGCCCCTCCCGGCCTGCGCTGCCCCACCCCCGCCTGAGTCACCGCCCCGCCCCTCCCGCCATGAGCCATCTCGGCCTGATCGATTACGGCATGGGCAATCTGCACTCGGTGCAGCGGGCCTTCGAGCGCCTCGGCGCCAGCGTTGAACCGATCACCTGTGCTGAGGCGATGGCGGGCTGTGATGCGCTGGTGTTGCCCGGGGTCGGGGCGTTCGATCCGGCGATGGAGCGGCTGCGCCTATCCGGCCTCGATCAGGGGGTGCGGCGGGCCGTGGCGGCGGGTCAGCCGCTGCTCGGCATCTGCCTCGGCCTGCAGCTGTTGTTCGAGGCCAGCGATGAGGGCCAGGCCGAGGGACTGGGGCTGCTGGCCGGCAGGGTGCGGGCCCTGCCCAGGGTCAGCGGTCATCCGATCCCCCACATGGGCTGGGCGCCGCTGCTCCCGGCCACGGCCAGTCCGCTGCTGCCGGAGGGATTGCCGCCGAGCTGGGTCTACTTCGTGCATTCCTATGCCGCTGAGCCCCGCGATTCCGATTGCGCCACGGCCCTGGTCGACTGGGCTGGAACCCCGGTGGCTGCGGCCGTCTGGCAGGACACCATTGCCGCCTGCCAGTTCCATCCGGAGAAGTCCGGGGCTGTTGGAGAGGCGATGCTGGGGCGTTGGCTCGATTGGGTGAAGCGGCGGTGACCTTGCGGATCAGCGGCGGCCGGCGGCTGCTCAGTCCGGCCGGGATGGTGGCCCGTCCTACCGCAGCGCGGGTGCGGTTGGCGGTGATGAACCTGCTGGCCGATCGCGTTCAGGGCAGCCGCTGGCTGGATCTCTGCTGCGGCAGCGGGGCGATGGCCTGCGAGGCCCTGCAGCGCGGCGCGGCGGCGGTGGTGGCGATCGAACGGGATCCGCGGGTGGCGGCCCTGGCACGTCGGAACCTGGAGGCGGTTGCCGCCGGCATCGCCCGACCCGCGGCGCCGGCAAAGCCTGATCTGGCTGTGCACGGTGGCGATGCCCTGCGCTGGCTTGTCGGGGGCCCCAGGGCCCGGCAGCTGGAGCGATTCGATCTCATCTACCTCGATCCTCCCTGGCAGGCCGATCTCCATGGCCGCCTGACCGAGGCCGTCGGTCGGGGCGGCTGGCTGGCGCCGGGGGGGGTGATGATCTGGGAATGTCCGAGTACCGCGATGCCTGGCCTGCCGGCTGGTTGGCGGAGTTCACCCCCTCGGCGCTACGGAGGGACCGCTGTGCTGCTGCTGGAACAGGAGGATGAACGGTCGCTTGTGGCGGAACCACCGGCCTGACATCGGTGCCGCCAAGGATCCATGAATTGACGCGGATCCTTGCCGTGCGACCGCTCTGATGGTCCCGCCCGCTTGATGCCATCGCGCCTGAGGCCTGGCCGGTCAGACCAGATCGCACAACCCAATGCCGAGAACAGGCCGGATGTTCAAGGATTCGGGTTCGATCCTTGTCTGATTGGGTCCAGACCGAAGCGAGCCTGCTGTGACCGGCGTTTCTGTCGGCCGTTCGGGTTTCCGAGGCTGGCTCATCCCATGCCGCTATATCAACAGTGCCGCAGTGGCAAGGATTAGGGCAGCCCTGGACAACCATCCCCCGCCCGCAGTGCAGATGGCTCCAACGGGGATCTCGGCGCTTCGCCAGGGCTGATTCTGGGTTTTCCAGAGGCTCGTTAAGCAACCGCGGACGGCGGGCCTGCCAGGTTTCCCATGGCTGACGATCAGCCTCCGAGGGCTCCGTCCCGCCGGTACTGGTTCCAGGCGGCCACGAACAGCCCCACCAGGGTCACCGGAATCAGACCGAGCACGATGCCGCAGAGCAGAGGTTCGATCATGGCGCGCGCAAGGGGCTCGAAACGTTGCACAATCTTTCCATAGCCAGGCCTTTTCTGGCGACCTCCCGCCACGAACCGTGACCGGCTCTCCACCCACCATCCCCAGCGGCCTGGATCCGGGGGTGCTCCCCAGCACGTCCCGTCGCGGCGTGATCACCGCCCTGGTGCTGCTGGCCGCTGTGGCCTGCGCCATCCTGGCCCTGGTGCTGCTCTCGGCCTCCCAGCGCGATCCATACACCCAGGCGGTGCTGGCCCAGCCGGGATCCGCCCAGGAGGGCGGTCGCCTGTTCCGGCTCAACTGCGCGGGCTGTCACGGCCTGGCGGCCCAGGGGTTGGTCGGCCCCAACCTCCATGGCGTCGACCGCCGCAAGAGCGATCGCCAGCTGATCCAACAGGTGGTGAGTGGCCGCACTCCCCCCATGCCCCGCTTCCAGCCCGACCCCCAGGCGATGGCGGATCTGCTGGCCTTCCTCCACAGTCTTCCCTGAGACCGCCCCCGTGAGCCTGCACGTGGTGCTGGTCGAGCCCGCTGGGCCGCTCAATCTGGGCAGTGTGGCCCGCCTCTGCACCAATTTCGCCGTGACCAGCCTGCGTCTGGTGGCGCCCCGTTGCGATCCCCAGGCCCAGGAGGCCCGGCGCATGGCGGTCCATGGTCTGCCGATGCTGGAGGGAGCCCGTGAGTACCCCACCCTGGCGGCGGCACTGGCTGATTGCGGTCGGATCGTGGCCACCACCGGCCGGGACGACGGCGCCCCCCTGCCGCTGCTGCCCCCTGCCGAGGCCTTGGCCTGGCTGGTGGCCGTGCCTCCGTCACCGTCCAGCAGCCCGGGAGCGACGGCCCTGGTGTTTGGTCGGGAGGATCGGGGACTCACCAATCAGGAGCTGCTTCAGGCCGGACGGCTGTTGCGGATCGGCACGGGCCCGGCCTACGCCTCCCTCAATCTTTCCCACGCCGTGGCGGTGGTGCTCCATGAGCTGCATCAGCTCCGCGGGGCCGCCGCCGCCCCTGGCCAGGCGCCATCGCCGCCGCTGGGGTATGCCTCCGCAGCCCTGGACCCCTGCCGGCGCGACCAGCTGGAGGCCGCCCTCGACGACGCTGAGGCTCTGCTGTTGGAGGTGGGGTTTCTGCTGCCCCACACCCGCCGTGCCCGGATGGCGAAGCTGCGGGCGCTGCTGCAACGGGGGCAGATCACAGCGGCGGAGGTGGCGCTGCTGCGCGGCATGGTGTGCCAGTTGCGCTGGGCGAGCCGTCGCGGGGCCGCTGCCACGGATGCCCCTTAGCGTCGGGCTCTGAACGCCATGCCCCTCCCGTGAGCCCCGGCCGTCCCCAACGCCGCCCCTGGTTGCCGCCGCTGTTGCTGCTGCTGCGCCTGATGGTGATGGGGGTGGGGTTGGGGATCCTGGTGGCCACGGGCCTGAAGGCCCTGGCGCCGAGGCTGGCCCAGGGGGGCTTCGGCAGGGCCCAGCTCGATGCGGCCCCGCGGGTGGTGGGTGGCCATGGTCTGGCTCTGGGCCGTTTCGATCCCCGCGTCGAGCTCACCGGGGTCAGCCAGGAGTGGGCCCGGCTGGCCCAGGCCCAGAAGGGCCTGAGCGCCTCTGGTTATCTGCTGGTGCTCGATGACGGCCGCTTCGCCGACTACCGCAGCACCGTGCCCCTGCCGGCGGCCAGCTCGATCAAGACCCCGATCCTGCTGGTCGGCCTCGATGCCCTCGACCAGGGTCGGTTGCGATGGAACGAGCCCCTGCCCCTGACCGCTGAGGTCAAGGGGGATGGGGCCGGCTGGATGGCCTCCAGGCCCCTCGGCACCCGTTTCCCCTTCCATGAAGCCGCCACCGAGATGATCCGGGTGAGTGACAACAGCGCCACCAACCTGTTGATCAAGCGCTTCGGTGGCAAGGCGGCCGTCAACGCCCAATTTCAGAGCCTGGGCCTGACCAGCACTGTTCTGAACAATTGGCTGCCGGATCTCGATGGCACCAACCTCACCAGCTCCCGTGACCTGGCCCGCACCATTGCCCTGGTGGACACGGGCCAGAAGCTCAGCCCCAGGGCCCGCGATCTGTTCCGCGCCATTCTCTCCACCTCCAGCACCAACACCCTGATTCCGATGGGGCTGCTCAAGGGAATCGGCCGACCGGAGCCGGTGGCCGACCCCGATGCCGAGCTGCTGGCCGAGGGGGTCACTGCTTACAACAAGACCGGCGACATCGGCATCGCCTATGCCGACGCCGCCCTGATCGAACTGCCCAATGGTCAGCGCGCCGTGGCGGCGTTCATGGTCAAGGGCCCCTTCAACGACCCGCGCTCGGCGGACCTGATCCGTGCCATGGCTGCAGTGGTTTCACGGCAACTGGTGGGCGCGGTGCCGAAACGATGACCGCCCCTCTCACCGATTGGTCGGGATTGGGGCCCGGCCAGTGGGCACCCTGGGGCTTCCGGCGCAGCCGGACCGCTTCCCTTGCCGCGGCTTTGGCGGGAGCCCTGGCCCTGCCCTGGTGCTGCGGGCCGCTGCAGGCGGGTCCTGTTCCCCCCTCCAGCATGGCCCCGACCCCCGCCCAACCTGCCCCACCCGCCCCTGCCAAGGCCCCACCGGCCCAGGCGGCTGCCACTGTGTTGCGCCGCCAGCAGGTCGAGCCCCTCCCCGGTGGCCTCGACGAGGTGCTGATGGTCAATGACAACAACCCTGAGCTGATCAGGGCCGAAGGCATTTTGTTCTCAGGCTTCGATCCCCGCAGCGGCTGGTCAGGCCAGCCCCTGGCGGTGGCCGGTGCCCACCTCAATCAGCCGCTGAGCGGCAGCTTCGAGCTGTTCAGCCACCATGTCTTCGCGGGGCGGCCGGAGAGCCTCGATTCCACCCTCTGGCTGGCGGTGGTGGCGGCCCCCCGCGATCATCGGGCGGCGGCCCCGGTGACCCTGCGGCTGCGCCATGGGGCCACCTCCCTCTCCCAGGCCACGGCGGCGGGTCAGAGTGCCGCCCCCTTCCTGCCCCTGCCTCCTCTGCTGGTCCAGCAGTCCACCCAACCCGTGTGGTCCGGGCCGGGCAGCCGCGTCGCCACAGAACTGCTGGAGCGCGGCCGCAGCCCGGAGCTCCCCAGCGCCTGGACCCTCAGGCCGGCTCAGCTGACGCCGCTGCTGGTGCTGCCTTTGCCGGTCCGGGGGCTCGATCCCCTGCTCAACGGGCGCAACCTGCAGCTGCGCTTCGCCAGCAGTGCCCCGATCGACCTGGCGGTGCTGGCCGCCTTCGGACCCGATGGCGCGCCCCCCGATCCGGCCGTCTGGACGCGCATCCTCTCGGCCGATCTCAGCCCGAAGGAGCATGCCCCCAGCCCCCGCGGCGCCTCCGGCCCGATCATTTATTCGCGGGTCAGCGGCGTGCAGGTGGGCAGCACCTGGCGGGGGCGGATCAGTGAGCCCGATGGCGGCCCGCTGCGGGCCAGCCGGGCGCCGATCTCCTGGCCGATCGCCTCGCTGGCCAAGGGCAGCCTCGGCACCGCCCAGGTTCAGACGGCCGAATTGCGGGCCCTTTACCCCGGCACGGCCTGGGCCGCCCATGGCAATTACGGGGTGACCTACGACCTCAGCCTGCCGTTGCGCAACGACACCACCGCGCCGCTGAAGCTGCAGCTGGCGCTGGAATCGCCGCTCAAGCACGATCAGCCCCTGGGCGGTCTGCGCTTCCGCCAGAGCCCATCCCCGGCGGTGGTGTTCCGCGGCAGCATCGAGGTGGCGGGCCTGGATGGCCCCGATGGGCAGGCGCTGGGCCGGCAAGCCTTCCATCTGGTGCAGCGGGCCGGTCAGCAGGGGCCGGCCCTGGGCAGCGTCAGCCTGGCGCCGGGGCAGGAGCGGCGGCTGCAGGTGCGCTTGATCTACCCGGCGGATGCCACGCCGCCCCAGGTGCTGAGCCTGTTGCCCTGGGCGGACCCCACCCCCGGCCAGGAGCCACCGGCAGCCCCGGCCCTGGCTCAACCCCGGCCGACCGAAGCGGGCAGTGCGGCTGTGAAACAATCGCCCTCACCGCCAGTCGCCCCCCCGTGAGTCAGACCAGGAAGCGCAGGGTCTTCCCCTTCACCGCCATCGTGGGGCAGGAGGAGATGAAGCTGGCCCTGCTGCTCAACGTCATCGATCCCCGCATTGGCGGCGTGATGATCATGGGCGACCGCGGTACCGGCAAGAGCACCACGATCCGTGCCCTGGCCGACCTGCTGCCGGAGATCGACGTGGTCGAGGGCGACCCGTATAACAGCTCCCCCGCCGATCCCGATCTGCAGAGCGCCGAGGTGCGCCAGCGGCTCGATCGCGGTGAGGCCCTGGCCACCGAGAAGCGCCAGGTGCCGATGGTGGATCTCCCTCTGGGAGCCACCGAGGACAGGCTCTGCGGCACGATCGACATCGAGAAAGCGCTCAGCGAGGGGGTGCGGGCCTTTGAGCCGGGGCTGTTGGCCAAGGCCAACCGCGGCCTGCTGTATGTGGATGAGGTGAACCTCCTCGACGACCACCTGGTGGATGTGCTGCTCGATTCAGCTGCCTCCGGCTGGAACACGGTGGAGCGGGAGGGGGTGAGCGTGCGCCACCCGGCCCGCTTCGTGTTGATCGGCTCCGGCAACCCTGAGGAGGGGGAGCTCAGGCCCCAGCTGCTCGATCGCTTCGGCATGAGTGTGGAGGTGCGCACGGTGCGCGATCCGGAGCTGCGGGTGCAGGTGGTGGATCAGCGCACCAGCTTCGATGAGGATCCCGATGGCTTCAACGACGCTGTTCAGGCCGGCCAGGATGCCCTTCAGGCCCGCGTGGTCGAGGCACAGCGTCGCCTCGGCTCCGTGGAGATCGACGATGATCTGCGCATCCGCATTTCCGCCGTCTGCGGCGAGCTGGATGTCGATGGGTTGCGCGGCGACATTGTGACCAACCGCGCCGCCCGTGCCCTGGCGGCCTTTGAGGGGCGCAGCGAAGTGAGCGACGACGATGTGGCTCGGGTGGTGGCCTGCTGCCTGCGGCACCGGCTGCGCAAGGATCCGCTCGAGCAGATCGACAGCGGCGATCGGGTGGTGAAGGTGTTCTGCAAGGTGTTTGAGCGGCCGTTGCCCACAGGCGAGGCCGATCGCCGCGCCTTTGAACTGGCGCTGGCGGGCTGAGGCCCATCCCCCTGTCAGCCGCTCCTGTGGTGAGAGGGGCTTGCGTTCAGGGGGCAGTGCCTATCACGGCAGCGGTTCCCTGCTGCGGAGATTTTGACCAGCCTTTCCCGTGCCGCGATCCACAGGGGGCGTGCGTGGAGAACGTCTGTGGCGGCGGCCAGGTCAGCGGCTGCTGACGGAGCTCCCGTTTGGTTCCCGTGACGACCAAGTCGATCCAGGCGAATTCGCAAAAATTCATAAACCTGTTGCTGTTCCCCGTGGTCCGTCGTCCCCGCGTCGCCCTGATTCCTGGCGACTCCCATCGCTCCGGTGCCACCGTGTTTGGCGCCCCCCGGCCCAGCGATGAAACCATGATCGCCGAGGTGGGTCCCGCCACTGCCGCCGAGCTCTATTGCCATCGCCACCAGACCGATCAACTGATGGTGCTGCGCGGCAGTCTTGATCTGATCGTGGTGCAGGAGGGTCGGTTGCAATGCATCAGCCTGCGGGAAGACGCCGCCACCTGGGTGCGCATTCCTCCGGGGGTTCCCCATGGCGCCATCAACCGCGGCCAACGGCCGGCGGTGGTGGTCAATGCCGTGCTGCGCCATGGCCCGAGCGATCCCCGCGACTACCGCGCTCGTCCCATTCCCGCTGCCCTCGCATCCGCCTGGGAGGCACTGGTGGCCTGAGCCAGGGTCTTCAAGCGCTGGCGGTGAAGAGCGCCGAAGAGGCAATCAAGCCACTGATCTCCCCTGCCTCAAGGGCAGGGGATCGTGGTGCAATTCTTTTGCTCCAATCCAGCCTGGCCACAGCCCAGGGTGAGCAGCAAGTGAACCCCTGGCTTGAAACGCTGGTCTGAATCGGCTTAGCTCTGGAATGCTAACACCAGGATCAGGGGGTCAAGATCTTCATGCGGTTGGGAATTGTGGTTGAGAATAAAAGGCCTTTGTTACTGATTGTTCAGGTGTTGGGCAACCCCCGTTGCCATGCATGGTGTCCCCGAATCCTGCTGCCCTAGCTCCCCGAATCCTGCTTCCCTAGAGATATTTCTCGTCCTTCTTGCGTCTGCTTTGGGGGAGCGGGGCTCTTCCTGCTCCCGGGACGGTTTTCGTTCCTTCCCCATTCCCTTGTCAATCCCAACGATGGAGGCAACTACTTTTCTGCACCTCAGCTGACGCCCGCCCTGCTGGGCGGCCCGGAACTGGCTGGGTGCCCCTTCCCCCTGACCAGCCGCGGCCGGGGGGGGCGTCTGGCTTGCTGGTTCCGGCGATCGCTCCGGCGCCCTTGAATCTGTCTGTTGCTCCTGCCGCCTGGTCACCCCAGCGGCAGACCCGTTGACCCGGCACCCGCCCCTGGCACGGTGGGCTGGAGCGCCCTCGATGCACCACCCAGACTGGGGCTGCCATCCGCATCACAGCCGCAGCGCCGATGATCATCCTCGGCATCGACCCCGGTCTGGCCCGCGTGGGCTATGGCGTGATCGCGGTGCAGCCGCCGGAGCCGTTTCGGCCCGGTGGGCCCCAGCCGTTGCTGCCAGGCCAGCGCCTGCTGGATTGCGGCATGATCCGCACCGATCCAGGCCGCAGCGAGGGGGAGCGGATGGTGGAGATCGCCGCCGATCTGCGCACCCTGATTCGCCGCTGGCGTCCCGATCAGGCGGCGGTGGAGAAGTTTTTCTTCTACCGCTCCAGCACCACCATCGCCGTGGTCCAGGCCCGTGGCGTGGTGTTGATGACCCTGGCCCGCTTCGGGATCCCGGTGCTGGAGTTCGCGCCGATGCAGATCAAGCTCACCCTGGCCGGCAACGGCCATGCCGACAAGAACGAGGTGCTCAGCGCCGTGATGCGCGAGCTGGCTCTCGAGCACCCCCCCCGCCCCGACGACGCCGCTGATGCTCTGGCGGTGGCCCTCACCGGCTGGTTGCAGCGATGACCCAGCCACCCTTTGAGGCGCAGCCGGACGCGCACCCGCCTGCTGATTCCGACGACAAGGCCAGCCTGCGGCGTCACTTCCGCCGCTGGCGTCTCCGGCACCGGGCCAGCGCCGCAGGCTCCGGCGAGCACGCCCTGCTGGTGGCGGCGGCCCAGCGGCAACTGCCGCAGCGGCTGGCCGAGGGGGGGCTGATCGGCCTCTACTGGCCTCTGCCCGGCGAGATCGACCTGCGTCCGCTGGCCGAAGCGGGCCTGCCGCTGGCTCTGCCCGCCGTGGAGGCTGCTGGCCCGGATCCGGAGCGAATGGTCTATCGCCCCTGGCGCCCAGGCGATCCCCTCGTGCCGGATGGTTGCGGCATCCCCGCCCCCCCGCCCGGCTGCGGCACCCTTTCCCCGTCGGCGCTGGGGCTGCTGCTGGCCCCCGCCCTCGCCTTCGATCCGGTCAGCGGCATCCGGCTGGGCCAGGGCGGCGGCTGGTACGACCGGCTGCGGGCCGATCCCGCCTGGGCCGCGGTGCCTGCCCTGGCGGTGCTTCCAGCCGCCTGCCTGCACCGCGGCCTGCCCCGGGACCCCTGGGATGTGCCCTTTCCCGGCTGGCTGGATGCTGATGGCATCCACGGACTGGAGCCCTTGTAACGCATCGCAGCAGGATCAGCGCCCAGCGCCGGGATTTGCCAGGATCTGGCCCAGCGAACCGTTGGCCCTTCCTTGGACACCCTGACCGCGTCTCCCTGGCCATCGTCGCGCGCCCTGGCCCAGTCGACCGACAGGAGCCCGCTCCCCGCCACGCCCACCGCCGCCGACCGGGTGATCGCCGCCGAACTCCAATCCCGCGGCCAGGGCTGCGATGCCCTGGCGATGATGGTCAGCTCCGTGGCCAGGATGGTCCAGGCTGGCCGCAGCAGCGACAATCGCTGGAAAGCCAGCTGAGCCAGGCTGCTGTTGTCCGTCGCCCTGCTGCCGCCATGCGCCGTTCTCCGCTTCCGCTTCTGTTTGTCGCCGCACTGGCACTGGGTCCCCAGGCAGCCCGGGCCCACGCGATCGAGACCGACCTGCTGGCCCCAGCCGGGGCCGCCGATCACACCCATCCCCACACCACCACCGGCACTTATCAGCTCCACAGCGCGTTCTCCAGCGGTGAGCCGGCCCGCAACGCCACCGTCCGCCTGCTGGCCTCCACCGGGCGTGAGCCGATCGAGCTGGGTCGCACCGATGCCCAAGGCCGTCTGGCGTTTGTGCTTCCCGCCAACGCCGGACCCGATGCCGAGATTCAGGTGGATGCCGGAGCCGGCCACCGCGACTGGATTGCCCTTTCGGAGCTCAGCGGTTCCACTCCCCAGGCCCTGCACCGCCCTTCGCTGGTTCGCTCGACCTTGCTCGCGGCCGCACCGCTGACGGCCCTGGGCCTGCTCGGGGGCCTTGTGGCCGTGGTCAGCCAGCGCCGCCGCCGCCGTTGAACGACCCATCCAGGATGGCCAGCACCGGCAGCCCGGCCCTCGATCGGATCGTCGCCCGCCTCGGCAGCGCCGCCGATCCCAAACGCCGCTACGAGTACGTGTTGTGGCTGGCCAAACGCCTTGAACCTTTTCCGGCGGAGTTGCGTTGCGAGGCGTTCAAGGTGCGCGGTTGTGTCTCGCAGGTTTATGTGGTTGGTGAGCTGCGTCAGGGCAAGTTGCACTGGCAGGGCGATTCCGACGCCCAGATCACCAAGGGTCTGCTGGCCCTGCTGATGGAGGGACTGGAGGGGCTCACCCCGGCCGAGGCCCAGGCGATCGATCCAGCCTTCATCGCCGCCACCGGCCTGCAGGCGAGCCTCACCCCGTCGCGGGCCAATGGTTTTCTCAACATCCTGCGCACCATGCAGGGCCAGGCTGCAGCCCTCGCCCCCGCGGCCGAAGCGGGCTGAGGGCCTTCGGCCCCGTCGTTGGCCCTGCCGATCGATTTCTAGGATCTGCGGTTTGGGGTAGCCAAGCCATGGCGATCGGTGTCGGCCTGCTCGGTCTGGGAACGGTGGGGGCGGGCGTGGCCGCGATCCTGATCGAGCCCCAGGGGCGCCATCCGCTCGTGGCCGAGCTGCAGCTGCGGCGGGTGGCGGTGCGCGATCCAGCCCGGGCCCGGCCCCTGGCCGTTGATCCTGCCCTCCTCTGCCGTGATCCCGCTGAGGTCGTCGATGATCCGGCCGTCGAGATCGTGGTCGAGGTGATGGGCGGACTGGAGCCTGCCCGCAGCTTGATCCTGCGGGCCATCGCCGCTGGCAAGTCCGTCGTCACGGCCAACAAGGCGGTCATCGCTCGCCACGGGGAGGAGATTGCGGCGGCGGCGGCGGCGCAGGGGGTCTACGTGTTGATCGAGGCGGCGGTGGGTGGCGGCATCCCGATCATCGAGCCGTTGAAACAGTCGCTGGGGGGGAACCGTATCCAGCGGGTGAGCGGCATCATCAACGGCACCACCAACTACATCCTCAGCCGCATGGCCGATGAGGGGGCCGCCTACGGCGACGTTCTCGCCGACGCCCAGCGGCTCGGCTACGCCGAAGCCGACCCCGCCGCCGACGTGGAGGGCCATGATGCGGCTGACAAGATCGCGATCCTCACCGGCCTGGCCTACGGGGGCTCGGTGGCTCGGGAGGCGATCGCCACCGAGGGCATCGATCGCCTGCAGGCCCGCGATGTGGCCTATGCGGCGCGGCTCGGGTATGTGGTGAAGCTGCTGGCGGTGGCCCAGCGGCAGGGTGAGGGCGATCCCCTGCCGCTGGATGTGCGGGTCCATCCCACCCTGCTGCCGAAGGATCACCCCCTGGCCGGGGTGCATGGGGTCAACAACGCGATCCTGGTGGAGGCTGATCCGGTCGGGCGGGTGATGTTCTACGGCCCCGGGGCGGGCGCAGGGCCCACTGCCTCGGCGGTTGTGGCCGACATCCTCAACATTGCGGGCATCCGGCAGGTCAGTGGCGCGGCCAGCGGGGCTCCTCTCGATCCGCTGCTGGCCGCCAGCAGCTGGCGTCGCTGCAGCCTGGTGGATGGGTCCCAGACCAGCCATCGCAATTATGTGCGCCTGCAGACACGTGATGAGGCGGGGGTGATCGGCCGGATCGGCACCTGCTTCGGAGCGGCAGGGGTCTCAATCCAGTCGATCGTGCAGTTCGAGGCCCGCCTCGGCGATGACGAAGGGGAGGCCGAAATTGTGGTGATCACCCATGAGGTCCAGGAGGCCAGGTTCCGCCAGGCGCTCGCGGCGATCGCCTCCCTGGCGGAGGTGCGCTCCATTGCTGCCTGCCTGCGCACGCTTTAAGGGGGCCGTCGCGCATTCCTTGGGGCGAGTCCGATGGTGCGGAGATCCCCATCAGGCTCCGAGGGGCTCATGGCGAACAGCGGCACGGTGATCCGGTAGAAAAGATCACGATGTCTTCCGATTTCCGTCCTGTCCGCCGGTGTTGCCGGCCCGAGTCAGCCATGGACCTTCATCAGGGCGATTGCATCCTGCTCAAGCCGGATGCCCTCGCGTCCCAGCCCCCAGCAAGCCGCCCCCATGATCCGCTCAGCTCCCCAGGCGAGCCCCAGTTTCAGGTGATCGGGGTCGACCGCTCCGGAGACCGCTGCTGGGTGCGCCGCTGGCCCCTGGTTCATCGCGGCTCGCCGGTGTTTGAGGTTGCCCTGCATCAGGTTCGCGGTCCAGCCCCCCACCGCCCCCTGAGCGCCACCCGTCGAGACGGCTGAGAAACCTATTCAGGAGCTCGCTCGCTCGCTCGCTCTGGCTGGCTCCGGTTCGCGGACCCCGCTGCAGACGGGCTGCCGTGGCATCGACCCACAGCTCCGGAGACACACCTGCGGTGCAGCAGCATCGCTCTTGTCGTGGTGCGGGGCCGCTGGCGCAGCGGCCCCCCTTGGGGGGCTGTCGTCGATCCGTCTCCTCCACCTGGATTCAATCGGCCGCTCCCATCGGCCCCACCGCACCGATGACGGCGCGGTGGGCCGCTGTCGGTGCCCAGCCGTGGCGGCCAACCCTCAGCGATGGCGATGGCGACCCATGGCTTGGCGTTGGTGGCGAATGCGGCCTCTGATCCGGCGGCTGAACCCCAGGGCGGCCCCTGCACCGAACAGCGGCAGGGGCCCAGGAGCACTCTCCTCGGGAATGGTCCTGTCAGCTTGGGTGAAAGAATTCTGGAATCCCTTCAGGGAACCATCGCTGACGCTGTAGGTATCTCTCACCGAAATGAAGGTCAATGAGCGGTTGGTAAAGGCCCGTTGATCCGGTGTTCCTCCGATGGATTCAAGGGCCAAGGTTGGAGTATCGCTTTGAATTGTTTTCTTGACGAATGTCGTTTGGGATGAGGTTGTGGCGCTGAGCCTTGCCGTGTCAAAATTCTGATCTGATCCTGTGATGGCAAGGTTGTATTCGAAAAGGCCTGCTGTTGTCGCGAAAAGAGACTTTCCAGTCGAAGGCTGAAAGACGACATCAACCATAAAGTTCAGATCTTCATCCCGGCTGAACTGAACGGTCCCTTTGCCCACCGTGGGGTAGGTGCTCACGGTCAGGGTCTTGTCCAGAACTGGATCAAAGCTGAAGGTTGCGTCGCAGATTGGAAAGGAGTAGCCCGTTGTAGTGGCTCCAAACCAGCAGGTGTCTCCTGTTGCGGAAGAGGCCGGGCCTGCAGCTGAAAAGAGGTCGAATGCCGACATCAAAAGTAGAAGTCGCATCGGCTTGACGCTCGATCTGCGCAACTTTCTGAGGGTTGACATTACGGGAGATCAGACGTGTATACCCTCGCAACCTAGGTGGAAAAAATGATGATATCTGCTGAAAGACGATGCGTTGACGGCCTGGTTTCGGAGCGGCTATTCACTGCTAATGCTGCGCTTTGCAGCCTGTGAATGCTCCTATCTTTCCCCTCCCTTTGTCCTCGGAAGCGGCGGGTCTGTCGGCCGCCATCGATCCCGTCCATGGCAGCTGCTGATCGCAACCAAGCAGCCGATTGGCCGGTGCCCTGAAGGGGATGGCACGAGAAAACCCCGCCCTGGGGCGGGGTTGCTTGCCGTTGGCTGCGGCATTCAGCCATGCTGCGACGCGTTGTTTGTCTGGCCCAGTTCTGCTGGGACCGGTTCAGCCCCGGGCCAGGGAGACGCCCTTCAGTCGACGGCGCAGTTTGCGGCTGAAGCCGAAGGCGGCACCGGCGCCGAGCAGGGGCAGGGGGCCGGGGACGGTTTGTTTTTGCTGAAAGCTATTCTCCACGGCGTCAATTGCTCCATTTCCGTCATAGTTATTGTTTACTATGATTGCTGATGGCCCGCCGGCCACCGGCGCCAAATCTGGCGTTCCATTCGTGCTCGTAAGGATAATGGGTGAATTGCCACCCGTAAACGAATACGTGGCTGTCAACACGCTAGGGGGATTGGCAAAATCGTTTGCGTTAGTGTCGAGGTCAACCGAGGTGAATACACTATTGGTGGTGGTAATCAATGCTTCATAGGTAAAGTCAAAAGCAGTGTTAGTGAATTCCTTGTCTAGATTGAATAAATAATCTCCCGGGTTGGGTTGCACTGCGCTAACCACTGTGCCAGGGGCGTTGAGGTCGCCTAAGGTTGTAGTGGATAGCCAGGTAAATTGTTTGTCTTCACAGGTGAGGGCTTGGCCGCCAACCCAGGCAGCCCAAGAGATTTCTACACCACAGCCTGTAGCGGCCTGCGCCGAGCCAGCGCCGAGGGCGGAGAGGGCAGTGGCGCCCAGCAGGCCGGCGGAGAGGAGGGCCTTGGAGAGCGTGGTGGCACGGCGCATGTAGGTGGCTTTGAGCATGGTAAAGGAGGGTAGATGACAGTGAAAATGGGCAGATCCAGGGGAGCTATACCTCCAGCCGCAAGAACAAGAAGGGCTCCACGGAAATCTGCAACAGAACCATAATGCGATTTGTTGGCATGGGGAATGGGTGTCTCTTTGCAAGCATCAGTAAAACCTATCTGCCATTAATCACCAGCGCTCCTGAATGTCACAAGCTGCGCCATCGATGCCGCATCTGCGCCAGAGTTCGTCGCGTGCTGCTCAGCGTTGAAACCGATTTGCTGCCTCCATGCCATGTCTTTTCCGCCCCCCTTGTAGCGATTCACTCACAACAAAGTTCTTCGGTCTTTCAGCGCTCCAGGCCCGCTGGCGCCCCACCCCACACCCCCTCCAGCCCCCGCAGCTGAAAATTCCGCCCGTCGGCCCCCTTGAATGGGTCCGATTCGAGCATCCGGGTTTGCCTCCCGCCACCGGCCAGATCGTGCCCGCAGCCCCGCCGCGGCCCTTGCCAGCGACGGCGCTACGCCAGCAGGCCCGCCTGCTGTTCCCCCTGCTGACCCTGGCCTGCCTCCTCAGCGCCTGTGCTCCGCCGCGTCCGGACGGCAGCCTGATCGTGGCCAGCAAGAGCCGCATCGATTCCCTCGATCCGGTTCAGGCCTCTCGCTCTGGCCAGATGCAGGTGCTCAGCGCCCTGGGTGATCCTCTTTATGCGATCGCCGCCGATGGCAGCCTCGAGCCGCGGCTGGCCACAGCGCCGCCTCAGCTCAGCGCCGATGGTCTGCGGGCCCGCATTCCCCTGCGCCGTGGCGTGCTCTTCCACGACGGCACCCGCTTCGATGCCGCGGCCATGGTGTTCTCGCTGCGCCGCTTCATGGCGATCGGCACCCTCGGCTATCAGCTGGCCGATCGGGTCAAGGCGGTGCGCGCCAGCGGCAGCCACGAGATCGAGCTGGAGCTCAAGGCCCCGTTCAGCCCCCTCAGCCGTCTGCTTTCGGCCATCGCCCTCACCCCTGTCTCCCCCACCGCCTACCGCCAGTACGGCGACAAACCCCTCAACGGCCGTTTCGTCGGCACAGGTCCCTACCGGCTCAGCTTCTTCAGCGGTCAGCAGCAGCGGCTCACCCCATTCCCTTCCTATTGGGGGCCACGGCCGGCCAATGCAGGCATCGACCTGGTCACCCTCAGCAATTCCACCGCCCTGTTCGGCGCCCTGCGCAGCGGCGAGGTTGATGTGTTGCTGGCCAACGGCCTGGAGATCGATCACCAGCAGGCCCTGCATCGCGATGCTGCCGCCGGTCGCCTCCATGAGGGCAGCGGTCCACCGCTCTCGATCGGCTTCTTCTCGCTGCTCACCGACCAGCCTCCCCTCAGCAACCCCACCCTCCGCCAGGCCCTGGCCCGCAGCCTCGATCGCCGCACGATCAGCGAGCGGGTCAGCCTGGGGATGCGGCCGCCCCTGCGCCAGCTGGTGCCCCCCAGCCTGAGCGGCTCCGATCCGGAGGCCTGGCCCGCCTACGACCCCGCCACCGCACGCCGGCTGTTCCGCCAGGCGGGCTATTGCCAGGGCCGACCGCTGCGCCTGCCGCTCACCTTCCGTTCTGACATCCCCTCCGACCGCCTGCTGGCCCTCACCTGGCAGGCCCAGGTCCGTCGCGATCTGGCCGACTGCCTGGTTCTGGAGGTGAGCGGCATGGAATCCACCACCGCCTACGACCAGCTCGGCAAAGGGGCCCTGGCGCTTTTCTTCTACGACTGGATCGGCGACTACCCCGACGCCGAGAACTTTCTGGTGCCTCTGCTCGGTTGCAGCAAGGTGGAAGACGGCCGCTGCGCCGAGGGCAACAGCGCCTTGAGCGGCTCCTTCTGGAGCGCCCCGGGCCTGGAGACCGAGCTGCAACGCAGCAGTCGCATCAGCGGCCCCGAACGGCAGACCCTGCTGCGGGCCATCCAGCGCCGCAGCGCCGCCGCCGTGCCCTACCTGCCGGTCTGGTTGATGGCTGAGCAGGCGTGGAGTGGTCCCGGCGTCAGCCCGCCACGTTTTGATGGGTCCGGCCGCCTCCAGCTGGAGCGCCTGCAGCGGCTGCCCCTGGCTCCGGGCCGGCCTGGCGCGCCGCCGCCCCCTTCCCGCCGGGCCGCCGCCTCCGTCGCCCCGGCTTCCGTTGCCGTAGCCGCCAGCGCGCCCGGCTCCTTCCCGGGCAGCCCCGCGGCCGTCCTGCCCCGCCCCATGGAGCTCCGCCGATGAGCCGCCGCAACGATCTGCTCCGCTACCTGGCCGCCCGCCTCGCCCTGGCGCCGCTGATGCTCTGGCTGATCGCCACGCTGGTGTTCCTGCTGCTGCGGGTGGCGCCGGGCGATCCGATCGACGCCATCCTCGGCCCCAAGGCCCCCGCCGCCGCCCGCGCCGCCCTGCGCCAGCAGCTCGGGCTCGACCAGCCCCTGCCGATTCAGTACGGCCACTTCCTGGGCGACCTGCTGCATGGAAACCTCGGGATCTCCCAGAACAGCAAGGAGCCGGTGGTGGCGATCATCCGCGACAGCCTGCCCGCCAGCCTCGAGCTGGGGCTGGTGGCGCTGCTGATCGCCGCGCTGCTGGGCCTGGCGGTGGGCTTCAGTGGCATCGCCCGGCCCGAGGGGAGGGTGGATCTGGCCGGTCGCCTGTTCGGGATCGGCACCTATGCCCTGCCGCCGTTCTGGGCGGCGATGGTGGTCCAGCTGGTGTTTGCCGTCTGGCTTGGCTGGCTGCCGGTGGGCGGCAGGCTCCCCGCCACCGTGCTGCCGCCGGAGGGCACGGGCTTTTACCTGCTCGACAGCCTGCTGGCCGGCAACGGCCGCCAGCTGCTCGGGACGCTGCGTCATCTGGTGCTGCCGGCCTCCACCCTCGCTCTGCTGCTCAGCGGCATCTTCACCAATGCCCTGCGCCTCAACCTGCGTCGCGCCCTGGATTCCGATTACGTGGAGGCTGCCCGCAGCCGGGGCCTCAGTGAACGCCGGGTGATCCTGCGCCACGCCTTGCCCAATGCCCTGTTGCCGGTCCTCACGATCACCGGGATCACCGTCGCCTCCCTGATCGGTGGCGCCCTGCTGATTGAGGTGACCTATTCCTGGCCGGGCATCGCCTCCCGGCTCCAGGAGGCGATCGCCCAGCGTGATTACCCGCTGGTCCAGGGGATCGTGGTGGTGGTGGCCGCCCTGGTGGTGCTCGTCACCGTGGTGGTCGATCTGCTGGTGGCGCTGCTCGATCCCCGCATCCGCTTCTGAGCGCAGCTGGTTGCGGCGCTCCCCGCTTCACAGCCCCGCCCGCCAGCGACGGGCCATCGGCGGATCGAGAAGGTAGGCCGTCACCCCCTCCTGTCGGCGCCGCTGGGCCTCCAGGGGGCCTGCCCCCTGGAGGGGGGGGACAGTGCTGAGAAAGTCGATGGTGAAGTCCAGCAGCACGCGCTGCACCCGCAGGGGGTCCACCCCCACAAACTCCTTGCCCAGGTGCAACAGCACGTCGTTGCGGTCGCCGATCCGCACCGGGGAGAAATGGCTGCCGCCATCCACCACCAACAGCCTGCTGCGCGGATCCCGGGCCGGCAGGAAGAGGGCCAGCTGCTCATCCAGGGCCGGGGTGACCAGATCCAGGCTCCCCCCCACCATCAGCACGGGCACCGCCAGGGTCGAGAGACTGTTGTCCGGCCAGAGGAGGCTGCCGAAGGGGTTGAACAGCACCACCGCCCGCAGATCCGGCGGCGGCTGGGGCGTGCGAGGCAGGGCTCGATCCGTCAGCTCGCATTGCAGCAGCCGCGAGGGGTTGCTGATCGGCAGGCGCTGCATGGCCTCGCGGCAGCGGGAGTCCAAGCCATTCGCCGGTTGCACTCCCGCCGCCAGCAGGGCTGTCACGCCGCCGAGGGAGTGGCCGGCCAACACCAGGCCCGCGCCTTGCACCGGCAGGCGCCCCTGCTGCTGCGCCAGTATCACGGCCTCCACATCGGCCAGGCGGCGGGCAAGGCTCTCCGCCCCCGGCGGCCGGCGCTGCCCCGCCCCGGCCTCGCGCACCGCCTGGGTGTCGCTGCCGGGATGCTCCAGCACCACCACCGGCCAGCCGCGGCCGGCCAGGGCCGATGCCAGCCAACCAAGCTGCTGGGCATTGCCCCCCAGTCCCGGCATCATCAGCACCCAGGGCCGGCGACCACCGTCATCGCTGCCCTGGGCAGGCGACCAGATGCGCAGCGGCAAGGCCTCGGCCCGGCCCTCCACCGGCAGCGCCAGCCGCCGTGGCTGGATCCCGGACTCGGTGCCAGTGACCGGTTGCAGGGTGCGGCGAGGCAGGGGCAGGGCCTGCAGCGCCACGAAGGCACGCTGCTGGCGGATCAGCTGGTTGCGCCAGCGCTCGGCCAGGCCGAGCAGATCATCGAGCTGAAGGCTCAGCTGCGGCGTTGGCATGGCCTGGAGCACATCCAGCAGCGACACCTCCGGCCGTGTCTCCAGAAGCTTTCGCAGGGTCTTCAGCAACAGGGGCGTCGTGCTGCGGCCATCGGGGGTGGTCAGCAGGTTGCCGAGCTCTCCCATCAGCTGGCCGCCCGCCCAGGTGTCGAGCAACTGCCTGCCGAAACTGCGTTCCCTGAGCAGCGGGGCCCCGAGCATGCGACGCAGGTCGCGGCGAGAGGCACCGTCAAGGAGGCCCAACCAGGGGGTGAGGTCGTTGTCGATGGAGCTGCTGGGACCGGCATGGCGCTGCCAGGCCTCCAGCTGATCGATGTGGATCGGGATCCCGAGGTCATCCAGGCGCATCTCCACGACCTCCGCGGCGGCCACGGGCGCCAGCCCCAGCAGCGGGGTGCTGCTGCCGATCAGCAGACTGGCGAGCACGGCATGGGCACGGAGACGGCGTGGGGGACGGCGGCAAGGGAGGCGTTGGGGTGGAGGCGACACGCCCATCCGGCTGGAGATCCTGGTGGTTCCAGTTTCCCGTGCCGCTGCGGGAACTGGCTCTGTTGCGCCTGATCGCGGCGGTGGGGGTTGGGGGTGTGCTGTACCTCACCCCGCTCGTGTTTGAGCAGGCCGCCCTCTCCCCGGTTGAGGTGACCGGTGGGCTGGCCCTGGCGGCCCTCAGCGGGGCGGCCGGGCGGCTCCTCTGCGGCGGGCTGCTCGACCGCGCTTTTCCTTGCACGGTCCCCTTGCTGCTGGCCGCTGCCATCGCGATGGCGGGGGATGGGGTGCTGCTGGTCGCCCACACCTTCCCGGCCTTTGCCACCGGTCAGCTGCTGCTGGGCCTGGCCGCCGGCCTCTACTGGCCTGCGATCGA
>JBMSXZ010000022.1:0-25567 GCA_049426205.1 Cyanobium sp.
GGCCCCCCCCCCCGCCTCTGAGCCGCGGGTTCGCCGCCACCCCCGCCAGAGCCAGGCCAGCGGCAGCACCGCTGCCCCTTGGCCTCGCCACCACTCCCATTCGATGCCCGCCGCCCCCTCGTCCGTGACTCCCGCCGCCCCTCCCGCTGCCCCTTTGGTCACCGCCGCCAGCGCCCCTGCCATGTCCCAGTCCGTCCCGGTGCCTGCCCCCTTCCCGAGCGGTCCGGTGCGCCGCATCCAGGGCCGCGGCGTGGCAGTGGTCGGCAACGACATCGACACCGACCGGATCATCCCGGCCCGTTTCCTCAAGTGCGTCAGCTTCGATGGCCTCGCCCAGGGCGCCTTCGCCGATGACCGCCTGGAGCAGCCCGGTGCCCATCCCTTCGATCGCCCTGAACACCAGGGCGCCACGATCCTGGTGGTGAACGGCAACTTCGGCTGCGGTTCCAGCCGTGAGCATGCCCCCCAGGCCCTGATGCGCTGGGGCATCCGGGCCCTGATCGGCGAGAGCTTCGCCGAGATCTTCTTCGGCAACTGCCTGGCCCTCGGCATCCCCTGCCTGATCGCCCCGGCCGCCGATCTGGTCGCCCTGCAGGCGGCGCTGGCTGCCTTGCCCGAAGCACTCCTCGACCTCGATGTGGAGGCCCTGCGCCTCACCATCACCCCAGCCGCTGGCCAGGGTGATCCCCGCTCGATCCCGCTCAGCCTGGCCGAGGGCCCCCAGCGGATGCTGGTCAGCGGCCAGTGGGATGGCACCGGCCAGCTTCTCGCCCACGACGCCGCCCTGCGCGCCACCGCCGCCCGCCTCCCCTACCTGGCTGGCTTCGGCGGCTGAGAGCTGAGACGGGCCTCGACCGCGGAGGGCCGCGCTCAGAACGGGCGCCGCAGGCTCTCCTGCTGGGGCGAGAGGGTGGGGTCCTGGTAGGGCACGAAGGGCAGCCCGGGGCCGTTGAAGTTGAAGTCGTTAAGCTTCAGTCGCACTCCGCCGAGACCGTCGTAAGGGCTGTAGAAGAAGCCGATTTCATAGGCGCGCCGCTGCCAGCGAAGTTCGAGATAGGAGTTGGTCACCTTTCCGAAGTCCGGTGAATTGGGATCAACGTTGTAGCCCACACCGCCGCTGAACACCAACGGACCGGCGATTTGCTGGGTCAGGCCGATGCCCAGGGTGCCCAGGTCCACGGCCCGGTCGAAACTGAAGGGGCTGACGCCCTGGCGCAGGGTGCCGCCACCGGTGATGGTGAGCTCGGTGTAGTCGAAGTAGGGCTTGATGAAATGGCCGAGGGTCAGGGTTGGCCCGCCGCTCAGGCTGAGCGTGTTCTGCTGGTTGCCGCTGCCGTAGTAGGCGAAGGTCCCCAGTACGTTGGCCTGCAGCCGCAGTCCCGGTTGGATCGGCACGGCGCTGTTGGCCAGGCCTGCCATGACGGTGGCGGGCGCCGCCTGGCCGCGCCAGAGAGGATAGTTGAGGTTCACTGAACCGATGCCGCTGAACCGCCAGAAGTCGGCCAGGGTGTTGCTGGTGAAGTCGTTGCTGCGGAAATTGCCGACACCGGTTCGCCATAGATAATTGCCGGTCAGCTTGCCCCGGGGAGGCAGATCGCCCTTGCCCTCAAGCGATGTGCCATAGGCCGAGTAGATGTCCTGTTCGCCGAGCGTGCCGTTCCAGGTGCGGTAGCGGTAGGCGCCGAGCAGGCGCCAGGTGCTCTCGCCGACCACTGGCAGCGAGAGGTTGCGCTTGAACTCAGCCCAGCTGCGCGTGCCATTGGCCATGTTGTCGGGGTTGAAGGTGGAGACATCGACCGTGGCATCGGACGCGAAGCCTGCGACCTCGCCGCGCAGGGTGGCGAGCAGGCCGAACAGATCGGAGGTCGCAGCGGGCTGGCGCTGCGGGGGCGCGTTGACTGACTGGCCCGGCAGGGGATAGCTTTCGGTGCTGTCATCGATGGCCCGCTGAATCAGAAACTGGGGTTGCAAGGTGAGCACCCCTTTCTCGCCGATCTGGGTGATGATGTTGTAGCCGCCGTAGTAGCCATCGCGGTCTTCTTTGTCGATTCCCAAGACCCAACGATTGTCGACTTTTTCCTCTTTCTTGATCCTTGTGCTCCGTGTCACCGGCACCGCCAGGCTGTCCTCCACGATCAGCTGGTTGCGGCCAGCGCGGATCTGGGTGTCGCCGTTCGGCAGCAGAGTGGCGACCACATTTTCCGAATCCATCCAGGTCTGGGCCGGCGTGAATGGGTCGTTGCTGAAGGCCATGCGATCGGCCTTGAGGGTGTCGCCACTGAAGCGCAGCCGGCCGCTCTGGATCCGCCAGCGGCTGATCGTCCCCTGCACCAGCTGGCTGTTGCTGGCGGTGGTCAGGCTGTTGAGCTGGCTGGGCTTGATGCCGCCGTAGTCGTTGATGTCATCCGGGGTGGTCAGCGTTGAGGGGAAGCCATAGCGACGTTCAGCCCTCAGGCTCTGCTGGAACTGCACATCCCGCACCCGCTGGTCGAGCGTCGCGATCGCGGCGTTCCGCGCCTGCTCCTGGGCCCGGGCCCGCTTCCAGATGTCGTCGGTGCGGCGCCGGGCCGGGGCGGCGGCGGCGGCGGCCGCCGGCCGGGCCGGATCACCGGGGGGAGCGCCGAGGGTGACCCGATTCAGCTGGCTGGCGAGGCTGTCGGGCTCGCGGCTCTCCGGCGCTGGCGCCCCGGGGCAGCCCTGGGCCGGTGGCAAGCTCACCGGCAGCGTCGGCGGCGCGGAGCTGCCGAAGCGGTAGCGCAGGCCCAACAGGTAGCCGTTGCTGCCCTCGCTCACACCGCTGTAGGTGCCGTAGGCGCCGGAGCGGTGATGGATGCGGCCGATCGCCGAGAGCTGGGGGCTGACCAGGGCCTCAACCTCAAAGGCGAGGTAATTGAGGAAGGTGCTGTAGTTCTCGCGGAAGGTCTTTTCGTAGTTGCTCGCTTCCGTCAGCAGGCTCACCCCCTCCACCGCGTAGACACTCAGCCAGGGCCGCAACCAGAAGCGCACCCCCAGCCCGGCCGTGCCCTCGCCGAAGGTCTGGCCAGGGGTATCGGCGAAGGGCTCGTTCTGGTTGAAGCCGCCGCCCGCCATCGAGCGCGAGCGATGGTTGAGCAGGTTGCCGTCGAATTCGAGCGCGAACGGCCCGCCATCGATCAGCCGCCGCTGCAGGCCCAAGCCCCCCAGGTACTCCGGCCTGAACTTGCCCTTGAACAGAAAGGTGTCACCGAAATTGGCCGTGAACATCTGGCCGCCCCACAGCGTCGCCGCCCAGGGGGAGGGATGCCAGTCGGGCAGGGGCGGCAGATTCGGAGGGCAGCTGATCGGTTCGGCTGGCGGCAGCGGGGCGGAGGGCGCGCTGCTGAGGTTCAGGTCGCTGGCGGCGCCATCGAGGTCGAGCACGCCGTAGACGTCCTCCATCTCCCCCCATCCCTCCGGCAGGCTGAACCGCAGGCGGCTGGCCTGCAGGTACTGCTGGCCCCGTTGAAAGCGCACCCGCCCAGAGGCGGCCAGCACCCGGCTGCCGGGATCGAATTCCAGCCGGTCGGCCAGGATGCGGCCGCCGGCGATCTGGGCCGACACCCGACCGGTGGCCACGAAGCGATTGAGCTGGCGGTCGTAGATCTGGCTGTCGGCCGACAGCTCCAGCTCCACCGGCACAGACGCCAGCGCCGCAGCTCCGGTGCGGCTGGGGGCCGCGGCGCCGGGTGTTGGCGGCTGCGCTGTCGTGGCGCCGCGACCGCCAGCGGCGGCCGCGGCCGAGGGCGGCGGTGTGGGGGCCGCCAGACCTGCCGTTCCCAGGCTGAGCACCAGGGGCAGGACCCCGGCCCCGCGGATCAGACGATGGGTCGGACTGCCGCGGCGGATCCGCGGCTGATGGGCGGCAGGCCATCGCTGGAACACCACGATCGGCCTGCAGTGGCAAAGAGGGCGTGATCCTGCCATGGCGGTGCCGGCCTCGGGTCCGGGGCCTGGCGACCGCTGCGCTGCAGCCGCCGAGGGCTGAGGCCCCAGGGGCACTCCGCTGCCCAGCAACAACCCCCCCGATCGAGGCCTCGCACGATCGGGGGGGCGTGAATTCCCTGGAGACAGCCCTGAAGACCGGAGGGCCGCGCAGGCTCAGCGGTTCAGGGACCGCATGGCCCGGGGCCAGCGATCCCGCTCAGCCCGCTCGGCGCGGCCGACAGCGCCAGGCGATCGGAGGTCGGCAGGGACTCAGTCTTCCAGGTCCTTGCGGCTGGGGGTGCGGCTCGGGTCGCTGGCCAGGAAGCCGAACACGAAGATCCCGATGAAGAAGAAGACAACGGAATAGACCGAGATCTTGAGGGCGAGCATGGCTGTCCGGCGGTTGATCGTGCGGGTGACAGGGGAGAGCAGCAGGGCTGGTGTCAGCGAGCGACGGGCCCGGGTCGCAGGCCTGAATGTCAGGCCGTGAACGGCTGCGGACTCTTCCTGCCGCGGCCCCATCATCCTATGGGGCTTGTGAGGCTATCCAAATGCCCGAGGGTCGGTTGCAGGGGTCGGAGCCCCGGATTGAAATGTTTCAGTCACGTTCCGCCGGCCGCCCTCCCCTGGAGCTGCTGGGGCTGTGGCGCTGCCCTGGCCCCGATGGCGTTCCGATCACAGCCCTCGCTGACCCCTGGGGCCGGCGCCATCGCCCCGACTGGCACGCCCGTGGCCTGCTGATCTGGCCCCGCGGCGGCCTCCGCCGCACCCTGACGCTGCGGCTCAGCCTCCCCGATGACTGGCGGCACCTCTCGCCGGAGCTGGCCAGGGCCCGGCTGGTGCTGCGCTGGTGGGCCGATGCCGCGGAGCTGCGGGTCGATGGCCAGAGCGTGCACCGCGGCGATCTTTTCGACACCGCCTGCCGTTGGGAGCTGCCGATGCGCTGGTGGCAGGGGGAGCCGCTGGCGCTGGAGCTGGAGCTGCGCAGTCCCCTGCACGACGATGGCGCCCTGATCCTCAGCCGCGTCGAGCTGGAGCCCCGCGATCCGGCCGACCCCCTCGGCCTGCTGGCGCCGGTGCTGGCGGAGCTGGAGCAGCTGCGGGGCGGGCAGGGCGGGCAGGGCGGCAGCCAGGCCGGACCTGGCGCCGGGCGGGTGCAGGTGGTGGGCCATGCCCATCTCGATCTGGCCTGGCTCTGGCCGGTCGCCGACACCTGGCGGGCGGCCGAGCGCACCTTCCGCTCCGTGCTGGCCCTGCAGGAGCGCTTCGCCGATCTGCACTTCGGCCACTCCAGCCCCGCCCTTTACGCCTGGCTCGAGCAGCAGCGCCCGGCCCTGTTCGCCCGCATCGCCGCCGCCGCTGCCGCCGGTCGTTGGGAACCCCTCTGTGGCCCCTGGGTCGAGACCGACGCCGTGCTGATCGGAACCGCCTCACTGCTGCGTCAGTTTCAGGAGGGGCAGCACTACTGCCGCCGCACCTTCCCCACCTGGGAGCACAACCTGGCCTGGCTGCCGGACAGCTTCGGCTTCAGCGCCGGCCTGCCGGCCGTGGCCGCCGCCACCGGGGTCAGCTGGTTCTGCACCCACAAGCTCGCCTGGAATGCCACCAATCCCTTCCCGCACCGGTTGTTCCGCTGGCGCAGCCGCTGTGGTGCCGAGGTGATCGCCGTGATGACGGCCCCGATCGGCAGCGACGGCGACCCCGTGGCGATCGAGCGCCATCGCCTCGCCTGGCGTGCCGCCAGCGGCTGCGACGACGTGCTCTGGCTGCCGGGGGTGGGGGATCACGGCGGCGGGCCCACCGCCGAGATGCTCGAGCAGCTGGCCCTCTGGCAGGGCCAGCCGGCCGTTGCCCCCCAGCGCCACGGCACGGTGCGCCAGTTCCTGGCCGACCTGGAACCCCTGCGGCCGCGGCTGCCGATCTGGCGCGATGAGCTGTACCTGGAGCTGCACCGGGGCTGTGCCACCAGCCGCCCCGATCAGAAACGGCACAACCGCACCCTTGAGCGCTTGCTGCGGGAGGCTGAGCTGGCCAGGGCCCTGGTGGCTGGAGCTCCAGCTGCCGGGTCGTCAGCCGCCGCCGCTCCCGCCGCGCCGTTCGACCCGCCGGCCTGCCGCGACCCCGCGGTCGCCGGCGATCCCCCCGACTGGAGGCCGCTGCTGTTTCAGCAGTTCCACGACATCCTCCCCGGCACCTCGATCCCTGAGGTGTTCGCCCAGGCCGAGCCCGAATGGCGCGCCGCCCGCCGCCGCGCCCGCCGCCAGCGGGACCAGGCCCTGGCCGCTCGCCCCGCCGGCGCCTCCCGCCTTGCCGATGGCCGCGAGTGCTGGCGGGTGGTGCAGCTGCAGCCCCTGGCGCCCCAGGCCCGCACCCTGCGGCTTCCCCCTGGTCGCTGGACGCTGGTGGGCCCGGCCGGCGCCGAGCTGCCGCTGCCCCAGCAGGGGGCCCATGGCGGCGCTGCCTGGCTGCAGCTGCCCCCGATCGCTGGGGCCGCGGGCCTCGAACTCCGTCGCCAGGGCGTCGCCGCTGTCGTTCCGCCAGCCCCTGGCGCCCCGGCTGGGCCCGCGGCGGCGGCGGTGCCGGCCGGGGGCTCGCCGTCGCTGGCGCCCCCGATCGACGCTCCGGTGCGGCTTGAGCCGGCGCCGGATCTGGGGGAGGACCGCTGGCGGCTGGCCAATGGACTGCTCACCGCGATCGTCGGCCCCGAGGGCCTCGAGCAGCTGTTCGATCAGCGGGGCCGTCCCCAGCTGGCTGCGCCCCTGGCCTGGCGCCGTTTCGCCGACCGCGGCGAGTTCTGGGATGCCTGGGACATCGCCCCCGATTACCGGCAGAACCCCCTGCCGCTCACCTGGAGCGGTCCGCCCCGGTGGCTGGAACGGGGGCCCCTGGCGGCCCAGGCCTGCTGGCAGGGGCGTTGCGGCAGCAGCGCCCTTCGCCTTGATGTGCGGCTGCTGGCGGGAAGCCCCTGGCTGGAGCTGGTGGTCAGCGTCGACTGGCGGCAGCGCCATGAGCTGCTGCGTTTCGAGTTGCCCCTGGCCCGGCCGGCGGTTCGCTGGGCCGCCGACACCCCCGCCGGGGTGCTGGAGCGACCGGCCGCCCCGCGCACCGCCCGGGAGGCCGCCCGCTGGGAGGTTCCCGCCCTCGCCTGGCTGGCGTCGGTGGGGGAGGGGGCCGCCGGCGGCGGCATGGCCGTGCTCCTCGATGGTCCCCAGGGGGTTGATGCCAGCCCCGAACGGCTGGGGGTGTCGCTGCTCCGGGGCCCCACCTGGCCCGATCCGGGGGCGGACAACGGCTGGCAGCGCTGCCGCCTGGCGCTGCTGCCCTGCCCCGATGGCTGGCGGCAGGCGGCGGTGCCGGCCCAGGCCCGGCGCTTCCGGGAGCCCCTCTGGTGCCATCCGGTGGCGGCCCCTGGCCAGGGGCCGGCCTGGGGGATGGTCGGCCCCCTGGCCGACGACCTGGCCCTGGTGAGCCTGCGGGAGGCGGCCGATGGCAGCGGCGATCGGTTGCTGGCGGTGCAGAACGAAGGACCCTGCCGGCGCACGGTTGATCCGGGCCGCGGCTGGAGCCTGGTGGAGCGGCTCGACGGCCTGGGGCGGGCGCTTCCTGGGGCCGTGGTGCCGCCCGGGGCCTTGACGACGGCCTCTGGCGTGGATCAGGCCGACCCGGTCGATGCCCGGCTGGGACCTTGGCAGCTGGGGTTCTGGCGCCTCAGGGCTGGGGCTGAGCCCGGGCCCTGAGGGGCTTCAGTCTTCGTGATCGTCGAAGGGGTCGGTCAGCTTGCGGGAGGGCGGACCGAAGGCGGTGTAGATGCCGAAGCCGGTGAGGCCGAGCAGAACGGCGAGCACCGCGATGGCCACGGAAAGGGCGGGGGATGTGGTGCTGGGTTCCATGGAGAGCCGGCCTGGCGTGGGGAATGGTGACCGATCCGACGGGCGGACCGGCCTTCGTCACATCTTTCGACAGGGCTCCCGGAGCCGCCGCCGACCCCCTTAGAGTAGCCAGAGCGATCTGCCGTCTGAGAGGACCGAGCCGCCATGGCCCAACGCACCCGCCTGGGAGACATCCTTCGCCCCCTGAATTCCGAGTACGGCAAGGTCGTCCCCGGCTGGGGCACCACCCCGGTGATGGGTGTGTTCATGCTCCTGTTTCTGGTCTTCCTGCTGGTGATCCTGCAGCTCTACAACAAGTCGCTGCTGCTCGAAGGCATCAACGTCAACTGGAACGGCGTCGGCTGAGCGCCGCGCCGTCGCCGGATTCTTTCCATGAACATCTTCGGCATCGGCCTCCCGGAGATGGCGGTGATCGCCGCCATCGGCCTTTTGGTCTTCGGCCCCAAGCGTCTGCCCGAACTCGGCAAGACCCTGGGCCGGACCCTGCGGGGGTTCCAATCGGCGTCCCAGGAGTTCGAGAAGGAATTCCGCACTGCCATCACCCCCGAGGAGGGCCCCGAGGTGGTGGCCGCTCAGGCTCTCCCCGCCCAGGAGTCCCTGGCTCCGGCCTCTGCTGTGGTGACCACCAACCCCGCCGCTCTGAGCGTTTCCGGCGAGTCGGCTGATGGGCTCAGCGCCGAACACCCGCACGGCTGAGGGGCCGGGGCCTTTTGGATCTCCAGCTTCTCGTCGGTCTCGGCAATCCCGGTGATCGCTATGCCGACACCCGCCACAACGTCGGCTTCATGGTGCTGGAGCGCCTTGCCGCCGCTGAGGCTGCTTCTTTCCACAACCAAAGTCGCCTCCATGGTTTGCTCTCGGAGGTCGGCAGTGGCCCCTCCCGGCTGCGGCTGTTGATGCCCCAGACCTTCATGAATGACAGCGGTCGCGCCATCCGGGCCGCCCTCGACTGGTACCGCCTGGATGTCTCCCAGCTGCTGGTGATCGTCGATGACATGGATCTGCCCCTGGGGCGGCTGAGACTGCGGGCCGAGGGCAGTGCCGGTGGCCACAATGGCCTGCGCAGCACGATCCAACACCTCGGCCGCCAGGACTTCGCCCGGTTGCGCATCGGCATCGGCGCCCCCGCCGCCGATCCCGTGGAGCGCCGCGAGCGCACCGTGGGCCATGTGCTGGGCCGGTTCAGCCCCGCCGAGCGGCCCGTGCTCGATGAGGTGCTCGATGAGGTGGTCGCTGGGATCGCCCTGATCCGCCGCCAGGGGATCGAGCGGGCCGGCAATCGCCTCAACGGGTTCCGGGCCGCCGCGCCAGCCGGGACCCCATGAGTCGGTTGCCCACCACCACCGCCAGGCTGCGGGTGCTCCATCAGAGCTTCAGCCCCTGCCTGCTCGAAGGGGAGGTGAGCGCCGGCGGCTTCCAGTGGACCTTCCGCTGGTTCTTCGACCGCGGTGAGTTGCTGGTCGAGCCCTCCCTCGGGCGTGCCCTGATCCAGGATGCCCTGCTGCGCTTCCTCCTCAAGGCCGACTACCAGCTCGAGGCCGGCGGCGACTATGCCTTCACGGTGCGGGCCCGCTTCTGAGGGTGGCGCTTCCCGGCCCCGCCAGCTGCCGCGGCAGGGCCTGGCCCAGCCAGCGCTCCACCAGGATCTGGGCGACCACATCGTCCCAGTCGCGTGGGGGCTGGCGCAGACCGTGCGGCAGCAGCCGCCGCCAGCCCCGGGCCGGTTCGATCCGCCAGTAGCGCTCCCGCGCCTCCAGGGTGGTGCCCCGTTCCGCCACCAGCGCCACCGGCAGCCAGGATCCCAGCTGCCGCTGCCAGGTTCGATGGCCCGTGCCGTCACCGAGCACCACCAGCGCCAGCCCCTGCCGCTGCCAGCGGCGCAGCGTTTCCAGGGCATCGGGGGGCGTCAGCACCAGCGCCTCCAGGATCTGCCGCCGCTGCGGATCGGTTCGCACCAGGCCGCACTTGCTGCGCCCGGGGTCCAGCCCCGCCACCGCACCGGCGGCCCCAGGGCCCGGGCCATCGCCATCGGCTGGACCGGCTCCGCTGGCGCCGATGGCGGCAGCGCGCGGGGGCTGATCGGCGGCGGGCGGCGGCGTCAGCGGCGCCCCCTGCGGCCCTCGCCGCTGGCGCTGCTGCGCAGTTCCACCATGATCGGATCGGGGGTGTCGGCATTGGCCATCGCCACGGCCTCCAGATTCACCGCCTGGCCCGGCGGCCGTTCCGCGAGGGCGCGGCTGAGGGCGTTGAAGCTGGTCCCGTCCACCTGCAGACCCTCCACCAGCGTCCCCTGGCGCTGCGCCCGGGCGAAGGCGGCGGCCAGGAGCAGATTCAGCCGGCTGCGGATCTCCTCGCTGCTGCGCTCCTCCGCATCCAGGGCGGTGCGGGCCAGCACCTCCCCCTGACGCACCACCGGCCGATTGGGCCGCAGGTCCGGGAAGGCCACCACCCGCCCCTCGCCCCGCAGCACATTGGCCGCCGAGCGGATCGTCACCACCCAGGTCTTGCCGGGCTGGAGCATCGTCGTCAGCCGCTCGACATCGCTGCGGGGCACCAGCAGGATCTGGCGATTGGCCGGCTGGCCGGGCAGCAGCAGCTGGAACGCCACCTGGTTGGCCTGCTGCAGCAGCCCGTCGATCACCTCCTTGGCCTGGGCTGAGCGTTGCATCTTGACCCGAACCGTCGCCAGGGGCTGGCCGCTGGCGATCACCACATCGCCCCGCCGCAGGGCGATCACATTGGTTTCAAGCTGCTTCAGCTCCTGGGCACCGGCGGCGATCCGTTGCCGCACCCGAGCGAGCTCCACCTCGTTGCGGCGGATCTCGGCATCGCGGCCCTTCACCTCCCGGCTCAGGCGCTCACGCTCCGCCTCCAGCCGCAACCGCTGCTGCTGCAGGGGCTGAAGCTCCTGGCGCAGGCTGCTGACCCGGGTCCGGGCCACGGCCAGCTCCCGCTGCACCGACTCCCGTTGGTTGACGGCCTCCTGGCGGCTGCGCAGGGCCAGGCTGCGGCCCTTCTCCGCCTCCTGCACGTCCAGGCGGCTGCGGGTCAGCTCGCGCCGGTTGTCCACCAGCGCCGCCTGGCTCTGCTTCAGGGAGGCCTGGCTCTGGGCGAGGGCGCTGCGGCTGTCCCGCAGCCGGGCCTGGATCTGATCCAGCTCGAACAGCCCCACCCGCAGCCGCTCGCTCACCAGCAGCATCAGGCCCAGGGAGATGGCGCTGATCAGGGCGCCGGTGAGGGCGGTGATCACCACCGCCGTGTCGCGGGGGCGGAGATTGAAAAGACTCAGGCGTGCCTTGCCGACCCGGCTGCCGAGCCGGTCGCCGAGGGTGGCGAGAACGCCGCCGAGGACCAGCAGCGCCAGGATCAGCAGCCAGCCCGACACACCAAGCTCCAGCTGCTCCCCAGTATCCCCGAGCCTCCGGGTCCTGACCCCGGGGCACCGATCAGCTGAACCGCTTGGCCAGCGCCACCGGATCGAAGACCGTGATCTTTTTGCGGTCGATCTGCACCAGCCCCTCGTTGCGGAGGTCGCCGAGCAGCCGGGTGATCGTCACCCGGGTGGACCCGATCGCTTCGGCGATGGCCTGGTGGGAGAGGCGCAGATCGATGGTGATCCCCTCGTTGCTGGGTACACCGAAATCGCGGCACAACACCAGCAGGAAGCTCACCAGCCGCGAGCTCATGTCGCGGTGGGTGAGGGTTTCGATCATCGTCTCGGTCTGCAGGATGCGGGAGGAGAGGCCCTGCAGCAGCAGCAGACCCACGCTGGCGTCCTGTTCGATCGCCCGCCGCACCGAGGTCGCCGGGGCCGTGATCATCTCGACCCGGGTGAAGGCGATGGCGTGATAGAAGCGATCGGAGCGTTGGCCGGTCAGCAGCGACAGCACGCCGAACAGGCTGTTTTCCCGCAGCAGGGCCACGGTGATCTCCTCGCCCGACTCGTACACCCGCGACAGCCGCACCGCCCCGCGCCGCAGCAGGTAGACGCGCTCGGCCGGATCACCGGGGAAGAAGATGGTCTTGCTGCGTTCAATCGTTTCGACGCTGCTGCCAGCCAGGCTCCTGATCACCTCCAGCAGGGTCGGGGTGCCGCCGGCCGCGCTGCCGCTGGCCGTGCCGGTGGGGGGCACCCCGGCGGGGGGGCTCGCGTAGCGGCTGAACCCGCGCGTGGCTCCGACCATGGGGTGGGGCGTCATGGTTCACGACGCTACGAATCGCGGTCCTCCTGCCCTGTAGCAGATCACACCATGCGGCGCCGCCTTGGTGGGATTGGTCACCACCCGGCTGCCTCCAGCCCGGCCATGGCCTCGTCAGCGATCCCCACCCCGAGCTCGGCCAGGGCCTGGCGCTGGGCATGCTGCAGCTGGGCGATCCCCGGTTCGGCCAGATCCAGCAGCTCCTGAAGCTGCCGCCGGGAGAAGGGGGCGCCTTCGGCCGTGCCCTGGATCTCCAGCAGCTGGGCCCGCCCATCGGCCACCACGTTCAGGTCCACCGTGGCGCGGCTGTCCTCGCTGTAGTCCAGGTCGAGCAGGGCCCGCTCCCCCACCAGTCCCACCGACACGGCCGCCACCTGCCGCCGCAGCGGCGCGACAGCGAGCACCCCCCGGCTCTGCAGCCGTTGCAGGCCCGCCGCCAGGGCCAGCCAGGAGCCCGTCACCGCCGCCGTGCGGGTGCCGGCGTCGGCCTGGAGCACATCGCAGTCCACCAGCAGGGTGCGCTCGCCCAGGGCCCCCAGGTCGAGGCAGGCCCGCAGGCTGCGGCCGATCAGGCGCTGGATTTCCTGGGTGCGGCCGGAGAGCTTGAGCAGCTCCCGCGGCTGCCGCTCCGGCGTGGAGGCCGGCAGCAGCCGGTAGTCGGCGCTCAGCCAGCCCGCGCCCGAGCCCCGTCGCCAGCGGGGCACGTCCTCCTCCAGGCAGACGCTGCAGAGCACCCGGGTGCGGCCCGCCGCGATCGTCACCGAGGCCAGGGCGAAGCCCATCGGGTCCCACGTGACCTGCACCGGCCGCAGGGCATCGGCGGCCCGACCGTCGCGGCGGGATCCTTCGGATCGGACGGATTGGCTCGGAGGCGACATGGGCTGGCGGAGGCCGCGGATGGTCCGCGTCCCAGCGTGACCCATCGCCGCTGCACCCCTGCCGCCGGCGTCGCCCCTGGCCCCGCAGCCGGCTGGACCACTACCGATGGTGTGCGCGGCTTGCCGGTCCCGCTACATTCAGGATGCGGGGGGCCGGAGCCGATCCGGTCATCGCCCGCCCCATCCCCTGGGCCGTTGGTCGCGTGGGATGGCGGCGCCGGTTCCGCGCCGGCCGTCCGGCACCTCCCCCTCAGCGCAGCACCACCGCCGTCCATGACCCTCAGCCTCGCCGATCTGGCCCACTCCTCCCCCGGCGCGGTGGCCACGCGGGGGGGCGAGGCGAGCCCGCTGCGCCCCCCCGCTGCGTTGCGGCTGGTGCCCCGGCCCGAGGGATTGCTGCAGATCCACACCGCCCCCTTCCGCGGCAGCGTGGCGGCGGTGTTCAGCCAGGCCCTGCGCAGCGCTGGCCTCGGCAGCCGGGTGCTGATCAGCCAGTTCCTGAAGGGGGGCGTCGAGCAGGGGGTGGAGGGCTCCCTCTGGCTGTGCGGCCGGCTGCAATGGCTGCGGCCTGCCACCCCCCATTGCCTCGACCGTCCCGCCGCCGCCCATGCCGCCGCCGCCAGCAGCGACGATCCCCTCGACGCGGTGCGGGCGGTCTGGGCCTACAGCCGTGAGCAGCTGCTGTCCGGCGCCATCGATCTGCTGGTGCTGGATGAGCTGGGTCTGGCGATCGAGCTGGGCTATCTGACGGCCAACGATGTCACCGACACCCTGGAGCGGCGGCCCCTGCATCTGGATGTCATCCTGACGGGCCCCTCGATGCCTCCGGCCCTGATCGCCATGGCCGATCAGATCACCCAGTTGCGCCGCGCCCCCTAGCGATGCTCAAGAACGACCGCTGGATCAGGCAGCAGGCCGAGGCCGGCATGATCGAACCCTTCCAGGCCAGCCTGGTGCGCCACCTGGAGCCGGAGAGCGCCAGCAAGCCGGTGCTCAGCTTCGGGTGCTCCTCCTACGGCTACGACCTGCGCCTGTCGGCCCGGGAATTCCTGATCTTCCGCCATGTGCCCGGCACGGTGATGAATCCGAAGCGGTTCAATCCGGCCAACCTCGAACCGGCACCGCTGCATCGCGATGACGATGGCGCCTATTTCATCCTGCCGGCCCATTCCTACGGACTCGGGGTGGCGCTCGAGCGCTTGCGGGTGCCGCCCAACATCACCGTGATCTGCCTGGGCAAGAGCACCTATGCCCGCCTCGGGATCATCGTCAATACGACCCCGGCCGAGGCCAGCTGGGAGGGCCACCTCACCCTTGAGTTCAGCAATTCCTCCGGAGCCGACTGCCGCATCTATGCCGAGGAAGGCATCTGCCAGCTGCTGTTCTTTGAGGGTGATCCCTGCGACACCACCTATCAGGATCGGGCCGGCAAATACCAGCACCAGCCCGAGCGCGTCACCCTCGCCCGGATCTGACAAGGGGGCAGATCACGGCGCCAGCCGTGCCCGATGGAGCCGGCTCTTTTCATACCAGCTGGCAAATTCCGGCGCCCAGTTCTGCAGATGGGGCCAGAGCAAATCGCAGAGCTCACGGATCTCCTGCTGGGCGTCGAGCTTGGCCCGCAGGTCGAGGAAATGGAGCAGGGCCCGCAGGCTGAAGCTGACGATGAAATGCTGGCGGTAATCGAAGGGCAGGATGCCGCGGGCATGTTCCTCGGCGAAACCGGCCGCCAGCAGGTCGCGGTAGCGCTCGGCCGCTGCCTGGCAGAGGGCGAGGTCGGTGGCGCGTTGGGGGGCGGTGTAGCAGTAGCGTTTGCCCTGGCGATCGCTGTAGTCGCCCTCGGGCCTGAGGTAGAAGACCTCCTCGAGGTCGAGCTCGCCGTTTGCTGCCTTGCAGATGCGGTCGCCGGTGTAGCGCATCGATTGCACATCGAAGCTCACCCCCACCCGATGGGTGCGGGCCTGTTGCATCACCGAATGCGGGAACCAGCCCACATTCAGCACGATCTGGGCATGCTCCAGCGGCCCGTAATGGCCGCGTTCGCCGGCCAGCAGGCGTTTGACGCAGATCTCGCCGGCCCGCCGTTCATCGGGCCAGGTGTCGCGGTCCGCCGCCACGAAACCCTCGCTGTAGTCCTGGTGCATGCCGGCATACACGCACTGCTGAGGATTGGGCGTGGCGGCGATCAGGGCGACCCGGAAGCGGGGATCCATGGGCAGCGTCGGTGGGTGGATCGGGGGCTGGGGGCGGGGCCCCTCAGCCATGGCTGCGGGGGGAGATCGGCCCCTCGGCCGGGGCGGCCGCTGGCGTCAGGTCGCTGCTGGCCCCCACACCGGCGAGCACGGGCAGAGGTTGGTCCGCCAGCAGTGCCGAGGTGAGGCTCTGGAGCTCCTCGGGCCGCCGGGCGCCGATGGCGCGACCCACCGCCTCCCCGTTGGCGTTGAAGAACTCCAGCTGGGGGATGCCGTTGACCGCGTAGCGCTCAAGCTGGGGCTGCCAACGGGGGTTGTCCACGTTCAGCAGCACCACGTCGAGGGCGCCATGGTGCTGGCGCTCCAGGGTCTCCATCGCCGGCGCCATGGCCCGGCAGGCTTCGCACCAGTCGGCGTAGAACTCCACCAGGGTGGGGCGGCCATCGCGGAGGGCGGTGCCGAGCTCCGGCGACTGGCGCGCCAGCCGCTCCAGGGGGGCGGCGGGGTGCAGGCCACCGCGCAGGCCCACCAACAGGAGGGCGAGCAGGGCGGCCACCAGGGCCAGCAGGATGCGCTCAAGGCGGCCCTGGGGCAGGCCGCCGCTGGAGGGTGGATCCGGGGTGGCGCTCATCGCAGTCGCGTCGGCCAGCAAGCAGGGGCACTCTGGCAGGCGCTGCCGGCCGTGTGGGCCGATGTCCGGCATCGTCGCCAGACCCGTTCCGGGTCGCGCCACCGCCAGGCCCGTTTCGGGTTTCGCCACCGCCAGGCCCGCTGCGGGGTCCACCATCGCCAGGCCCGCGTCAGGCCATGGGCCCAGCCCGCTCCACAGGCCGTTGCTAGGGTCCGGCCAACGGGCCGCTCCCGGTGAAACGGCGCCTCACCCTCCACTTTCCCCGCGAGGCGGTGCACCAGCCGATCACCTATCGGCTTGCCGTCGATTTCGATGTGGCCGCCAAGATCCTGCGCGCCCAGGTGGCGCCCAACCAGGTGGGCACCATGGTGGTGGAGCTCTCCGGCGACATCGATGAGCTCGATGCGGCCGAATCCTGGCTCGAACTCCAGGGCCTCGGCATCAACCGCGCCCTCGGTGAGATCCGCATCGATCCCGAGCGCTGTGTCGACTGCGGCATCTGTGCCAGCGTCTGCCCCAGCGGCGCCCTGAGCTTCGATCCGGCCGCTGAACGGCTGCGCTTCGAATCGGCCCGCTGCCTGGTCTGTGAGCAGTGCATCCCCAGCTGCCCCCTCGACGCCATCGCCCTGCTGCTGGATGCTGGGCCGGTGCCGCGATGAAAGCCCTGCCTGGCCTGCTGCTGCTGCCGTTCCGGGCGCCGATGCTGCTGATCCTGCTGGCGGTGAGCACCTACCTGGGGCTCCACTGGACCCAGCCCCTTGAGGCCGTCGAGCCGTCGGTTTCGCCCCTGCGCACCCTGATCTGGTCGGCGGAGTGCGCCCAGGCCCTGGTGGTGGTGATGCTCTGCTGCATGCCGGATCTGCTGGTGCGCCGGTTCACCTCGCTGCTGGCCACCAGCCGGGTGATCACGCTGGTGGCGACCCTGCTGCTGGTCACGGTCGGCGGCCTCTACCTGCTTCACCTCGAAGCGCTTTCGAACGTGCTGATCCTGGCTGCGGCGGTGCTGCTGGCCCGGCTGGATCTGGCCCGGATCCGGATCGCTCCCGCCCCGCCCCTGCTGGCGGCCCTGCTGGCGCTGCTGGTGCTGGGCGGAGCCGGCCTGGGCCATCGGTTCAGTCTCAACTGGTCGGCGTCGACCCCGCGTCTGCCCCGCTCCCCGGTGCAGGTCCGTCCCGCCGAGCCTGCCCGACCGCAGCAGCCAGCGCCGGCCGGGCAGGCGCCCGGTGCACCAGGGGCTTCCCGATCCCCCACCGCCGGATCGAAGCCAGCAGCCGCTCCGGCCCAGGCCCGTCCCGGTGGCCATCAGACCCCTCCCTGGCGGGCCCCCCTGTTCGGCCGGGTCGGGAAGCCGGTCCACCGCAGCGAGCCCTGAGCGGCCCCAGCCCTCGGAGCGGCGCGGACCCCTGAGGCCCCGCCCCACCTCGCCTCGCCCCGCCGCCACCCCCGGGCGGCCCTCATCCTGCCGCCGATCAGCCCTCAGCAGGGGGGCGGGCCCGCCTGGGGGCGGAGGGTGGCGTAGCTCCAGGCATTGCCCAAGACCTTCTTCACATACAACCGCGTTTCCGGGTAGGGAATCGCCTCCACCCAGAGCTCCGGATCCTGGCGCAGTCGGGGCGAGATCCAGCCCTCCACAGCCCCGGGGCCGGCGTTGTAAGCGGCGGTCGCCGCCAGGGGATGGCCCTGCCATTGGCCGAACAACTGGCGGAGGTAGAGGCTGCCCAGCTCGACGTTGAGGGCCGGATCCTCCAGATCAGAGGGCCCGATGGGGCGGCCGGCCAGCTCCGTGGCCGTGGAGGGAAGCAGCTGCATCAGCCCCACCGCCCCGGCGGCCGAATGGACCGTGGGGGTGAACCGCGACTCCTGCTTGCTCAGGCCCTGCAGCAGGGCCAGCGGCACCTGCCGCCGCTCGGCCCAGGGCTGGAACACCGTCTGGAAGCGGGCCGGGTGGAGGCTGCGCTGCAGCACCGGCCGCAGGGCGCACTGGTCGGCCCTGAGCCGCAGGTCGGCCTGCTCCAGCTGGGCCAGGCCCGTCCAGTCGTCGCCGACCCCCTGGCGCAGCCGACCCTCCACCAGCAGCTCGGCGGGCTGCCGCAGCGGACGGTTGCGTCGCTGCTCCCGCCAGCTCTCCCAGGCCTCCTCGCGCTGATCGAGCCGCCAGAGCCGATCGAGCTGCGGGTCGCCGCTGGCGAGGGGATCCCAGCCCCGGGGCTGGGAGCTGCCCTTGGGGGCTGCCAGGGCCGCGATGCCCTCCGGAGCCTCCCCGAGCCGCACCGCCGCCCGCCAGTCGTAATAGCCACCGCCCTGCTGCCGCCGCAGCTCCCGCCAGGTGGCGCTGGCCTGGCGGCCATCGCCCAGCTGCCCCTGGGCGTAGCCCAGCCAGAACCGCTGTCGGGCCGCCAGGGCCAGGGGCAGCTCCCGGACCGGAATCGCCTCCAGCAAGGCGACGGCCTGCCGCCACTGGCCGGCCAGCAGCGCCCGGCGGCTCAGTTCCCACTGCAGCTCCCAGCTGGCGCTGTCCTGCGGCCAGCGGCGCAGCAGGGCCAGGCCGCCCTGGCCGCCGGGATCGGCGAGCACCCGCTGGGCCGCCGCGGCCGGGCTGTCGCGCCAGGTCGGCGGCAGGGCCGCCAGGGCCGCCGCCGCCCCTGGACCCTGCTGCAGGGCCAGCAGCCGCACCGCCTCCTCGCCGAGGCTCGGGTCCAGCCCCTGGCTGTGCAGCAGCTGGCTCAGCAGGGCGAGGCCCCTCTGCTGGTCGCCTCCATCGCCCTTGAGCAGGGCCCGGGCCAGGCTGAGGCGGGCGCTGGTGGGAAAGGCCCGCCAGGCGTCGGCGCCCTTGAGGCAGTCGAGGGCGGCCCTGGCGGCACCGACCTCGGCGAGCCCCGCCGCCACGGCGGCCCGCTCGTCGCCAGCGTCGGGCGGCAGGTCGGAGCCGCAGGCCCGCTTCAGCCGTTCCTCAGCCCCGGGCCAGCGGGGCCCCCAGCGGGCCAGGTGGACCGTTCCCGCCAGCCGCTGCTCGGCTCCGGGCCCCGCCTCCAGGGCGGCGGCCAGGGCGGCGGGGTGGGCCGGGAAGCGCGCCAGCAGCTCCTGGCGCAGGGCCGGCTGGCGCCGCCCCAGGGCATAGAGGGCGTCGGCGCTGGCGGGGTTGGCGGGGAACCGCCGCAGCAGCTGGCGCCAGAGGGGTTGGGCCGCCCCCTGATCCCCCGCCGCTGCCGCATCGAGGGCGGCGTTCTTGAGCACCACCGCCGCCAGCGGATCACTCCCCCATCCCTGGCTGCGCAGCAGCTGGCGGCGCAGGCTGCCATCCTCCGAGAAACGACTGTGCAGCAGCAGGGCCGCCTCGCGGCGGCGGCCGGGATCGGGCGACCAGCGCCGCAGCCGTTCCAGGCTGGCGCTGCCCGTTTCAGGGGTGAGGGCGGGCAGCCGGGCCAGCAGGGCCCGGCCCCCGAGCAGGGCCACTCCGGTCCCCAGACAGGAAGCCGCCAGCAGCAGCGAGAGGCGGGTCAAGGGGGAGCGGCGGCATGGCTGCATTCTGGTGAGGGCCTGCTGCGCGGACCGCCGATGTCCCGTTTCCTTCCGATCGCCAGCCTCCGGGCCGCCCTGCGCTCCTGGGGAGCGGATCGTCCCGGGGTGGCGCAGCGACGCCGGGCGGTGGCAGTGGCGGTGGCGGCCCTGCTGGTGTGGCTGCTGCGACCCTGGCCACCGCTGCAGGCGCTGCCGGGCTGGGTTGTGGGGGGATTGCTGCTCTGGGCCCTGGTCGAGGTGCTGCTCTGGCAGTGGCGCCCCCGCCGCTGGCGTTGAGGGGGCCGGGCCGCTGAGGGTGGCAGCGGCCGCCGCCTCCGGGCGGGCCTGAGCACCGGCCTGCGCCGCTGCTGGAGCCAGGCGGCGGCCGCTGCCGAGCCCCCGGCGACCGCCGCGTAGCCTTCCCCCCACCCTCTTCCCCCCCGCCCATGGCCGACGCCACGGCCACCGCCCCGATCGGTGCACCCCTCCAGGGCGGCCAGGCCAGCTTCGGCACCGATGGCATCCGCGGGCGGGTCGGCGGCGCCATCACCCCGGCCCTGGCGCTGCAGGTCGGCTATTGGTGCGGGCGGGTGCTGCCCCCCGAGGGCCCGGTGCTGATCGGCAGCGATTCCCGCAGCAGCGGGCCGATGCTGGTGGCGGCGCTCACCGCCGGCCTCACCGCCGCGGGTCGGGAGGTCTGGTCGATCGGGCTCTGCCCCACCCCGGCGGTGCCGGCCCTGATCCGCCACAGCGCCGCCGCCGGTGGGCTGATGGTGTCCGCCAGCCATAACCCCCCGCACGACAACGGCATCAAGGTGTTCGGGGCCTCCGGCGCCAAGCTGGGCCGCGCCGACCAGGGGGCGATCGAGGCCGGCCTCAGCGGTGCTGGCGGTGCCGCCACCCTGGCGGCCGACGGGCTGGCGCAGCTGCGGCCCGATCTGCTGGAGGTCTACGCCGATGGCCTGCTGGCGAGCGTGGCGGGGGCCCGGCTCGATGGCTGCCGGGTGGTGCTCGACCTCTGCTGGGGATCGGCCACCGCCTGTGGCGAGCGGGTGTTCCGGGCCCTGGGCGCTGAGCTGCAGGTGCTGCATGGCAGCCCCGATGGCCGCCGCATCAACCAGGACTGCGGCAGCACCCATCTCGAGCCGCTGCGGCGGGCTGTGGTCGAGAGCGGCGCCACGATGGGGTTCGGCTTCGATGGCGATGCGGACCGGGTGCTGGCCGTCGATGGCCAGGGCCGGTTGGTCGATGGCGACCAGATCCTTTATCTCTGGGGGTCGGCCCTGCGCGATGCCGGCGCCCTGCCCGACAACCGCATCGTCGCCACGGTGATGTCCAACCTCGGCTTCGAGCGGGCCTGGACCGACGGCGGCGGCCTGCTGGAGCGCACGCCCGTCGGCGATCAGCATGTGCATGCGGCGATGGAGGCGCTGGGTGCCGGCCTGGGTGGTGAGCAGTCGGGCCATATCCTCTCGGCGCGCCATGGCCTGAGCGGCGATGGCCTGCTCACGGCCCTGCAGGTGGCCACCCTGGTCCATGGCCGCGGCCAGAGCCTGGCGGACTGGATGGAGGCCAGTTTCCGCCCCTATCCCCAGAAGCTGGTCAATGTGATCGTGCCCGACCGCGAGCGCCGCACCCAGTGGCAGCAGTGCGAGCCCCTGCGGCAGGCGGTGGCAAACGCTGACCAGGCGATGGCCGGCAGCGGCCGGGTGCTGGTGCGGGCCAGCGGCACGGAGCCGCTGCTGCGGGTGATGGTCGAGGCGGCCGAGGCCGAGGCGGTGGAGCACTGGGCCAGCCTGCTGGCAGCCGAGGCGGAGCGTCACCTGAACCAGGCCTGATCGGGACCGATCCGCAGGCGGTGTGGGAGCTGCAGCGCGCTGGAGGGGGCCTGTCCATGCCAGGGGCGTGTTCGATGCGCCGCTTTGCACACGGCGACGAAAGCAGCATCCCGTGGAGCTGCGTGAATCCTGAGGCCCGGATGCCCTGATCAAGGCGCTACGCGGCTTGCCTCTGCTGCCTGCTACGCAGCAATGACGAAGCGAGAGGCGATTGGCAGCGCAACGCAACCACACCCATCATCCTCAAGGTGTTCAGGTCCCAGCGTTGACAGAATAATGAGGCTCACGGATGACATGCGCCCTGAGCAATGGGCTGCTGCACTATTCAGTGGCCTGCATGAATAGCCACATGCGACAAGGTAAACACGACGGCAAAGCCGATCGCCCCAAGCACACTGATCAGATCGTCGGTGCCGTCAAATGCTTCCGGGACCACCGTTTGTAATGTCATGGCCAGAATGCCACCGCCTGCACTCGCCGTCAGGGTCGCCTGCAGGAAAGCGCTGCTGTTATGCAGCAATAGAAAGGCCAGCCAAGACGAGAGAGTGCAGATCAGGGTTACCAGACTCCAGAGCAACACAATGCCTCGATTGGAGTAGCCAACTCGGCTCAGTCCGGCCCCGCTTGCCAGCCCTTCTGGAATATTGGAGATAAAAACCCCCACAATCATGGCCATGCTGATGACTTTGGTCTCAAGGAGACCGATCCCGATGCTTGCGGACTCGGGGATGCCATCAATCAATGCGCCAAGCACAAGAGCCATGGCGCCGGTGCTTGCCGTTGCGTGGCCACCATGGTCGCAGGATCGACGATTGCGATTGCCCATGGCCTCCAGCATCCGGTTGCCAGCAAAGTAAGCAAGAATACCTATGCCCATGCCTAGAAATGAGGGTGCCAGTCCTCCCATTTCGAAGGCTTCGCCGATCAGGTCGTAGGAGAGAAGAGCAATCAAGACCCCTGCCGTGAAAGCGAGCAGCCTGGCTACGGATTTGGTTCCCGGCTTGAAACGGCTACCTGCGATGGCTGAAACAAGCAGTGAAACTGAAGCGACAAAACCCCAAAACAAGGCATCCCATGCTGTGCCAGCTTGACTGATTGAAGACATTTCGGTAGAGGGGAGTGACAGGCGATCAAGCTTTAACGGTTGCAGGGCGCGAACGGAATGCGGGCCATGATTAAATCAGCGAAGCAATGGCGCGGTCCGGTGTGACTTGAGGTGTGGCTCCATGGAGCGGAGCGGCTATGACTTGTGAGTTGGCGACACTAATCTAGCAGTCTTTGACTTGAATTTCCAGTTGCTTGCTTCTTGGCGCTGAGGTCCATGCGGAAGCTGTCGAGCTCATGATCGGTACAAAAAACAGATGGCAATCGCTGCGATGGCATAGGGAAACCAGCTGACTGATCGCATCGCAGTTGTTCAGCAGGCGGACAGCTCGGCTGTCCGGAGTCAGAACCTCAATCTTCGGCCTGGACTGGAGATCCACCCAGCGAATCCGAGGGGAGCCATCTGGCTGGGTTAGGCGGATGTGTTGCCGGACTTCAAGTGGTCGCAGCAACACCACGGCACCCAGCCCCAGGGCGTCCCATGGCGAGGCAGGTCCGTGTGAGGTGGGTGCCGGTTTGACCAGTCCAGCAGGAGCCTTGACGGGAGGCCCTCACGGCTGGCTCGACGTTGATCAGGAAGGAAAACAGCACCGGTTGGCAGCGTTCCAGCATGGGCCGCATGGGCAGGGAGCCGGGGGCAATGCATGAAACGCAAGGCAACAGGTGACAGCGGTTTGCCCCTCATTAAGACAGGCTATTTCAGGCCTTTAAAAGGAAGGAGCGGCTGGCAATCAAGCTGTTTCAGCGAACAAGCACGATTTGGCAGAGTGCCGGGAACAATGGCGGCGACAAGCAACAAAGCTATTTTCTTGTCGCGGATAATAAGGGCCTGGGAGCAAATATCATCGCGATGCCAGAGAGTAATTGCAGCACAAGAATTTGCTCCAAGCCTCGCGCTCCTAGGCTCATAAACGCCAAGGTGAAAGCCGGATTGAAGATGCCAATGGAATCGGCAAAGCCAAGAAACAACAGCGAAGTTAAACCAGAACCAACGACAAAGCCGGATAAAGGTCGTGCTTCTGGACAGATCTTGCCCTCATCGCTCCAGGCATGGATCAGCCAAAACAGGGCAAGCGTCATGACAAGTTCAACCAGCATCGAGCGGGCACTGAAAGGCCCCATTGGGGGCACAAAGGCACGGGTATGGAAACCTAGCCAGATACCAATGACCTGGGCGGTCGCGTACCCGATGAAGGCAATTAGATTGGTCCAGAAAGCACGGGGATTAGCGAGGGTATTTTGACCATAGAACATTAGGCTGACAGACGGGTTGAAATGAGCTCCGCTACTTCTTCCAAACAAATGGATCAGGAAAATAAGCGCCAGTCCTATCGAAAGGAATGCCGTGAAGTCGGACGCAGCCCGCAAGGCAAACGAAGTAACGACTGCATAGGCAAGGCAAAAGCTTCCCAGTAATTCCAAAAGCATTCGCTCCGGCAAACTTCTCATGCTTACTCGAAAAAAGGATCAATACTGTAGCAGCCTGATTCGCAATCTCTGTCGATGCGACCAGGGCTTGCATGAATTGATCCGAAGTCAAGGCTGGAGACATCGCCAAGGGAGGATGGTCGACATCTGCCGCCGCTGCTGCCAGCGCCATCCGGGCGCCATCGGGATAGGGAGAAGCACCGAAGAACAGAAAACAGACCGTTCGGCGTTTGGCATCGATCCATTGGCTCAAGACAACGCCGCGCATGCTGCTGGCAGCCAGTCCGGCATGGTGACTATCAGGCAAAAGATCAAGGTCCTTGTTCAGTGAATCACGCGCCAATGGCTGGCTGCCACCCTTCTCGAGCGCATCGAGTCGCCGTCGGGATCGGCCAGCTTGAGGTGAGCCGTTCCCTTGATCAGGCTGACACCCATGGCGGCGATCCAGGTTCAGGGATCGAGGTTCATACCGCCGTCAGGCCACCATCGAGGCGAATCACCTGCCCGCAGATGAAATCTGCCGCGGGTGAGGCCAGAAAGGCCACAAGGTCCGCCACTTCCACGGGCTCGCCAAAGCGACGCAAGGGGATCCGGGCCTTCATCGGGTCGCCCTTGCTGGGATCACCCCAGACCTTCTGGCCCATTTCGGTGAGGATGACCGTGGGCGCAACGGCATTGGCCTGGATGTTGAAGCGGCCCCATTCCGCCGCCATCACCTGGGTCAGCAGGTTCAAGCCGGCCTTGGATGCGGAGTAGGCCCCATGGCCCTCAGGGCCGAGCACCGCAGCAACGGACGAGATATTGATCACCTTGCCGCGCTGTTGGCTGATCATCTGCGGCACCAGCCTCTGGGCCAGCAGCAAGGGAGCGCGGAGATTCAGATCCTGGGTTTCCTGCCAATGATCGATCGGGATGTCGAGGAGTGAATCCACGAAGACCACGCCGGCATTGTTGACGAGAATATCAACCGTGCCAAAGAAAGCGAGCGCCTGATCGGCGACGTCGAGCGGACCGTCGATCGTTCGTAGATCGGCCTCAACGCTGAGGCAGCGACGCCCTTGTTGGGCAACAATCTGCCGGGTGGCTTCCAGACCGTCGCGATCGCGTCCGCTGATCACCAGATCGGCACCGGCTTGGGCCAGGGCCGCCGCAATGGCTGCACCGAGGCCCCGCGACGCACCTGTCACCAGAGCGCGCTGATTGACGAGACTGACACGATTGCCCCCGCTGGTGCCCATCGGGATGGGGATGTCATCTGGGAAATCAGCGCTGGGCATGATCAATCCGTAATTCCTCAACCATAACACGGGGGTAAGTTCTGGCCTCAGGATGCTGGCTGATCTGTCGCAAGAATGGTTCCTTCAGCCGGGTCAGGGATCTTGCCCGCGATAGCGTTAACACTGAAGGAGATGCCGAGAGCGGATGCTGACTGCGAAGCCAGAAGGGAATACGTTGCCACGTCGATCGCTGCAAGAGAGGAAGCTAAAAAAGCTTGTTTCCTCAGTTGATTAAACCAGAGGTTGTCGTGCTTTGTTGCTTGGCTTAATGCAGCGAGAATCGCGCATCTCTTGCCGCCGTCATAAGCCGCTCCATGCCCGCGTTGTCGGTCGCACTCCTCAAGGGGGTTGAGGGAGAAACGCCGCAGCTCCTCGATCAGCTCGGCGTCGGCGCGGGGGTTGGTGGAGCCCACTCGCACCTACACGCCTGCGACAGGGCCCTCGCGAATCAGGTGATGGGGGCGGCTTGGGCTGGGGTGCACCTGCAGAGCCAGCGCATCTGTCTGAAGCCAGGGCAGGATCTCGATCTCCGGCACGAACCGAGGGCTGACCCGGTCGCTGATGAGGTTGGCGAGCCGCTCCTTCTCATCCAGCGGGTTGGCCACGCCACGCACGTTGCGGCTGCGATCCTCCACCCCCAGGGCTGCCTAAAAGTGTGATCAGACTGAGCGCGTTCGAGTGGCAACCCCT
>JBMSXZ010000023.1:0-25064 GCA_049426205.1 Cyanobium sp.
GTGGTCGAGGCCCAGCCAGCGGCGGGGTAGTGACTTCGATTCTGGCGCGTCTCGCGGCTCCGGGGCGTCGTCGGGTGGCGGCTGGGCTGGGGATGGGGATGGGGATGGCGTCACAGCATCCGGGAGTGTGGCGGTGGCGGGCGGGCCTCTGCGGCAAGGCTCCCCATGGAATGAATGCCACCACCTGCCACACCTTCTGCTGCCGCAGGGATGTGAGCTCGGACAGCTGATTATCTGCGTCCTGATTTGCTGGCTAAGCCGGTACCCCGGCCCGCGCCCTCCGACCGGATGGTGCCGTTCACGCTGCCCGAGGTTCGCCGCTGGCCTGCTGTGGCCACCGAGTTCGCGCCGGCCGCTGCCCTCCCGGCCGAGTACGCCGGCACGCACGTGCTGGAGATCGAGAACAGGGCGAGCGAGGGCCAGCCGTGCCTATCGCCTGCATTACCGGCCGGTTGCCGACCAGCACCAGGCCGGGACGAGCATCCGTTTCGAAGTCCCAGGTACCTGATCCCTGTACGGCATGCCCGCAGGGAAAGGCGATCCCCGCGACAACCCGTATCTCAGTTCCGGATCGTTCGAGTACGGCGACGAGCGGCGTGCGGCGCTGCTCAGGCTGCCCTGGTCGACCCTCGCGCTGCAGGGCGTTTCGACCCGGGACGTTGTCCTGCGCATCCGGCCCGACGAGTTCTGAGGCGGGCCGCTCCACCAGCCCGGGAATTCAATGCGCAGGCGGCGGCAGATGGGGCGTGGGAGTGCGCTGGTCGGGGCCATCTGGCGTATCGCGCAACTGAGCTAAGGCGCGCATGAGCGACTGCAAGCCGTACCACGCATATAGGGATTCGGGGAACGAGTGGACTGGCAGAATTCCGGGACTTTGGGACATCGTGCGGCTGAAATTCGCGCTGGATGCGCACGGGTCGGGCGGAACGCTCGTGGCGTACCAGGAATGCGGCATCCTGGTCCACGGCTTCCTGCGTGTGAGTTGTGCAGAGTGCGCACATGAGAAGCTGGTGGCGTTCACTTGCAAACGACGGGGGTTCTGCCCCTCGTGCGGGGCATGTCGCATCGCCGAGACGGCGGCGGTGCTGGTGGATCGCGTCGTACCGCGGGTGCCGGTCAGACAGTGGGTGTTGTCGTTTCCGATCACGCTACGGATTCTGTTCGCCGCCCATCCCGAGTTGCTCACACCGGTGCTGGGGATCGTGCATGGGTCATCACGCGGTTCCTGATCGGCCAGTCGCGACTGAAGCGCACCGCCCCCACCGGCGATGAGCTCGCGGGCCTGCTGGGGCGGATCATCGCGCGGCTGATGAAGCTGCTCACGCGGCGCGGTGATCTGGTCGAAGAGCAGGGCATGACCTGGCTGGCGGAGACGGATCCGGTGAACTCGTTGGCGTCATTGCAGGCGGCCTCGTGCATCTATCGCATCGCCTTGGGTCCGCGCGCCGGCCAGAAGGTGCTCAGGCTGCACGCCGTGGTGCGGTTAGCGAGCCACCAGCGCAAGGAACTCGAACGGCTATCCCGCACCATTACCCGCCCGGCGCTCGCCAACGAACGCCTGAGCCGGGCTGGCAAAGGGGTGGTGGGGCTGAAGCTCAAGAGCCCGACTCGCGACAGCACGACCTACATCGTGATGCAGCCGCAGGAGTTCATGCAACGCCTGGCGGTGCTGGTGCCACACCCACGGCTGCACATGATCCGCTATCGCGGGGTTTTCGCCCCGATCGTCAAGCTGCGAGGCGCGGCCGGCTGAACGGAGCGACTGGTGGCACGGGTCACACTGCGCCGCGCTGCTGGAGCTCGTTCCCCAAAAGGATGTTTTTGAGGTTGAGTATCCCAAGCAGCATGCCTTCCTTGGCTTCAGAGAAGCCACCCATCTTTTTGTTCACCGGGTGGGCCAGGTCGATGAGCACCACGCGGTCCTGGTCTCTTTCTGTGCGTTCGTTGTGCCACTGCATCACCAGGCTCGATGCGATGTACACTGTGTCCGCATTCTTGATGTACTCGTAGATGTTGTTCAGGTTTTTGATGGCCTCCGAACTATCCGTATAAGGACCGAGCCCATTGTCTCTGTCTTGTTTCACCCGCGCCTGGATGTTGGTCAGCGTGGGGACGAATTTGCGGAGCACCATGCGCTTGAAGTTGTCCCAGTTCCAGGACTTCGCGGCGTCGGAATCGCGCAGCCCATACCAGTTGGTCTCGGTGGTAGTATCAGCCTTGTCCATTCTGGACACCTTCTCGGCGGCCTGCTTCTGGGTCTTTTCGTAGTTCGTAATCAACTCTTCGGCATTGGCGGTGGTGGTGCCGATCTTGAAGTCCAGCACGTCGATGTTCTCGCCGCCCACACTTTCCATCTCCACGTAATAATCGTTGTCAGTTCTCTTGGCCAGCCACTCCTTGACCTTATCGCTGTCGCCGTACTTCTCGCGCACCCAGTTGGCGTCGAACTGCTGCGGGGGGAAGGTTTGGTACACGCGCGGGAAGGCACCGCGCCTGGTGGGGTTGGTGTTGCCGGCATTTTTATCGCCCGAATCTTTCTCGTCCGAATCTTCATATTTCGAATCTTCCTCTTTCTGCTGCATCTGCCTGACCTTAGTGAACTGCTCGTATTCGTTCTTCTCCACGCGCTTCAACAGTCTGCCGCCGTTGCCGAAGATCATCACGCCAGCGTGGCCCGCCATCTGCACGGTGCGCGTGGGCGATGCCGGCGGCGGGCGCAGGCCGGCTCGCGTCAGTTGGGCCGGCGCCGCGCCGGCGGTCTCGGTTTCGGCGAGCTCGGCGTCGATGGCAACTTTCACATCGGGGCTGTTCGTTGTATCACTCTCAATTCGCTCTGCAGTCTCGATGGGCCTGGAGATGGAGCGGCCAGTCTCGTCAAAATGGTCTCCACCTTCCAGAGCCTTGGTTCCCATCACATCCGCCTCACGCTCTAACACAGCATCGTCATTCACCTTCACTCCCTCCTTCATCTGCGTGGTCGGCTTCACCCGCCCCTGCGCCTGCTGCACCACATGCCACGCCTCATGCGGCAGGTGCCGCTCCTGCCCCGGCGCCAGATGGATGTCGCTGCCCTGCGCGTAGGCCAGAGCGTTGAGCTGGGCCGGCTGCGATGAGTTGTAGTGCACCCGCACGTGGTCCATCGACAAGCCTGACAGCGATTCAATGCCGCTCTTGAGCTGATCGGGCAGGCCGGTGTTGTTGGCACGGGGCGCTTGCTGGAGCTGGGGCTGAAGCTCTGCGCTGGCAAATTTGCCCTGGACGAGTTCTTCTTCCTCTGGGTCGCCCGCAAGCTGGGCCACCGGGGCGAATCGGCCATCGGCCCGCGCCTGCAGCCGCCGCAACTGGGCCACCTGGGGGCTGGCATCAGCCAGGCGTTGGAGGCGGCTCAGGCGGTCCAGTGCGGCGGGTTCTGCATCAGCGGCGGCGGTTGCCCCTTGCTGGGCCCGCTGGGGATCGGCGCTGGTGCGCCGCGTGCGGCCCGCTCTCTGCTGGCTGGTTTCCTCATGGGTCGCGGTAGCGGCCTGATGGGCAGACGCGGCTCCAGCCATGGCCGACGCAAATACTGAGCTTATTGTGACTCACCCCTACGGCCCGCCGCCACCGGAGAGCTCACACCGCGGTGTCGCTTGGCAAAGGAGAGGCGATTGACCCGGGCGCAGATGGCCGGTCCTCAGCCAGCCCAGCGAGCGTGGGCAACTTGTTGGCCGCGGTTTCGGGCGCTGATCAGCGGCGATCACGGGTCCTGTTCCCTTCAGCCTCCGCAGCCGGTCCTTTCAGCCGCTCCAGCCAGTTGCTGATCAGCCGTGAGCAGGATGGCCCCGTAGCGGAGGGCCAAAGCCAGATCGGTGACCAAACATGCACTTGGCGCTCCTCGTGGAGCGTTGGCTCAACGGTCACGATCGGCGCGCAGATCCGCCAGCAGCTGGGGCATGGGCCGCGCGCGCATGCGCTCGCGCCAGCTGCGGGCACGCTCCATGGCACCGGCTTGATGCAAGCGCACTTCCCGTTCGATCAGCAGCCTGGCCTGCTCCTGCCTGCTGCGCTGATTCTGGGCGGCGCTGTCTGCCCTCACCCCCCGATCATCACCGTCGGCAGCCCCACCGCGATCGTGCCGCCGTGGGCGGTGGTGTCGCCCATGCGGGCGGCGGGCTTGCCGCCGATCAGCACCGTGGCTGAACCCTTCACCACCGAATCCGGCGGACCCACGCACACACAACTGTCGCCCAGCACCGCCGCCGGCAAGCTGCCGATCAGCACCGTGGGGCAGCCCGGACCCACGATCGGACCGCCCACGTGGGGGATCTGCCCCGGCCCCGCCGGGGTCTGCATCGGGCAGGTGTGCAGGTCGGTGAGGCGGGCGGCGGGGGGCATCGGCGGTTGGGCTCGGAGCTGGGCGGCTCGGAAGGGGGCGGCTCGCTGGTGGGCGGCTCGGCGGTGGGTCTGGATCCTCCCAGAGTGGCACCAACCACGCCCCCCACCGTGCAACAACGCGATGGCATCGCCCCTGCCAGCTCCGGCCGCTGTTTCTAGCCTGGGTCCTCCTGCCCCGCCGGCGTCGCCGCCATGGCTCCCCCCGCCCATCACCTGCGGCGGCTGCGGCTTCAGGTGCACGCCGCTGATCAGGCCAGCGGGCAGGCGCTGCGCAGCCGGTTCGAGGCGGGCCTGAGCCGGCGGCTGGCGGATGTGGTGGCCGCCGTGTGCGAGGAGCTCGGCCCCCAGGAGGAAGTGCTGAGGATCGATCGGCTCGATCTGCCGCTGGGGGCCTTCGCGCTGGAGGAGCTGGAGCGGGAGGCGCCGCTCGCCCTGGAGCGGGCCCTGCGCGACGCCCTGCTCCAGGCGCTGGCCGCCGCCCTCCACAACCCCGCCCCCGGCCAGCGCCTGCTGGCCCCGGCCGAAGCCCGCCTCGATCGCCTGGCCACCTTCCTGCGGCTCGGGCTGCTGCCCCACCGCGTCGCCTCCGAACCCTTCGCCCCCGCCGACGATCTGCTCGCCCTGCTGCGCGCCGATCCCGCCAGCCTGCTGGCCCTGCTGCGGCGTCTGGCCGGCGAACGCTCGGCCCTGGAGCGGCTGCTGCTGCAGCTCGATCCAGAGCGCTTTGCCCTGCTGCTCGCCGCCCTGGCGCCAGCCGACGCCGCCCTGATCCTCGCCTACCTGGCTGATCTGTTGCTCCTCCATCAGCAGCGGCCTTTGCTGCCCGTCGATGCCGATCGCCTGCGCCGCAGCCTCTGGCTCATCACCCTCACCCTGCTGCTGCGCGATCCCGGCACCCCCTTCAACCGCCGCACCTTCCTCGATCAGCTGCTGCGCGGCCTCGCCGCCGACCACCGCCTCCCCTACAGCCTGCTGCTGCGCCAGCTGGAGCAGGCCCTGCGCACCTACTCCCGCGTGCAACCCCTGGGGGGTTCCCTGCCGGCCCTGCTCGCCGAACTGATCGGCCTGCGCCGCTCCCTCGCCCCCGCCCTGGCCCGCGCCCACCGCGACCCGGAACCGCTGCTCGCCCTGCTGCGCGCCGACCCCGCCAACCCCGAACTGCATCGCGCCCTGGAGCCCCGCCTCAGCGCCCCCCTCTTCACCGCCCTGGTGCGGGCCCTCGAACCCGAGCAGGCGCCCCTGGTGCTGGCCACCGTCGCCGATGTGGCCCTGGTGCACCGCCAGCAGCCCCTGCTTCCCCTCGCCGCCGATCCCTTCGAGCGGCTGGTGCGCCGCATTGCCCTGCAGCTGCTCCTGCACCCCAGCAGCTCGCCCTTCGAGCGGCTCAGCTTCCTGCGCCAGCTGCTGCGCCAGCTGGCCCAGAGCCAGCAGCTCGTCTACACCGACCTGCTGGGCACCTTCGCCACCGCCCTGCGCCGCCTGCCCCGGCCCCTTGCCCTGCAGACCTCCCTGCCGGCGCTGCTGGACACCCTTCTGGCCGTGGAAATGGGGAATGGCGCTCAGGCCGGTGCCTCCCCTGACCCCGATCAGGGCTTTGCCGCCGCGATCAGCCCAGAGGCCGGCAACGCTGAGCGTGGTGACGCCAACTTCAGCCCCAGCTCCAGCCGCCCGCCCCCGTTTGCGGCGGAACTCTGGAACGCCTTCCTGCGCGACGGCCATCCCGCCCACCTCGGCCCCCGGCTGCAGGCGGCGGTCGAGCGCGATCCGGCCAGCTTTGCCGCCCTGCTGCGCTCCCTGTTCGCCGATAGGGGATCCCGGCCAGGGGAGGCAACGCCGCCGGCTTCCTCCGGTTCCCTCCGCCGGATCCTGCTGGCACGGCTGCTGCGCTGGCTCCTGCCGGAAGCCCTCGCCGCCCTCGCCGCCGCCGCCTCGGCCGAGCCCCATCCGCCGCCCATTCTCTTCGCCCGCTGGGCCGAGTGGCTGGCCGATGCCCCCGGCGCCGATCTCGCCGCCGCCTGGGGCCAGGTGCTGAGCCAGCGCCTTGCCGATCCCTTCGCGCCCCTGCCCGCCCTGCCGGCCCTGGCCGCCAGCCACCTCGATCGCCGCTCCCTGCTGCGCTCCTGGTTGGGCCTGGCCCCTCCCCCGCCCTGGCTGGCCGTTCCGCCCGGGCCGCCGGAGTGGGCCGCACCCCTGCTGCGGGGGGCCTCGGAGCTGGAGCTGCGCCGCCTGCTGCAGATCCCCGCAGCGCAGGCCCCCGCCCTGCTGCTGGCGCTGCGGCGCCTGCAGGACCTGCTCACGGCCGCCCCCCAGCCCATCGGCCTCGCTCCCGCCACCGTGCCGGACGCGACGCTGTTCGATCAGCTCCTGGAGCGCCTCTTGCCCTGGCTGCAACAGCCCACCGGGCCACTGGCGGTAGCCCTCGCCCGCGCCGCCACTCCCGCAGAACGGGATGCCGTGCGCCTGCGGGCCGTGGCCCTCACCCTGGCCGGCGACGGGGTGACCCTGGAGGAACTGCAGCGCGCCCTGCCGCCCCTTCCCACGACAGCGGAGTCCTCTGGGGTGTTGGCCCAAGACGCTCCGGCCCCTCTCCCTCCGGCGTCCCCCGAGGTCGTGGTGTTGGCCGCCGCCCCCAGCGACCGCCACCGCCTGCTCGCCTGGCTGACAGGCAAGGGGCCGGAGCTGCCGGCGCAGCTGCCCACCCTGCTGCGCCTGTTCGCCCAGCTGGCCGACCAGGGCGACGCCGAGCTGGTCGCCGGCCTGCGCCAGGGAGCGAGCCAACCGGAGCTGCGCCAGCGCTGGCAGCGCCAGCTGCCCGAGGCCCTGCTCGGCCGTGTGGTGCTGCTGCTCGACCCCGGTCGCGGGCGGCTGCTGCTCGAGCTGCAGGCCCTGCTCAGCCTCGCCTGGCGTCAGGCCGCCCTGCCCGGTGATCCCCCCCCGCCCCCCGACCTGCCCTGGGACACCCTCCTGCCCCTGCTTGTGGCCCCCCGGCCCCTGACAACACACCAGATCAGCGACCGGCTGCTGGGCGCCCTCAGCGGCAGCGGCGATCGCCAGCAAGGCGGCACCGACCGGCTGCTGCGCCACGCCCGCCAGCTCGCCAGCACCACAGGTGCCGAACCCAGCCTCACCGCCGCGCTGCCGCTGCTCGCCGCCCTGGAGCCGCCTCCCTCCGCCGAGCCGCTCCCCGCCCAGCCCACGGCGGGCCCATCGCCGGGGCTGGCAGCACCGCCGCCGCCGACCTGGATCGGGGCCAGCTCCGAGGCCCGCTCCCACGACGCCCTCTCCGAAGCCTTCGCCGAGGGCCTCTACATCGCCAATGCCGGCCTGGTGCTGTTCAACCCCTTCCTGCCCCGCTTCTTCGAGCGGCTCGGCCTGCTCACCCCCGCCAGCGACGATGGCCCCCCCACCATCCAGGGCCTGGAGGCCCGCTCCCGGGCCGTGCACCTCCTGCAGTGGCTGGTGGACGAGCGGCTCGAGACCCCGGAACCCGACCTGGCCCTCAACAAGGTGCTCGCCGGCATCGATCTCACCGAGCCGATCCTGCCCGGCCATGCCGCCAGCGACGACGACCTGGCCATCGCCCAGGGGTTGCTGGAGGCCGTGATCCAGCACTGGCCACCCCTTGCCAACACCTCCCCGGCCGGGCTGCAGGAAACCTTTCTGCAGCGGGAGGGTCGGCTGGAGCTGCCGACAATGGAGGACAACCGCTGGACCCTGGTGGTGCAGCGCCGCACCGTGGACATCCTGATGAACCAGATGCCCTGGCCCCTCAGCCCCGTGCGCCACCGCTGGATGCCCGCCCCCCTCTTTGTCGACTGGAGCTGAGGCCATGGCCCCCTCGCCGCCCCTGCTGGAGAGCGACCTGGAGTGGTTGGAGCGCTTCATCCACGCCCGCTGCGCCCAACACTTCAACGGGGCCACGGCCGATCCCCTGCCCCCACCCCCGCCGCTGCCGAAGCGGGCGAGCGGGGGCTACGCCGACATCCTGCGCAGCCTGGCGGCCACCGCCGAGATGCGGCTGGTGCTGCTGCTCGCCCTGGCGCCCCACCTGGCCCCCGAGCTGCTGGATCCCTTCCTCCTGGAAAACCGCGGCACCGCTCGCCGCTTCACCGAATTCGGCGGCTGGCTCGGCGGCCAACACAGCGGCTTCCTGCCCACGGTGGAAACGGCCCTGTTTCTGCTGGCGGGCCGCGACCACCCGCATCGCCTGGCGGTGCGGCGCCTCTTCCACCCCAGCCAGCCCCTGCTCGCCCAGGGCTTGCTCCAGCTGCACAGCGATCACGGCAGCGATCCGCCGGGAGCCGCCCGCCTCACCATTCCCGCCGATCAACTCGAACGGCTCCTCGACGGCGATCCCGACACCCTCCCCCCCAGCGAGGGCTTTCCCGCCGAACGGCTCGCCACTCCCCTCAGCTGGGACGATCTGATCCTCGACGCCAGCACCGCCGAAGCCCTGGAGATGGTGCACCGCTGGCTCGCCCATGCCCCCACCCTTCTGCACGACTGGGGTCTGGCCCAGCGCCTTAAGCCCGGCTTCCGCTGCCTGTTCCACGGTCCCCCCGGCACCGGCAAAACCCTCAGCGCCTGCCTGCTCGGCCAGCGTCACGATCTGCCCGTCTACCGGGTCGACCTCTCGCGGGTGGTGTCGAAGTGGGTGGGAGAAACGGAGAAGAATCTCGCCGCCCTCTTCGATCGCGCCCAGCACCACCACTGGATCCTGTTCTTCGATGAGGCCGATGCCCTCTTCTCCCGCCGCGGCGAGAGCCACAGCGCCAACGATCGCCACGCCAACCAGCAGATCGCCTACCTGCTCCAGCGGCTGGAGGACTACCCCGGCCTGGTGATCCTCGCCACCAACCTCCTGCATGGCCTGGATGGGGCCTTCGCCCGGCGCTTCCAGGCCTGCATCCACTTCCCCCAGCCCGAGCCCAGCGTGCGTCGGCGCCTCTGGCAGGCCATGTTCCGCCAGGGGCAGCTCCCCCTCGCACCCGATCTGGACCTCGACGCCTTCGCCGATCGCTACGACCTGGCCGGCGGCGCCATCCTCAACGTGCTGCGCCACGCCGCCCTGCTGGCGGTGGGCCGCACCCCCGCCGCCATCACCAAGGCCGATCTGCACGCCGCCCTGCGTTCCGAACTGCAGAAACACGGCCGCTTCACCAGCGGCTGAGCCCCGCCCTGGCGCCGCATCACACCAGCACCACCATCTCCGAGACCCCCACCAGCGATTCAGGGGAGTCACCCGGCCAGATCGGCTCCGCCGACGGCACCGGCAACGGGTCGATCACCAGACGCTGGCTCTGGCCATCGAGGCCCAGCCGCTCCCCCTCCAGACGAAACCGCAGCGGGCTGCGCTCCAGCAAGGGCAGGGCCTGCTGCCCCACCAGCCGCCAGGCCTGCCGCCCATCACCCAGGGTTTCCGGCGCTGATGCCGCGGCAAAGGCACAGCCATCACCCTGGATCCGCAGCCCCGTCAACACATCCCCGGCCTGGGCGGGCACGAGCAGGTAGTGCCAGACCGTCTGTCGTCCAGGCAGGCTCCACCCGAACTCCAGAGGGCCGGCCAGCGCCGCGGTCGCCGGCAGCTGGAGGCTGACCAGACCGATCGCATCGGGCACGAACGGCAGATGCAGGATCGGGTCCAAGGCTTCGCCTACCCCAACGCTGGCCCGGATCAGCCCCTCCGGCAAAGAGCTGAGCGGGACCACCAGCGGCTGGGCAGCAGCCAACGCCGTCAACGGCAGCTCCTGCAGCAGCTGTCCCCGTTCATCCAGCAACCGCAACGGGCCCGCCCCCGCGGGGGGCGACAAGAGCAGCTCAGCCTCCACCACCTCGAGCAGGCGCACCGCCAGGGCCCCGCCGCACTGGCCCACCGCAGCACTGCCATACAGATGCCAGCGGCGGCAACGGGCCGCCAGGGGCACCGCCGTGCAACCCCAGATCGAACCCTGGCGGGCCACCAGGCGCCACTGCAGACGACCACCGCCATCGGCCTCCAACCAGCGGGCCAGCAAGGGGCGCAGGCGGTCCTTCAGCAGCAGGGTGCAGCCATCCGGCTCCTGGATCGCCACCATCTCCAGCCGATCCAGAGCCTTCAGGGTGACCCGATCAGGCATCAGCGCCAGCTGGCGGCCCACGCTCTGGGCTGAGGCGAGATGGCCATGGCTCATGCGAAGCCGCAACCACGGGCGATAAAGCTCGCCATCGGTGGCGGCGACAGCCGGTGTCACGGCGGATGGCGTGCTGACCATCAACCGGCATCCAAGAACGGATCACTGCCACCACCACGGACCGGCAGTTGACGCGACTGGCTAGAGGCAGCCAGGTAGGGCAACAAACGCAGGCGATAAAAAACGGAAGGCTGATACTTCAATCCCATTGTTCCAAAGTGATGGTTGAGGTCGGCGGCGGTGAGGTTGATCATCTCAAGGCTCAGTTTTTCCACCTCGGCCGGCAGGCTGGAGGCAGTTTGCGGGGTAAGCAGGGGCTGCTGGTGCAGGCAGGCGATCACGAGCGAAAGGGCCGTCAAGCCATCGCCGTATTGAGCGGCCGCGAAGTTGGCGATGAAAGCCAGATCCACGATCACATCCAGCTGCTGGCCCGGACCATGGCCGTGACTGAGCTCCCTGCCGATATTGGTAACGGTCATCACAATTTTATTGAGGGCGGCGCTACTGGGGCTGCCATCGGGCTCGAGGGCATTGCTGAGCACCACCCAGTCATCGCTGCGCTGTTCGGCATTGAGCAGGAACTGATTCACCCGACGGCGCACCACCTCCAATGTGTCAGGGAGCACACGCGACATGGACCGGCGACGGCGAGATCAGCTCAAATCGTCTCATCCACGCCAACAAGACCGGGGCAAAAGCAGCGGTGACGGGGACTGTAGACAGGTGCAACACCCGTGGAACGCACAGGACAGCGGCATTAGGCGTAGCGCAACTAGGCACTAATACCCTTGCGCCTCGACCCCCATCCCGCTATGCACCGAGACAAGCCAATGTCAGCCGAAGCTTGAAGTTGTGATAACTTTCTCAAAGCTGCCGGGAATCTGCAGCACCTAGCTGCATAGCCTGAAAACAGCCCAAGCGCTCCCGTCATGACGAGCAGTGGCCTCAGGAAAGATCGCAAGACGCCCGGCGTTTATGTGACCGAGTTTCCGGCCTTCCCCCCAACAGTGTCAGGCGTCAGCACGGCTGTCCCCTGCTTCATCGGTTACACGGCCAAAGCGGAGGATCCCGTCACCAAGAAGCAACTCACCATGCAGGCGGTGCCGGTGGTGTCGATGGCCGAATACGCCTCGTACTTCGGTGGAGGCAAGAGCTTAGCCGCCAACTATCACGTCAGCTTTGCAGCCAACGGATCGTCGTCCGCGACCAGCCCGGATTTCAAGGCGATGTCGGCCCAGCTTCAAGACGACAAAATAACCCTGGAGGGACTCCTTGCCTGCACGGTGGCGTTGCAAGCCGGAGACGACCTGAAGAGCCAATACAATATGTATCTCTCCATGCAGATGTTCTACGCCAACGGCGGTGGCTTCTGCTACGTCATTTCCGTTGGTGATTACAATAACGATAAAACGAAAGAGAAGCTCCTGCAGGGCCTGGAAGAGGCCCGCGCCCTGCACGATGCGACCATGCTGGTGGTCCCGGACGCCTGCCTGCTCTCCGATAGCGACTATGGAGCCGTCGTCACGGCGATGCTGGGACAGGCAGGTGCATTGCGCAATCGGATGGCGATCCTGGATCTGCCACAGATCTCCACCATCAATGATGCCAAGAACTTCAAAACCAAAGCTGATGCCTTCTACTCTGGAATCAGCAGCGTCCAGGATGCATTCAGTTACGGAGCCGCCTACGGCCCAGCGCTGCAATCCTCCTTCTTCTCAGCCGAAGACCTCGACTTTCAAGTCCTGGCCGATCCCGCAGGCACGGACCAGCCAAAATGCAACCTGACGATGAATCATCTGCTCACCTCTCAAGCGGTGAGCCTCTATCTCAGCGATCCGAGCAAGCTCAATGATGTTCTCGACAAGATCGCCTCGGCTTATCCAATCGAGAAGAGCTCGACCAAACCTGAAGCACTCGACTCCAGCAAGCTCAGCCAGATCTGCAACGCTGATGGTCGGGCAATCCTACGCAAGGCGACAGGAGACGACAGCTTTGACGTAGCGATCGGAGCACTAAAATGCCTTGCCACCATCACCCTCCCTCTGGACGCTCCCGCCACATCTCCACCAACTGCTGGGGATAAGGCTGGGGATAAGACAGAGGGAGGCACGGGACCAGGGACAGGAGAAGATGCGAGCCAGGCCCAAACCCAACCGCCGAAAGACGGGAATGCCGCCCCCGGCCAGCCCACCAAGGGCCTGTGCGCGATCCGCACCCAGGAGGGTAGCACCGGCAGCCAGATCAACAACGCCAATCTGGACAAGTACCTGAACAACGCCACGCCCTTTCTCCAGCAAGTGGAGCAGGTGGTGGCCAACCGGATCAACATCACCCCACCCAGTGCACTGCTGGCCGGAGTGTGGACCAAAAGTGACGCCAACAACGGTGTTTGGAATGCACCAGCCAACATCCCCCTCAACATGGTGGTGCGCCCGCTGGTGCTTCTGAATGATCAGGAGCAGGGGGACTACAACATGCCCCCCAATGGTCAGTCGATCTCGATCTTGAGAGCCCTGCCGGGTCGTGGCACCGTGGTCTGGGGCGCACGAACCCTGGATGGCAACAGCAATGACACTCGCTACATCCAAGTGCGCCGCACACTAATTTACATTGAACAATCCGTTAAACGCTCTCTACAATCCTTCGTTTTCGCAGCTAACGACGCCAAAACCTGGACCACAGTGACCAGCATGATCGGCAACTTCCTCACCACCCTCTGGCAGGCAGGTGGCTTGATGGGAACCAAACCCGAGGAAGCCTTCTCCGTGGCCTGTGGCGTGCCCACCACGATGACGGGTCTGGATGTGCTGAACGGCTACATGATTGTGAATGTCAGCCTGCAGTTGATCCGGCCCGCAGAATTCATCGAACTCACCTTCACCCAGCGTATGCAAGGCGTCTGAACAACATGCCGCCTGACGCGGCAGCCTCTAACGCGCCAGTTGTCTTCTCAGTTCAACTCCCATCCCTTTGACCCAAATCGATCATGGACGGCAGCACTCAAGATGCCACTTGGCCACTGCCCAAGTTTTACTTCTCAGTCACTGGCCTGAATGGGACAGCGGCAGTTCCCTTTCAGGAAGTGACCGGACTGAGCTCGGAGACGACGCCAATCGAGTATCGGCATGGCGACAATCCCTCATTCTACCCAATCAAAATGCCGGGACTGGGCAAAGTGGGGAACGTTACGATGCGAAAAGGGACCTTCGCCAAAGACACCAAGCTATTTGACTGGTTTAATTCCATCAAACTCAATACGATCAAGCGCTGCACGATAGTGATCAACCTGCTTGACGAGGCTGGAAAACCAGCCGTGACCTGGACGTTGAAGAATGCCTTCCCAATCAAAGTAACAGGAACAGATCTCAAATCTCAAGGCAACGAGGTGGCCGTTGAGAGCATCGATATCGCCTTCGAGACACTGACGATCACAGCTGGATCCTGATGACTGCAATCTCCTACCCATTGCCAGCTTTTTATTTCACAGTCACCATGGCCTGCGAGGCTCTCACCAGCCTCACCTCTGGCCGTCCTGACGCCAGCTTCTCGGAAATATCAGGACTTGAATCCTCGATCAAGACAGAGGACTTTCGTGAAGGTGGTCAAAATCAATTTGTGCACCGGTTGCCGTGTGGTTCCACCCAAAAGAACGTCATCATGAAGCGGGGTGTGGTCAGTCAATCATCCCCCATGGCCGACTGGGCGACTAGCACGATTTGCTCAACGCTGGCAACTCCGATTCTCACCCAGACCCTGGTGGTCATGCTCCTAGGTCCCGATCACAATCCCAAGCTGGCCTGGAACATCCGGCGGGCTTGGCCGGTGCGCTGGGATTGGGGCACCCTGAACTCAACGCGCAATGAAGTGCTACTGGAGTCTCTTGAATTTTCCCATAGCGGTGTCACACGTCTCAACGTCGGCGATCCATGACACTCGAAATCAACGAGATCAGCATTCAGATCACTGTTGGCCCGCAGCCCCATGAACCCGCTCATGCTCCATTGACCATCCCAGCCGCGGAAGCAGCTCTGCAGAACGGGCAGATCGAACAGATCGTGGAACGCTGCGTGCAATCCGTACTACAGCAGCTGCGCAGGCGGGAGAGACGCTGATGGGGATGCGGTTGGAGCGGCTAACGATTCGAGCCTTTGAAGATCAAGAGTTCTCAAAGCAATCTGGCGAAGATTATACAGTCTGGATGAATCCCGAGAGCTATAAGCGAACACTGAATGTATCACGAACTCCAGTCAAAGAAATTCGAGGCAAAGGCTCCACGAGCAGTTTTTCAAGAATTGGCCAGGAAACGTTGGCGATGACCTTGATCTTCGATACAACCGGGCTGCTACCCTCACCGCTGGGCAGCGACAGGATGCCCCAAAGTGGCATCGTAGAACTCTTGGAACCGCTGGTTCAGAAAATGGCGAAAGTCTGTCCCAAAACGGGCGAACCTTATTACTTACAACTCTCCTGGGCTCAATTGCAAGCAAGATGTGTGCTGACCTCGATGACAGTGGATTACAAACTCTTTCGCCCCGACGGCACTCCAATTCGCGCTAGCGTGGCGCTTGAATTCAACAGCTTTTCCAGCTCAATCGCCCTCGGTCGCACAAGCACAACGGCCGCCAAGCAATCGACCCGGTTTGTCATTGTCAGGCAAGGTGACAGCCTACCCGCACTCTGCAATCGCATTTATGGCCGGAGTGACTATTATTTGGATGTCGCGAGATACAATCGCATCTTTGCCTTTCGCAAGCTCAAAACTGGAAGCCAACTGATATTTCCTCCTACGAGTGAGCTCCTCTGAGCCATGCCAGTCCTGCCCGCCATCAATGCCGGATCTCCGATCAGCGCAAGAGTGCTCGTTGATGGCAAAACCATCCCTGACGACCATCCTTTGATGAGCGTGGACATATGGCTGGCTGTTAACAAAGTGGCGCGTGCAAGGCTGGTGATTGCCGATATTGCTCGCGATGACATAATGTTCCCAATCAGTGTCTCGTCCACCTATATTCCCGGAGCCAAGGTAGTCATTGAACTGGGATACAACGACCAGACAACACCGATCTTCTCTGGGTTAATCATTACCCATGGCCTGGACATGGGCAGCGACGATGCTGCTCAGTTAGTGGTAGAGCTGGCCGATCCAGCCATGGGCCTGACCCTGGCTCGCCACACCTCAGTGTTTACAGAGTGCAGCGACAGTGAGGTGATCGAAAAGTTGATTCGTGATCAGGGACTGAAAGCAGAAGTCACAGGCACCAGCGAGAAGCACCCCTCATTGGTGCAGTACGCCTGCAGCAACTGGGATTTTCTGATCATGCGCGCCGAGGTCAACGGCATGGTGGTCACCAATAGCGACGGCATCGTCAGGGTCGCGCCACCCAATACCAAGGCCACAGAGGATCTTGAACTGGAATATGGCGTTTCGATCCGTCAGGGTCAGCTCACCATTGATGCCACCACCCAGGTCGACCCTTCCGTTTTGCAGGGTCGCGCCTGGGATCCCGGCAGCCAAAAAGTCGCTGAAGGGGCAAAGCCCAACGCAGATGTGAACGAACTAGGCAATCTGCAATCGCAGGATCTGGCCAAGGTGTTTGCCATCAATGCATCTCCTAACCAAACGGCCGCCAATCTCCAAAGCTCAGATCTCAGCAGCTGGTCCAAGGCTGAATTGATGCGCATGCGCCTCGCCAAGGTGCGTGGCCAACTACGCTGCGCAGGCAGCGGTGCTGCCCGTCCCGGAAGCATGGTGGCCTTGAAAGGTTTTGGTGAACGCTTCAATGGCAAAGCCATTGTGTCCGGGGTGCACCATCAGCTCACAGCCAGCGAGTGGAGCACCGAGCTGGAGATAGGCCTTGATCCAGAGGCATTCGCAGCATCGACTCCCCATATTTCCCCTCCCGCTGCCGCGGGACAATTGGCAGGAGTGTCCCAATTGCAGATCGGCATTGTCGATAAGCCTGCCGACGATCCCGATGGCTTGATGCGTTTACCGATCCGTCTACCCCTGGCCGCCAACCAGACCCAACCTCTATGGGCACGCCTCGCCAGTCCTTACGCCACCGCAGGGGCTGGCATCCAGTTCAGGCCTGAGCAGGACGACGAGGTGATCGTGGCCTTCATGGACAATGATCCCCGGTTCCCGGTGGTGATTGGATCGCTTTACAGCAAGCTCAAAGCACCTCCCAGTCCAATCAAAAAAGAAAATTCCTTGAAATACCTGATGTCTAAAAGCAAATTACAAATCACCTTTGAAGAGGAGAAGAAGGTGATCGAGATTTCCACACCCGCCAGGCAGCTCATTTGCCTGTCCGATGAGGACAAGCAGATTGTCGTCAGTGATGCCAATGGCAACACGATCACATTGTCAAGCAGCGGCATCAACCTCGTCAGCAAAGGTGACATCAATCTTTCAGCCGACGGTGCCATCGTGCTCGATGCGAAAACGAAACTCAGCCTCAAGGGTGCAGCTGGCAGCACGCTGAAAGGCAGCAAAGTGGAGATTGATGCTGATACATCACTCACCGCCAAGGGCAACGCTGAGACCAAGATCAGCTCCCCAGCCAATGTGGTCATCCAGGGAACCCTGGTTAGGATTAATTGAAAGCGATTGAACGCCCTGCCGCTGCCTGCTGGCCGCTGAGATCATGCCCGACCCTTCCTTTCCCCCCTCAGCCGCCGACACCCGAGTCAGCCCGCTGGGATCGGGCTGGTCGTTCCCGCCCAGCTTTGATCGCTTCTCCGGCGGCGTCAACCTCAGCTCCGATATCGACAATGTGCGCGAAAACCTGCAGATCCTCTTTTCGACAGATCGAGGCGAGCGAATCATGCTCGAAACCTATGGAACCATGCTGCGCCAGCGCGTGTTTGCGGCGTTGACCGAAACCACCACCAATCAATTGAAACTTGAAATCCGCAATGTGATTGCGGAATGGGAGCCACGCATTGACGTTCTCGATGTTCAGATCAACGATCGCCTTGAATGGGGAGGATGTGAGCTGGTGGTCTTGTTCGAATTGCGTACAACAGCAGTCCAAGGCAGCATGACCTATCCCTTTAACCTTACAGAAGCGACTCCAATGCAACTCGGCGGCTAGGAGAAGCAAAGCCCATGGATGACGCCCCCATCATATTGAACTTGGCCATCAGTCAGGCTGATCGATCGGCGCGAGCGCCCGATCCAAGCAGAGTGATGGCAGATGATCGCAGCTTATCACAACTCCTGCAGCTTGCCATTGAGCACGGCAAGCTGATTCGTTTTTTTGATCTCAATGAGGCACCGGATGGCGATTGGAGCGATTTGTTCGCCCATGATCCAGCTATTGCTTTGGCCAGCCAAGCTTGCCTAGATCCCGCCCAGGTGAAACGTGAGATGCAGAGAATTGGGCGGCAACTCAGGGTGGATCATCAACCACTAGTGCGGATGCAGCCATGGCGGGAGCTTGTTGCCCTGATCCGCCAGCTCCTGACCATCCTGCGACGACGCCCACTGCGGGATGGTCCGCTCGCCATGGTTCTCCAGGAGGTGGACCAGTCGATGCCCCTGTCAGAGGCCGCCCAAGCCTTGGGTCTGTTTCTGGAAAGCACGGGTCTGGATCTGCGCCTGGGCTCGAAAGATATCCTGCTCAAGGATTCCGAACTGCGGCGCCTGGAGAATCTGCTGCGCGACTTTCTCGGCGTATTGCTATCTGAGCTAGATGCGACGCGACGAGTAGCGGAGACCAATCTGATGATTGAGCTGGGTAGAAAAGGACATGCCCCGCATATTGCTCTCTACATCGCCTTTGCCCGTCTCTTTCAATCGCTGCAAAGCCGCCTGAATTGCTTTCCCGCCAACCTGATCGACTTTTACCACCAACAGATTCTCCACCAGGACAGCATCGCCGACACAACACATCAACCCGATCGGCTATCGCTATCATTTCGCCCCAAACCAGATGAAACACAGGTGCTGGTTCCCCGCCAGACGCTGATCTCCGCCGGTGAGGACGGAGAGGGACAGCCTATCCTTTTCGCCACCGATCAAGATCTAGTCGCCCAGCCATATGATATAGCAGGGCTGCGCACCTTGCGGGTGATCGCTCACGGGGCGAAAGGCGAATCTGGGCAAGCTGCCATCAAAGCGATCTGGGTTACGGATTTTGCCCTGCCGCTTCCCTACCCGGCAACAGCGCCTCTGTTGCCACTGTTCGGTTCCGATGAACCAAAGTCAACCGTCAATGGTTCTGTCAGCCGGGGGTTGATTGGTCTGGCCATAGCCAGTCCCCTACTAAGGATGGAGTGCGGACAGAGAGAGGCGAGGCTCATTCTCAAGGTCACCCCAAAAAGCCTCGCTGAATTGCAATCATGTCTGAATACGACCGATAGCACCTCCCTGTTGGAGGATATCCGCTGTGCCCTGGAGCAGGATCTCACCTGGGAACACAGCACCTCTGCTGGATTCGCCCCCCTCCTCGCCAACGCCCAGCTCTCAAAACCCGGCGACGGTGGAGCCGAGGAGCTGGCTATCGAGCTGCGATTCAACCTGGCCCCCTCGGCTCCTGCCTGGTGCGCCTGGCCCCCCAAGGGTGCGCTGCCTCTGCTGCTCGGCCGTCATCGGGATCCGGAACAACCCGCTGTCGAGGCCACCCCACCCGCCACGGGGGGGCCAGAGAAGGTCCCAGCCCTCACCGTGCTGTCGCTGCTCAAGTTGGAGAGCCTTGAGCTGATGGTGGAGGTCAAGGAGTTGCAACCGACCGACCTGCAATCCACCGCTGGCAGCCTCGATCCAGCGCAGCCCTTGCCGATCTTCGGAGCCGCGCCAGTGCGCGGCTCCGTTTTCACAGCGCTTGCAGATGAGCTCGAGAACAAACCACTGCAGGAGATCAGCCTGCAACTCTTTTGGCATGGTCTGCCGATCAGCCGCGATGGGTTCCGCGGCCACTACAAGGGCTACCTTCTGGACGGAGATGGTCAGAGTCATCCACCTGGGGAGCTGTTCAACAACGACTGCTTCCGCGCCACCCTGGCACTGGCGCTCAACCCCGCCAGCACTGATCTGGAAACCGCCAGCAGCGAACAGGCGCTGTTTACAGGTGACAACGTCATCGCGCCTTCAACGGAGCTCAAACTCTCCAACCTGAAGGGAGTCCTCGGCGTCAACGGCCTGCGGCTGGTGCTGAGCGGGCCAGCCCACGCCTTTGGCGACGGGCTGTACGCGAGCAATTGCCTGGAGGCCTCACGGCGTCTGATACCGACCACCCCTCCAGCCAACCAATCCAACAACCAACCGGCCACCCAATCCACCATCCAACCAGCCATCCAAAGCGACCACCCCTGGCCAAATCCACCCTGGTGCCCCAAAGCTGAGCGGGTGACCCTGGAGTACCGCTGCACCACCACCATCGCGACATCGGCGAAACCGGAGCAAGCTGCATCGCAGCTGTTGCATCTCTCGCCACTGCTGGATGACCTGGTGCCGGCGAGATGGGGGCCGGGGGAAGGGGTGCCCCTGCTGCCCGCGCTGCTCTCCGACGGCAATTCCGAGGAAAGGACGATCCTCCTAACCCTCTCACGACCATTGAATCAGCTGTCGCTGTTGTTCGGCCTGGCCACCACGGCGACGGTGGAACCCCTTGCCGCCAATCAGAAGATGGGCGTGGAGGTGTGGAACGGCCAGACCTGGATCACGTTGGCCGAAGGCGTGCAAGACGGCACCTCCGCTCTGAGCAGGACGGGAATCCTGCAGCTTTTCCTTCAAGACAGCCAGACCAGTTTCCGTTTCCGGCTTCGCATCAACGGCCCGGGAAATGCCCAGCCGGAGCTGATCTGCCTGGAGCCGAATGCGGTCTGGGCAACTTGGCAAGGACCGGGGGGAAAGCAGCTCCTGAATCGGTCTAGGCCAGCCAACACAGTGACAACCATGGCATCTGCAATGGTGGGCATTGAGTCAGTTCGCCAACCGCTTCCCTCAAGCGGTGGCCTCCAACCAGCAACCACGACCCTGGAGAAGGTGCGCTTGGCAGAACGATTGAGACACAAAGATCGGGCAATCCAGCCGGATGATTATGCACTGCTATTGCTCAGCGCTTTTCCATCTCTCTGGCAGGTGGCCGTGCTGCCTGCACGCAATAGCGAGGGGAAGATTGAGCCAGGGTGCGTCACGATCATCCCAATTCCTGGCCCTGACTCGCCAACAATCCCAGATACCACAACCCCATGTTGCGACGCGGCCTTAGGCGACAGAATACTCGCCGAATTACAAGCACGCGTTAGTCCTTTTGCACAGCTTCGTGTTGCTTCCCCTCCTTATTGTGCAATCACAGTTCGCGCAACGGTTGTCGTGATGGATGAAACACGCGTCGACACTTTGCTGGAACAACTACAAAAAGACCTGGTGCGCTACCTTTCTCCCTGGCCAGATCCAGATCTGGCCGTGAGGCCAAAGGCATATTATTCCGAAACAGCGGTCGGCCAATTTATTCGCGAGCGAAGCTACATCAAAAGCATCGGTGTTCTGCAATTAGAGTACAAGCTGCCAGATACGCCTCCCGTGTACTACACATCAGCTAAGCGCCATCAGCTCACGGCAAGGCCCAGCTCCAGTTCAGCGGCCCCGATCATGGAAGGACTGCGAAGCGAATGACGAATCCTACCGAAAGCCTGGCTTCGCTGCCGCTGAACTACGGGGCCATGCGGAGTGCCATGCTTGGCTGGGTGAAGGAGTTAGCCGGTGATGTTTGGACCAATTACAACGAATCCGATCCCGGCGTCACGATTATTGAGCACCTCTGCTTTGTCTTGACAGAACTAGGGCTGAGAGCCGAACAACCCACTATTGAACTCCTCGCCTCCCCCCAATCGGGACGCATTCAGCTCGATCGCCAAGGACTGTACGCCGCCCAAGACATCCTGCCGGGACCGGCCCTGACGCTGCTCGACCAGCGCCGCTGGTTGCTGGATCAGATCCCTGATGCCGCGAACATCTGGCTCTCCCCCCTGCGCGAGGGTACCCACGGCCTTTACAAGGCCACCGTGCTCCCTCGTCTGCAGGAGTCGGAACGCTGCCTGTGCCCTGGCGATTTGGAGGACTTCAACGATGATCTCGCCCAACAGATCAGGCGCAGCGCCAGCCAATTGCGCACCCTTGGCGAGGATCTGGCAGAGGTGCTCGTGCTGACTCCCCAGCCTCTGAAGCTGACCGCCAAGCTGATCACGAACGGGAAGCGCCAAAGCGAAGCGATTCAAGCAGAAGTTCTGTACCGCTTAGGTTTATACCTGGCGCCGGAGCCGCGCCGCCATGGCCTCGAAGCCGATCTGCAAGCAGGACTCACGACAGCCGCCATCTACCTTGGACCACCGCTGCAGCGTGGCTTTATTGACGATGAGGAACTACTGGCCACCATTCCGAAAATAAGCGGTCAGGCTATCAAGGATATCATGGCTTCGGTTCCGGGGGTGCTGGAAGTTGAGATACTCATCATCAATGAGATCAACCAGGACGGATTACAAGCATCGAGTCAACTTAATCCCGAACAAGGCTATTTCCTTTCACTCGATCCAAGTCATAACGACTCCTCAATGCGGCTGCAACTTTATCGTGACGGTCAACTCCTGCCAAGCAATCCCGCACGCATTGAAAGACTCCTGAAAGGCCAATGGCAGGAGCATCGACAAACGCATGCCCTGGAGCAAAGCTTCCAACAAGCCTTCCCGTTACCAGTGGCGATCAGTCCTGAGGATGGCGGCTACACTTCGATGCAAACGCTGCTTCCCTCAGCATATGGGCTCAGCGGAGGAATTACAGACACACAACTGACCGCGAATAGGCAAGGAGCGATTAAACAGCTCAAGGGATATCTGATGATTTTTGATCAACTCCTGGCTGACTTTGCCGCTCAACTAGGTTTCACGCGCGATCTTTTCTCGCCAATAGCAGGAGGCGAGCGCACCTTTGACTACCATGAACTGAGCAGAGTGAGCGGCTGTGATGCAGCGGTGCTAACGACCAACTACGAGGAAGAGCTGAAGGCGTTAAAGCCGAGGCTCGACAAGAAGGAACAACGTCAAGCGATGATCCTTGATTTCTTTCTGTCGCTGTATGGCCAACAGCTCCTGCCGATCACGTCCGACGATAGCGTATCATCCAGCGACCCAGACTCACTCCAGGCCCTGCTGAAAGCGAAGCAAGAACTGCTGAGAGACATGGTTTCTTTTTCTCGCCAACGTGGCTGCGGCGTAAATTACTACGACCTAGAGCACATCACGTTGCCCACAGCCTTGGAACGCCGTTGTGCATTGGAGTTACGGGCGCGTCGCATTGGCGTGGCAAGCGAGATCGCGGTGCTGGAAACAAGGCCCGATCGGGCCAGCTTTGGACGACTGATGTCTTCGTCGGAGAGCCAACGAGTGCGGGAGAGTTTTCTGATCCTGGATGGCTTGATGGCGCCCCTCGCGCGCGGTGAGAAGGAGGGCGAGAACGAGCCTGGCAATCCTTTTGAAGGCAAGACCGTCGCGGCGGTGCTCTGGTCCGCCCTGGCCATTCCGAGAAACTATCGGATTGGCGGCTGTGAGGCCGGCGAGAGTGTCGATCTGGTCTGCCTCGACAGCGAAGGGGGCTGTTGGTGGCTGGGTAGCTTTTCCCATGCCCGTTTGGCGCATGCCCATGCGGGCCATCTGTTGAAGCGGGCGGGCAGTGCCAACGATTCGGTGTGTGTTGTGGAATGGGTGTTGTTGCGGCATGCACTTCTGGACCCCAGCGGCGGCACGCTTGACCCCCAAGCTTTCAATTCACGGGTGACGATCGTGATGATGCGGGAGCGGCCAAATGAGCAGCTGGTGAAGACAATTCAGCGTGTCTTGCGTCCCCACCTGCCGGCTCATCTGCAGATTGATGTGCTTATCATGAGGCCAAGACGCTTTGCCCGTTTCCTAGAGCTGCGGGAGGCATGGCTGCGCAGCCTGGCTGGGTTCGATCCGGAGCAGCGGGCCCGTCTCAGTCTTCGTTTAGCACAACTGCTGCAAGACCCTCCCCGTCCAGCCAGCCAGCCCACAGCGCAGAAGCAGGACCCAAAGCAGGAGCAGGAGCGGGAGCAGGACCAAAAGCAAGTGCAAGAGCAAGAGCAAGAGCAAGCATCCACGCCAACTCCCGTTGAAAGCAACACCACGGCCACAGCAGCCCCACCTGCTTCGCTTGCAGCGAACCCTGTCCCGTCGATGGCGCCAGCAGTTTCGCTGCGAAAGCTGTCGCTTCCCGCCATCGCTGATGCGGAGGGTGCCCGCTGTGATCGCCCCGTGGAACGCGCAACTCTGCGCCAGTGGCGACTGGCGGGACTAAAGTTTCTGATGCGGCCCCTGCCGATGCAAAACCAGCCAGAAGGTTCGCTGAGCCGTGAGGAACTGGATGGACTGTTGCTGGAAGGGTTGGCCCTGATGCCCTATCAAGATCCCTCCGCTGCTGTGGCAGCTCCACTCGAGCAGCTGGGTCGTCTCCATGGGGAGGAGGCGTCGCAAGCTGCCAAGAGCCTGGAAATGGCCAGCGGTGTTGTGATCTGGCTGACGAGCCTTCCTGCGGTGATCAGCGCCGACCCCGCGGCTGTGTTGCCCTACTTAAACCTTTGGTCACAGACGGTGAGCGCAGCGGGCTTTGAATCTGGACTGTTCCTGATTGGAACACTACCCAGCAGCGGCCTGAATTATGATTGGTTGTGCTGTAGCGATCCAACCGTGCCCCCTCCGATGCTTGGCTACGGCCTGTCGCATGAGCCCGCCTCCTCACAGCAGGAGCCGTTGGTTGGGGTCCGTGAGATCCTGCGCGTTCAACTGGATCGCCGCGGGTTGACGCCCAACTGGCTGGCCCTCGATCCACGGGCGGTGCCACCCCGCACACCATGACCCGATCGATCGGTCTCTGCTGGTTCACGGGCCTACTGGTGGCGGGGCTGCCTTTTGCCGCCTCGGGTCAGGTGTATTGCTCCAAGTGGGCAGAGGTGGTGGATGCACCAACCAACATCCGCAAATCCCCGAGTTCGCAGTCGGCACTGGTCTGCCAGCTGAAGCGCAATGGAATGCGCCTCCTGGTCTATCCCTTAGGAACTGATCCCAACCATCGGGCTTCCCGCTGGTACGCCACGCTCGCCTGCCATTCCGGCCCCCAGGCCAGCGCCATCGGATTAGGGAACCCTCCCGCCTACGTGCATCAATCCCAGGTGCGATTGCTGGTCATCAACCGCGACGACTGGCTGGGAGACCCTGAACAGCCCGGCAAGGGAGAGTGCGCCACGCTCTGGTCGCGCTGAAGCGGTTCAGCGCCGATGCCGTAGAGGAGTGGGCGATTGCGCTGAACGTGGGACGAAGCGTTCAGAGGCGTCTGCCGCCCCCTGCGACCTCAGGCTTGTCAGCGGGTGAGCCAGAGGCGACCAAGGATCGATTGCTTCAAAGGGATCGAAACCGCCGTACTGGGGATCCTGAACCGAAAGACCATGGCGCTCCATCGCCCTGCTTGGGAAAGCCGTCAACCCCAGGGCTGCCTAAAAGTGTGATCAG
>JBMSXZ010000024.1:0-24884 GCA_049426205.1 Cyanobium sp.
TCATCGCCCGCGGCAGTGGCACGGGCCTCTCGGGCGGCGCCCTGGCGGAGCAACCCGCCCTGGTGATCGCCACCAGCCGCATGCGCCGGGTGCTGGAGGTGGATCTCGCGAATGAGCGGATCACCGTGCAGCCCGGGGTGATCAACAGCTGGGTCACCCGGGCTGTGGCCGGCGATGGCTTCTATTACGCCCCGGATCCCTCGAGCCAGGTGGCCTGCAGCATCGGCGGCAACGTGGCCGAGAACTCCGGCGGCGTGCACTGCCTCAAATACGGCGTGACCAGCAACCACGTGCTGGGCCTGGAGGTGGTGCTGCCCGACGGCACGATCACCCAGCTGGGGGGCGAGCTGGATGAGATGCCCGAACTCGACCTGCGCGGCGCCTTCATCGGCAGCGAGGGCACCCTCGGCATCGCCACGGCGATCACCCTGCGGCTGCTGCGGGCGCCCCTGAGCGTGGCGGTGCTGCTGGCTGATTTCACTGCGATGGAGGCGGCGGCGGAGGCGGTGCGGCGGATCACGGCCGAGGGCCTGCTGCCGGCCGGGATGGAGATGATGGACAGCCTCTGCATCACCGCGGTCAACGCCTACCTGGGCGAGGAGGAGTATCCGGCCGATGCGGCGGCGGTGCTGCTGGTGGAGCTCGACGGCCAGGAGAAGGAGGTGTCGGAGGCGATGGAGCTGGCCGCCGCCCTCTGCCGGGAGGCTGGCGCCCGCACCGTGCGTCGCGCCCGTGAGGCGGAGGACCGGGCCCGGCTCTGGCAGGGCCGCAAGTCGGCGATCTCGGCCCTGGGCCGCCGCTTCCCCAGCTACTACCTGCAGGATGGGGTGGTGCCCCGCAGCGCCCTGCCGGCGGTGATGCGGCAGATCGGCGAGCTGAGCGAGCGCTACGGCCTGCCGGTGGCGAATGTCTTCCATGCCGGCGACGGCAACCTCCATCCCCTGATCCTGTACCGCGCCGAGCAGCCGGGGGTCGGGGAGCGGGTGCAGGAGCTGGCAGCGGAGATCCTGAGGCTCTGCATCGAGGCTGGCGGCAGCATCACCGGTGAGCACGGGGTCGGCAACGACAAGCGCTGCTACATGGACTGGATGTTCGACGCCGACGATCTGGCGACCATGCAGCTGGTGCGCCAGGCCTTCGATCCCGACCAGCGCGCCAATCCCGGCAAGATCTTCCCCACCCCGAAGAGTTGCGCTGAATCGGCCCGCCGCCGTGCCGAGGCCCCGGAGCTGGCGGGGGTGGACCTGTTCTGAGCGGGGGCTGGCCCCAGCGACGGCTTCGCTCCCAAGCCTCACCAGCCAACCTCTCCACATCGGCACCCCGAGCAACACCTGGTTGGTCGTGGTTCACCTGTGTCCGGCTCAGAGCCTTGGGGTCTCCTGCGCCCTGGGGCCAGGGGCGCGGCGGGGGCATGCCGGTGCCGCACGGTCTCGCCGCTGAGGCCGTTGTTCAAGGGCGCCTGGCGGCCGCGATTTTGTCCCACAGGCCCCCACTGGCGAAGAAGCGGCGCTCAATCGCCGGCCAGCCGCCCAGGTCATTGGCGCTGAACAGGGTGGACACCGGCGCGAAGTCGGCCTGGTGCCGCTTCCAGACCGCCGCGTTCACCGGCCGGAAGCCATCGCCGGCCAGGATGTCCTGGGCTTCCTCCCCCTGCAGGTAGGTCGCCAGGGCCTCGGCCGCCTGCCGGCTGTTCCGTCGATCAACGGTTCGATCGACCACGGCCACCGGACCATCGATGCGGATGTTCAGGGTCGGCACCACCAGGGTGAGGCCCTTGCCCTTGTCCTGACGAGCCGCCAGCAGGGCTTCGTTCTCGTAGGTGAGCAGCACATCGCCCTGGCCGCGGTTGAGGAAGGCATCGCTGGCTTCGCGGGCGTCCTTGGGCAGGTTCTGCACGTTCTGGAGGACCTGGCCCACAAAGGTTTCGGCCGCCTGATCCGAGCCACCGCTGCGGGTCACCGAGCCCCAGAGGCCGAGCACATTCCAGCGGGCCCCACCGGAGGTCTTGGGGTTGGAGGTGATCACGCTCAGGCCCGGCCGCGCCAGGTCTGACCAGCCGCGCACCGCCTTCGGATTGCCGGCCCGGGTCAGCAGGGTCACCACCGAGTGGGTGATGGTGGAGTCGGAGGGCAGCTCCTTCTCCCAGCCGGGCTGCACCAGACCCGCCTTCTCGAGCTTCAGCACATCGGCGGGAAGGGCCAGGGTCACCACGTCGGCCTCCAGGCCGTCGATCACGGCACGGGTCTGGCTGCTGGAGCCGCCGTAGCTGGCCCGCACACGGATCTCCTGGCCGGTGCGCCGTTTCCAGTCGGCCTCAAACAGGGGCAGGATCCGGTCGTAGGCCCGTTTGGTCACCGAGTAGCTGACCAGCAGCAGCGTGGTGGGTCCGGCCTTGGCGCCCGCCGCACCGCCGCCGGCGCCCCCTCCGGCCTGCGGGGTGCCGTTGCCGCCGCAGCCAGCCAGCGAAACCGCCAGCACCAGGACGCAACCCAGGCGTCGTGACAGGGCGCGAAGGGGAGATACCACGCTAAGCCGATGGAGATAACTCGGTTAGCCTAGCTTCAGGGTCACCCTCGCCTCCTGTGGGCGGCATCGCGCGCCGTCCCAGCCCCGGGCCGCCCCTGGTGGCGTAGTCCCGACGACATCGCTTGGGATCCCGGCATTGCTTGGCCTGGGGGGTGAATGGCTGCCACAATCCCCACCATTGAGCCGGGGAACAGCGTGGCGTTCAGTGCCAAGACGGAATACGGGCTCGTCTCCCTGCTGGAGCTGGCGGCGATCCATCCCCAGGGCGGCGTGCTGCAGGTGGCGGAGATCGCCGCCCGTCAGGGCATTCCGGATCGATACCTCGAGCAGATGCTCACCAGTCTGCGGCGGGGGCGGATTCTGCGCAGCATCCGCGGTCCCCGCGGTGGCTACCAGCTGGCCCGCCCGCCGGCCGAGATCCGGATCTCCGACGTGGTCAGTTGTCTGGAGGGCGAGAGCAGCAGCCGCAGCGGCGCCACCCGGGAGAGCCCCGAATTCGCCGTGATCCAGGGGCTTGAGGAGCAACTCGACGCCGCCCGCCGCGGCATTCTCGATGCCACCTCCCTGCAGGAGCTGCTCGATGACCGGGATCGTCGCCTGCAGTCGCAGGTGATGTATTTCATCTGACCCCTGGCGCCCGGCCGACCTCCGGGGCGCGCCCAGGGAGGCCGATGCCCCTGGTGCTGGCTTGCTTTCCGGTCGCCGGAGCCAACGGCGGCGGTTGCGGCCGCCTCGGGAGCGTGGTGCCGATGCGGGTTGGCCGCGTCCGATCCGGACGCCAGAGCAGCGCGTGCGGCCATTCGCAAAAAGAACGCTAGACCGATTGGGAATTGGTGCTACGGTGGGCCCACCTGCATCGCTTCCATGCGCTGTCCCCGCCGAATGCCCGTTGCCGGCCTGTGCCTGGCCCCCGTCTCCGGTTCCCGTTCCGCCCCCATCCCCCCATCACCCCGACCTCGCCCCCATGGCCACCGCAACCCTGAGTCGCCCCCTGTTCCAGCCCGTTCGCCTGAGCCTCCTGGCCAATGCCGTGCTGCCTGAGGCCCTCACCTGGCGCCTTCATGACGGCTAGATCCGCAGCACCACCTGGGGTGAGGAGGGTGAGGCGATCACCCTCGGCATCTGGGGCCCCGGTGATCTCGTGACCAATGCCCATTCCGGCCTGGCCCCGGTGGAGTTGCAGTGCCTCACCGCGGTGGTGGTCGAGCAGCACGCCCCCAGCGATGCCGAAACCCTGCTGCTGCGGCGCCAGCAGATCCGCAACACCGAAGAGATCTTCGAGATCAACCGCATTCGCAGCGCCGAGCGTCGCCTGCTGATGCTGCTGCGCTGGATCGGCGTGCGCTTCGGCCAGGTGAGCAGCCGCGGCTACCGCCTCTCGCTCAAGGATATGAACCTCACCCACCGGGCTCTGGCCGAGGTCTGCGGCCTGACCCGGGTCACGGTGACCAAAAACCTCAATCGTTACAAGAGCCTCGGTCTCATCCAGAAGGTGAGCGACGCCGATCTGTTCATCCCCAGCGACGGTCTCGCCGCGGTGCTCTGAGCGCAGGCCTGGCCCGGCTGCTGCCTCGGGGCGTTGCGGGGCCGCTGGAGCGGTGATCCTCAGCAGATCGGCCAGCGTCGCCGTGGCCAGATTCCGGCTCCAGCGATCCGCCAGCTGGACGAGCCAGGCGTCGGCTGCGGAGTGACCGCGTCCCGCCTGTTCAGATGCTGAAGTCGGGCAGGAAGGTGCGGGCCTCGCGGCTGCGCACGTGCAGGCGGTCGCCCACCTGGAAGCTCTCGGGATTGAGCCGCTCCCGGGCGATCTGGGCCGTGATCACCTGGCCGTCGGCCAGCACCAGCTCCGCCTGGACATCACGGCCCAGGTGGCTGAGGCGCCGCAGCTCTGCGGGCACGGTGTCCTCCTGGCTGTCGCGGAACACTTCGACATCGTGGGGGCGGATGAACAGGGGGCTCTCAGGCGCCAGGGCCTGGGCTGCGGCGACGCTGGGGCGCGGCAGCGTTCCCCCAGGCAACACGTTGACCGCTCCCACGAAGCCCATCACAAAGGGGGTGGCGGGATGGTCGTAGATCTCGGCCGGGGTGCCGATCTGTTCGATCCGGCCCTCGTTCATCACCACGATCCGATCAGCCACCTCCATCGCCTCCTCCTGGTCGTGGGTCACGATCACGGTGGTGACGTGCATCTCGTCGTGGAGGTTGCGCAGCCAGGCCCGCAGCTCCTTGCGCACCTTGGCATCGAGGGCGCTGAACGGTTCATCGAGCAGCAGCACCCGCGGCTGCACCGCCAGGGCCCTGGCCAGGGCCACCCGCTGGCGCTGGCCACCGGAGAGCTGCGAGGGGAAGCGGGAGCCGAAGCCGCGCAGCTGCACCAGGTCGAGCAGTTCATCCACGCGCCGGCGGATCGCGTCTTTCTTCCAGCGCCGCAGCTCCAGGCCGAAGGCCACGTTCTGGCGCACGGTGCGGTGCTTGAACAGGGCGAAGTGCTGGAACACGAAGCCCACCTGCCGGTCCTGCACGGAGCGGTCGGTGGCTTCCTCGCCGGTGATCCAGATCCGCCCGGCATCGGCCTGCTCCAGGCCGGCGATCAGCCGCAGCAGGGTGCTCTTGCCCGAGCCCGAGGGGCCGAGCAGGGCCACCAGCGAACCGCTGTCCACGTCGACGCTGACGTTGTCCACGGCGTGGAACTCGCCGAAGCGCTTGGTCACGTTGGCAACGCGGATGCCCATGCGGGGTGGCGGCGGTGTGGATCAACCGGCTCATTCTGATCACCCGGGTTGATCGGTTGGCTCGATCGCTGGCCCGGGCGCCGGGGTTCGCTCCCCACGATAACCCGTAAATACAGTGAGGAACTGGCCCAAACTGCCGTTGCCGGTGTACGGTCCAGGCAGCATCACTCTGCCAAGCCTGATCGCCATGACCGTTGCCCTCCCGCGCCGCGGCCTCGCCCTGCCGCGCTGGCTCAGGCTCAACGTGCCCTGGACCATCACTTGGGCCTACATCGCTCTGGTGCTGTTCCTCCCCCTGGGAGGCATGCTGCTGAAGGCCGCCGGCGTCGGCCCCGCCGCCTTCTGGGAGGCGGCCACCAGCCCGCTGGCCCTGAGCACCTACGCCATGAGCTTCGGCATCGCGGCCGTCGCCAGCCTGATCAACGGTGTGTTCGGCCTGCTGATCGCCTGGGCCTTGATCCGTTGCCGCTTTCCCGGGCAGCGGGTGCTCGACGCCCTGATCGACCTCCCATTCGCCCTGCCGACGGCGGTGGCCGGCCTTGCCCTGTCGTTCGTCTACAGCCCGGAGGGCTGGTTGGGGAAGCCGATCCTCGAAGCCACCGGGCTCAAGGTGTCCTTCACAGCGCTCGGCGTCGGTGTGGCGATGGTGTTCATCTCCCTGCCCTTTGTGGTGCGCACGGTGGAGCCGGTGCTGCGCTCCCTTGAAAGAGAGCAGGAGGAAGCCAGCTGGTGCCTCGGGGCCAGCTCCGCCCAGACCTTCTTCCGGGTGGTGCTGCCCCAGCTCCTGCCGGCGATTCTGGCCGGCATCGCCCAGGGGTTCAGTCGGGCGGTGGGCGAGTACGGCTCGGTGGTGATGATCTCCAGCAATGTGCCGTTCAAGGATCTGATCACCCCCACCCTGATTGTTCAGATGATCGAGGAGTACGACATCAATTCCGCCACGGTGATCGGCGCCGTGATGTTGATTTTCTCCCTGATCAGTCTGATTGTGATCAACGCCCTTCAGGTCTGGGGCCAGCGCTATCAGGGGGGCGATGCCAGCGGTTAAGCGCCGCCTTGGTCCCCCACTCCCTCTCCCTCTGTTCCCCAACCACCGTCGCCCCCGCCGGGGACCTTCGCCAGCCATGGCCTTCACCATTCCCACCCTCCAGGACATCCGTCCGCCCCGCTGGGTGAAAGCGTCGTTCAAGGGCCGCAGCCTCCTGCCTGCCCTGATCCCCATCGTGGCCTGCCTGTATGTGGCCCTGGTGATTCTGCTGCCGGCCCTGGCCGTGGTGGTTCAGGCCTTCGCGAAAGGATGGAGCGTGTTCGCCGAGAACTTCCGCTCTCCGGAACTGATGGCGGCGTTGCGGCTCACCCTGATCGATACGGCGATCGCGGTGCCCTGCAATGCGATCTTCGGCCTGGCGGCAGCCACGGCCATCGCCCGCCGCCGATTTCCCGGCAAGGCGCTGCTGCTCAGCCTCATCGACCTGCCCTTCTCGATCTCGCCGGTGGTGGTGGGCCTGATGCTGGTGCTGCTCTACAGCCCCAGCCACGGCCTGTTTGCGCCGCTGCTGGAGAGCACCGGCTGGAAGGTTCTCTTCTCGATGCCCTCAATCGTGCTGGCCACGATCATCGTGACCTTTCCGTTCATGGCCCGCGAGGTGATCCCGCTGCTCGAGGAGGAGGGCTGGGATCAGGAGGAGGCGGCTCGCACCCTGGGAGCCAGCGACTGGCAGGTGTTCTGGAAGGTCACCCTGCCCTCGGTGCGCTGGGCGGCCCTCTATGGCCTGATCCTCACCACTGCCCGAGCCCTCGGCGAGTTCGGCGCGGTGTCGGTGGTGAGCGGCAACATCCGCGGCGAAACCCAGACCCTGCCCCTGTTCGTGGAGGATGCCTACAAGCAGTACCACACCGAACTGGCCTTCGGCGCCGCCCTGCTGCTCGCCAGCGTGGCGATCGTGTCGCTGCTGCTCAAGCTCGCCGTGGAGCGGCTGATCGAACGCGACCGGGAGGCCCTGCGTTCGGACGCGGAGGGGTGATGGACCTGGGATCGGCGCTGAGCGGCTTTCAGCAGCGGATCGATCAGCTCGGAGCGGGTTTCACCTCGTTCATCGGATCAGCAAGGCCACATGGGCGAGCAGATCAGCGCAACGTTCGTTCCAGAGAGAACGTTCCAGGCCCAGAGGTTCTTCTTCGTCGTAGCGGAGTCTGGTGCCAAATGGACTGAAGTTCACCAGTTGCTGGAACGGTGAGGGATCGCCGCCAAGGTCGCTGATCAGTCCAAAGAGCAGAAGGAGATCATGGGTGCGGGGGTAGTCCTGACCCAGGCAAGAGATCCAGGCCTTCAGTGCCTTCTCCGTGGCCTGCTGAATGTGATAACCCCAGGTGGCCTCATCAAAGCCATCCTCATCGAGCATGCCCCTGGCCGCCTTGAGATCGCGATGGGCAATGCGCAGCATCAGGGACGCATCGGGGCGACGACCTTCAGCAGGCATGGAGCTTGCGGCCTTGACGATAGGCCTCTGTCACCACGTGCTGGCTGTACTGAAGCCGATCCTGAACCTCCTGGTGCGAATACAACAGAAGATCGATCGGGATCCGGTGATGGGCCAGCTTCCAGCCCAGATCTCCCGTTTCTTCAAAGCGCGAATGGCTGGCCAGCCAGGCATCCGGCACCGTCACCAGCAGGTCGAGGTCCGAGTCGGGGCGGGCGGTGCCGCGGGCGCGGGAGCCGAACAGCCGCACCTCGGCGCCGGGGATGGCCGCCTGGATCTCGGCCGCGATCGAGCGCAGCAGTGGCTCGTCGACGACGTAGGTATAGCTGGAGGGGCGGGAGACGGCGCTCATGGGCTCAGTCTGGCCCATCCCCACGGCGATAGAGAACCTGCCCCACCCGCTCGATGTGCGCCAGCAGCGGCGGATGGCTCAGATCGGCCAGGCGTGAGAGGTCGATCATCCAGGGCAGCAGCAGATCATCGAGCTCGGCCTCGATCCGGGCCAGGGTGCCGCAGCCGATCGCCGGACCGATCAGGGTGAGGTCGATGTCGGAGCCGGGGCGCTGGCGGCCCAGGGCGCGGGAGCCGTAGACGATCGCTCGCTCCACCTCCGGATGGGCGGCCAGCACCTGCTGAATGGCCAGGATCGCGTGTTCGGGCAGGCCGAAGCGCTGGGGCGTCTGCGGCTGGGAGGTGGCGGTCATCGCGAGGCTGCGGCCAGGCCCGTGAACTGCTCGTTCAGGGCTGAGAAGGCCGGGTAGAACAGCGTGATCACATCACGGGCAATCGCCTGGGCCTGGTCGAGGTTGTAGGTGTGGGACGACTGATTGCGGGAGCGGATCATCTCCATCCAGGTCTCCCCCTCGCTGATCAGACCATTCTCAAACGCCAGCCGGGTGGCATCGCGCGATCCCACCAATCCGGCGATTCCCTGATGGGTGAGATAGTCCTTGAGCAGCTTCCAGGCGAGTTCATGGGTGAATTCAAAACCTTGAATCAAGCCCTGCTGCTCCAGCTCGCTGAGCTGCCGCGACTGGGCCAGCCGCACGGCCCGTTCGAGCACCTGCAGCGCCCGCTGGAAGTTGTCGAAGCGCTGCAGCCAGCGGAGGTCGGAGCCTGTCATGGCATCAGGTTAGGGCGGCTGCCAGGGCCACTCCGATCCCCCCCCGGCCCCGGCCGGGCACGATCAGCCGTCGACGCAGCAGCTCGGCCCTTACCACGTCGTCGCTGGCCTCGTCCCACTCCAACATTCCCGCAGGCGGCCGTTGTCGGCTGATCCGCCCGGGGCCGTGAGCGCCCCGAGGAACTCGCCGAGCTGGTCGTGATCGATCCGGGCGTCCACTGCTGCCGGGGTTGCTCCACGGGCTCCCAGCGGTGGTGGTCCATGGGGCCAGACGCCTACCTCCTCAGAATGCCAGCGGGCTCCGGTGCCGGGCAAGGATCACCCTCTTGTCAGCGTCGGCGAGGATTGGGTAATCGACCGTGGTGTTCTGGGTCTCGTTGATGTCGCCGATCCAGCCCTTGTGGCTTTCGGCGGAATCCTTGCTCAGGGCGATGGTTTTCACGTTGCGCTTCTGCCATTCCGGGCGCAGGCGGGCCACCTCGCCGAGCTCGGGGGTGCAGACCGGGGTGTATCGGCGGGGTGGGAAAACAGCACCACCCAGCTGTCGGCGGCGAAGTCGTAGAGATTGATCGGGCCGAGCTGGGAGTCCTGGGTGAAATCGGGGACGGTGTCGCCGAGTTGCAGCGCCATGCCGGTCAGGAAAGCGAATTCACCAACCTTGCGCCGCGCTCGGGGCACTCGATGTGGTCACCGCCAGGCCAGGCTGTGTCCGTGACTACGCCAGTACCGCCCCGCCGGCCTCCGGAGCTTCAGCCGGCTCCCGCTGCGGCGCATGCAGCCAGCAGGAGGGAAGGGCCTCGCCTGAGGGAAAGCGCAGGTCGGCCTTGGGCCAGGGCTGGGGATCCTGCAGCTCCTCGCCGGCATGCAGGCGCCCCAGCACCCGCGCTTCGAAGGGATCGAACAGCTGGACCAGGTTCAGCACCTCCACCAGGGAGCTGTCGTCGTCGTGGCGGATCGTGAGGAACATCGGCGGCCCTGAAGCTGCTTTCAATTTGGGAGGGAAGGGGCCGCTGGCGGGGGGCTTGCCGCAGGGGCGCCGTGGATCCGCGGCACCTGGGCAGGCTGCATTCAGCTGGCGGGGCGACCAGCGCAGATCTATCCCAGCCAAAAGGATCGCTGTTTCAGGACAATCGCATTGGCTCCACAGCCAGCAAGGCAGGAACAGAGAACAAGGGTATGGTGAGTTGTGGTCGTGAGATGAGGTCGAGGTGGCATCTTCTAAGCCGATTGTGCACCTGCATGCACTCTGCTGGAATGAGGAGTCGATGCTGCCATTCTTCTTTCTTCATTACGATCAAATCGTAGACCAATACTTCATCGCTGATCATGGTTCCACCGACCAGTCACTGGCCATTCTGAACCGACATCCAAAGGTGGCTCTCCGGGAGTTCGAGTGCAACGATGCGTCTTTTGTGGAGTCGGCGCGCGCCCACTATGATCACTGCTGGAAGGAGAGTCGTGGTGTTGCTGATTGGGTGATTGTCTGCAATATCGATGAACACATTTATCATCCACGGCTTCTTGGTTATCTCCAGGCCTCCAGTGCCCGTGGGATCACGATCATCCATCCCCTGGGGTTTGACATGGTATCGACCTCATTCCCGCTTCCATCCATTGCCCTGAACCATCAGGTCAGGCTTGGCATGCGCTCGCCGGCATTTGATAAGCCCCAGATTTTTGATCCGAATCAAATCAGGGAGATCAATTTTAAAATTGGTCGGCATTTGGCCAGTCCCGAGGGGCGGCTAGGCGAAGATCGAAGTGGCAGGGTCAAGCTGTTTCATTACAAATATATGGGTCAAGCCTATTTCAGGCAAAGGTCGGCGCAGTTGTCAACGCGAATGAAGCCTTTGGATGTCGAGAACCGATGGGCTCACTATCACCAAAAGCAGGATCCAGAGACCTCACGTCAGTTGGTGGACGGAGCCATGAAAAAAGCGGTCGCCGTGTATTCGCCATTGTTGCCCCTGTGGTTGGCACTGCAGGTGCTTCGTGATCCTTCACGCAGAAAGGCTCTCCCTGCTAAGATCATGGAAAAAGTTGCAACACGCTTTCTTTCTGGGCGCCTGCGGTGACGAGCTGATCGCCATCGATGCCACTGTTCTGATATTGGACCCCCATGGAGATGGACAAGGTGAATGCCGAGGTTGATCGCTCTGTTTCGACTGATGGTGATTCAGGGATCCAGGGCGTTGTTGTCTGCTCCGTGGCCCTGCATGTGAACCCCAGGGGGCACCTGATGGAGGTGCAACGCGTCGATGACCCCCATTATCCAGGATTTGGTCAGGTCTATATCACCAGCACCAATCCGGGTGTGATCAAGGCATGGTATCGCCACCGCGAGCAGTTGGATCAGATTGCGCCGGTGTCTGGCCAGGTGAAATTGGTGCTTTACGATTCTCGCCTGCAGGCGCCCAGCCATGGCCAGTTGATGCAGGTCATGTTGTCTGCAGCCCAGCCCCTGCTGGTGCAGATACCGCCGGGCGTCTGGCATGGATTTCAGGCCATCGGCGAGCAGCCCGCCTATCTCCTTCATCTCAATGCCAAACCATTCATTCATGGTGCTGTCGATGAGGAGCGATTGCCCTACGATTCCGATCTCATTCCCTATTGCTGGTCGTTGCCCTGAGCGTTGAAATGCCATGATTTTCAGCCTGATCACCAACGAACCGTATCTGGCCAAAGCGGCTGAATCTGCCGGTATCCAGAGAATCATGGTTGATCTGGAGACCCGGGGCAAGGCCCTGCGCCAAGCCGGACACAACCTGTTCTTGTCGTCCCATTGCCTGGCCGACGTTGCGGTGATCAAGCAATCCATTGCCACGAGCCAGCTCGTCGTCAGAATCAATCCGCTGCACGAGCAGAGCGGCGCCGAGATTGAGCAGGTGATTGATGCTGGGGCTTATTACATCATGCTGCCCTTCTTTCAGACTGTCGACCAGGTCAGTGAATTTCATGCTCTTGTCGCGGCCAGGGTGGGCACAATTCTTCTGGTCGAGACCGGCCAGGCTGTCGCCAAGCTCGATGAGATTCTTGGGCGCTCTGGCTGCGATGAGATTCATATCGGTCTGAACGACCTTTCCCTCAGTCTGGGCAGGTCTAGCATCTTCGAACTTTTTCGGGATGGAACCATTGAATCCATCGCCTCGATCCTGCTGGCCCATGGCAAGCCTTTTGGCATCGGTGGCGTCGGTGCCTTGCGGCGCACGGATCTGCAGGTTTCGCCCCTGGCCTTTTTCATCGAACAGATCCGCCTTGGCGCCTCCAGGGGCTGGCTGGGGCGATCGTTCCGCGATGTGGCAGCAGCAGGGGTGGGGCTGGATGAGCAGGTGAACGACCTCTTCACGACCTACGACTGCTGGACCAACGCTGATCCCGCTGCCCTTCAGCGCAACCACAGCCAGTTGATCCAGCAGATCGAGGCACTTTCTGCCCAGTTCCGAGCCTGACCCGCTCCTCGCTGCCGGGGCTCCAGCCCTCCGCTGGCGATCCGGCGAGCTGCGCAGCCTCCCACACCTTGGGCTGACGCCAGGCATCGGCATGGTTAAAAGGAAAAGGAGCTCCCCTGCCCCCCAGCTCTCCCCGCCATGGCACAGCACCGGATCCTGATCGTCGGCGGAGGCGCTGCGGGGCTCACCGCCGCCAGCCAGCTGCTGCGCGCCCGCTCCGACCTGGCGATCACCATCCTCGAACCGGCTGAGGACCACTACTACCAACCGGGCTGGACCCTGGTGGGGGGCGGGGTGTTCAGCCTCGAGCAGACCCGCCGCCGCGAGGCCGATCTGATCCCCGCTGGCGTCACCTGGATCCGGGAGGCCGCTGCCGGCTTCGATCCGGACGCCGCCACCGTCACCACCAGCTCCGGCGAGCGCCTCTCCTACGACGTGCTGGTGGTGGCCACCGGCCTGCGCCTGGCCTGGGAGGCGATCGAGGGCCTGCCCGCCGCCCTCGGCAGCGGCGGCGTCTGCAGCAACTACTCCCGCGACCACGCTGCGTACACCTGGGAGGCGATCCAGGCCTTCAAGGGCGGCAACGCCCTGTTCACCTGCCCGCCGATGCCGATCAAGTGTCCGGGGGCACCCCAGAAGATCGCCTACCTGGCCGACGACGTCTTCCAGCGCGACCCCGCCCTGGCCGCCAGGAGCAAGGTGATCTACGCCACCGCCACCCCCGGCATCTTCGGGGTGCCCACCTTCGCCGCGCCGCTGCGGGAGGTGGTCAAGCGCAAGGGCATCGACGCCCGCTACAGCCATGTGCTCACCGCCATCCGCCCCGAGAGCAAGGAGGCGGTCTTCCGCGTTCAGCCGGCCAGCCCCAACCACGCTGAGGGCGAGGAGCCGCGCCAGGAGGTGATCCCCTACGACCTCCTGCACGTCACACCGCCGATGGCGGCCCCCGAGGTGGTGGCCACCAGCCCCCTGGCCGCTGCCAGCGGTTTCGTGGAGGTGGATCAATACAGCCTCCAGCACAAGCGCTTCGCCAACGTCTTCGCGATCGGCGACGTGGCCGGAATGCCCAACTCCAAGACGGCCGCCGCCGTGCGCGGCCAGGCGCCGGTGCTGGTGGCCAACCTGCTCGCCCAGCTCCAGGGCCGCCCGCTCGAAGCCCGCTACGACGGCTACAGCTGCTGCCCGCTGATCACCGGCTACGGCAAGGTGATCATGGCCGAGTTCAACTACGACCAGCAGCCTGTGCCCTCCTTCCCGCTCGACCCCACCCAGGAGCGCTGGAGCATGTGGGTGGTGAAGAAGACTGTGCTGCCCTGGCTCTACTGGAACCGCATGCTCCGCGGTGCCCCCCACGAGCGCCGTTACATGCCGGGCGTGCAGGGTTGAGGCCAGAGCCAGCCCGTTCAGCCCTTCCCGGCCTTCGGTTCCTTGCCCTCCAGCAGGGTGTCCTTGCTGGCCCGCAGCGACTTCCAGAGCTTGCGGATCTGGGCGTAGGCCTGCTCCTGGCTGAGCTTGCCATTGCTCTGCAGCCCCACGATCAGCCCCACCCGCTCGGCGAAGGTCTCCAGGTTCTGGTTGAACACCAGCCGCTGCGGGGTCCAGTCCTCGCCGCGGTAGCTGCCGTGGCTCTCCATCGGCGACGCCACGCCGCCAGCGGCATCGCGTTCCCCGGCGGCTCCGGACGGGGTCGCGCCGATCTCGCTCGACAACGGAGATCCGTGCGAAGGCCCCTCACCCTAGGGACCCCAGGGCCGCCTGGACCTGCCCGCCGCGTCGCCTTGCTGCTGCGTCCGACCCGCGTTTTCACCCCCCGTAGGCTGGACGACGGCCGGGTCGTGTTCATCGCGACAGAGCCCTGGCCGCGCCATCGCTGGAATGGCTGGCCTGATCGCCCTACTCCCATGGTCCGCGCCTGGCGCACCTGGATCACCCCCGTCGGCACCTGTCTGCTGCTGCAGGGCTCCCTGCTCGGTGTCGGTGCCCTGATCGACCGCTGCATCCACCCCCCCGCCCCTTGCTGCGACTCACCCCTGGTGCTCTGACCTCCAGCCGGCTGGAGCAGCGGCCCGCCGGCCTCCCCCCCGATCTCTGCGTCCACGGCGGGGTGGCCCCCACCCACAGCGATGTGGTGGTCTTTCTGCGCGACGGCCCCGAGCGCCGCGCCCACACCTCCCTGGAGGCGTTGCTCGCCCTCCGTCAGCTCAACCAGCCCCTCTGGCTGCGCATCCGCGGCCTGGCCGACCGGCAGGGGATCCGGGAGCTGCTCGGGCAGCTCGGTCTGCCCTCCCTGCTCACCGAGCCGTTGCTGGATCCCCCCCAGCGCCCCCAGGTCGACTGCCTTGAGGAGGCGGTGATGGTGGTGCTGCATCGCCTGAGGGTGGGCCAGGACCCCGCCGATCTGATCAGCGACCAGGTGGCCGTGCTGCTGGTCCCCGGCCTGCTGATCAGCATCGAGGAATCCTCCTCCGGCGAGGTCTTCCCCGATCTGACCGCCTGGCTGCTGTCGCGCGCCGCTGTGATGGAGCACCGCGATCTCGATGCCATTCTGCATTTCCTGATCGACGATCTGCTCGACGACCTCTTCCCGATTCTCGAGCGCATCGCCGCCAGCCTCGATCAGCTTGAGGACGATGTGCTCGACAGCCCCAATCCCCAGCACCTGAACAGGGCCTTCGACTTCCGCTCCAACCTGCGCACGATCCGCAGCCAGGTCTGGCCCCTGCGCCACCAGATCCGCATGCTGGTGCGCGAGCAGCTGCCCCTGCTCAGCGCCGAGACCATGGTCGGCTTCCAGGAGATGGCCGAACTGGTGGAGCTGCTTCACGAAAACTGCGAGCTGCTGCGCAACCAGTGCGATGCCATCTCCCAGGCCTATGCCGCCAGCGTGGCCAACCGCATGAACCAGGTGATGAAGACGCTGACCATCCTCACCAGCATCTTCGCCCCCCTGACCCTGATCGCCGGCATCTACGGCATGAACTTCTCCCACATGCCTGAGCTGCAGCTGCACAACGGCTACTACGTCGCCCTGCTGTTGATGGTGGTGGTCGCCGTGCTGCAGAGCCTCTGGCTCTGGCGCCGCGGCTGGTTCCAGGACTGGACCGCCCGGCGCTGAGGGCCTGTGCCCCCGGCGGCAGGACCATCCGGGGGGGCTCTCCGCTGCGCTGTTGTTCGTTGCACGGCAGTGCGCGGGGCAGGATCCCGCTGGAGCGAGGCGGCGGCACTACCGGATCTTCAACGGTCCTTAACCATTCCCTAACGACTGCCGCCGGGGCTGGCGTTTATTCAAGTGGTGTCACCACAGGACGATTCATGACCTTCGCGAAGAAGGCTCTTTCGCTCGGCATTTGCGCCGGCCTGGCCACGGGCGTTGCCGCCTCGGCCTCCACCGCCCTCAATGGCGCCGGCGCCACCTTCCCAGCGCCCTTTTATCAGAGCGCTTTCGCCTCCCTGGCGGGCCAGGGGCAGAAGGTCAATTATCAGTCGGTTGGCTCCGGCGCCGGTGTCAAGCAATTCGTCAAGGGCACGGTCGATTTCGGCGCCACCGATGAGCCGATCAAGCCTGAAGAGGCGGCCAAGGTGAAGCGTGGTGTGGTTCAATTCCCGGTCGTCGGTGGCACGATCGCCGTCGCCTACAACAAGCCGTCCTGCCCCAATCTGAAGCTCACCCAGAAGCAGGTTGTCGACATCTTCATGGGTCGGATCCGCACCTGGGAGGCCCTCAAGTGCGGCACCGGTCCGATCACCGTGGCCCATCGTTCCGATGGCTCCGGCACCACCTTCGCCTTCACCAACTCCCTGCAGAGCTTCTCCTCGTCCTGGACCCTCGGTTCTGCGAAGAGCGTCAACTGGCCCGTGGGCGTTGGCGGCAAGGGCAATGAGGGCGTGGCCGGGGTGATCACCAACACTCCGGGTGCGATCGGTTACCTCAACCAGGCCTATGTGAAGGGTCCGATCAAGGCCGCCGCGCTGCAGAATCGCTCCGGCGCCTTCGTCAAGCCTGGTCTGGCCTCCGGCCGCGCCGCCCTGGCCGGCATTGACCTCGACAGCAGGCTGGCTGGCGAAAATCCCAACCCCACCGGCGCCGGCAGCTATCCGATCGCCACGCTCACCTGGGTCCTGGCCTACGAGAAGGGCTATGGGGCCAAGGCCGGTGCCGTGCGCACGGCCCTGCTGTATCTGCTCAGCCCCGCTGCCCAGAATCGAGCCGATGACCTCGGCTATGTGCCCCTGCACAGTTCACTCCTGTCGAAGTCCCGCAAGGCGGTGGGCCGCATCGCGCCCTGATCACCAGGGCCCAGCCGGCCTGGGGTGTGCCCAGGGGATCGGACCCGCTGCCACTGGCAGCGGGTCTTTTGATCGGAATGTTGTAGACGGCCCCGCCAATCTCGTCTGGCTGCCTGTGGGGCGTGGCCTTCGGCAGGCCAGTGACGGGCCCGCAGGGTTGCCGCCACCCCTTAGGGCAGTCTTAACCAGATCACTACCCTGTCTTGGCCTGGCGGCCGGTGCCGCTCCATACAGTTTGATCGTCATCGCAGGCACTTGCTCATGGTGTTCACGCCCTCCCGTGAAGCCGGCAACAGTGACGCCTTCCGCCATCTGCTCGAATCCAGCTATCAGCGCCGCAGCCTGATTCATCTCACCGCCGGCAGTCAGGTGCCCCTGCTCCGCAACAACGTCTGGCTGGTGGTGCGCGGCATGGTGAAGCTCGGGGCGATCACGATCCACGGCGATGAACTGCTGCTTGGTCTGGCCGGCCCCAACGAGCCCTTCGGGGATCCGCTCAGCGGTGTCGAGGCCTTCGAGGCCCGCACCCTCTGCGACAGCGACCTGCTTTGCCTGACCCTCGCCGAGATCCAGGCCGATCCCGGCCTCGCCGTCGCCATGTTGCAGGCGATCAGCCACCGCTACCGCCAGAGCCAGGCCCTGCTCGCACTGATGGCCCTGCGCCGGGTCGAGGAGCGGGTGCGCGGTTTCCTGGAGCTGATCGCCAGCGACTATGGCCAGCCCTGCGACCAGGGCTTGCGCCTCAACCTCCGCCTCACCCACCAGGAGGTGGCCAGTGCCCTCTCCACCACCCGCGTCACCGTGACCCGGATCCTCGGCGCCCTGCGCGACGAGGGCTGGCTGCAGCTCGACCCCCACCGCCGTCTCGTGATCAGCCACCTGCCCCGCCCTTGATCGCCGCGTTCTGGCCCCAGCCCGCCTGCCCCGAGAATGGGGTCATGCCCTCCTCCCTGCTTGTCGTCGAGGACGACGACACGATCCGCGACACGATCCGTGATGCCCTCAGCCTGGAAGGCTTCACGGTCACGGCCTGCGCCAACGGTCGCGATGCCCTCGTCAGCCTGCAGCGGGTCTCCGCCACGGGCGAGGCCCCCTTCGCCCTGGTGGTGCTCGATCTGATGCTGCCCGGCCTGGGGGGTCTCGAACTCTGCCGCCAGCTGCGCCAGGCCGGTGACCGCACCCCGATCCTCGTGGTCAGTGCCCGCGACAGCGAGACCGACCGGGTGCTGGGACTGGAAGTGGGCGCTGACGACTATCTGATCAAGCCGTTCGGGATGCGCGAGCTGGTGGCCCGTTGCCGGGCCCTGTTGCGCCGCAGCGCCAGCGCCGTGGAGGAGTCCCGGCAGGTGGTGCACGGCAATCTCTGCCTCTTCCCCGAGGAGTGCCGGGTCACCCGCGATGGTCTCGATGTCAGCCTCTCCCCCAAGGAATACCGGCTGCTGGAGCTGTTCATGCAGCATCCACGCCGCGTCTGGAGCCGTGACAAGCTGCTGGAGCAGGTCTGGGGCCACGACTATTTCGGCGACAGCAAGACGGTGGACGTGCACATCCGCTGGTTGCGCGAAAAGCTCGAGACCAACCCCTCCGCCCCCGAGCACCTCGTCACCGTGCGCGGATTCGGGTATCGCTTCGGCTGAGTGACTGCTCCGCTGGTGCCGCTGCTCGCTGTCCTTGCCGGCCTGCTGGCGGGCTTCCTGCTCGGCTGGCTGCTGGGCCGCCGCAGCCCCGCTGGCCGGCAGCGGCGGGAGGGCCTGGCCCGGGCTTCCCTGCTGGGCTGGCTCCAGTCCGCTCCGGTGGGCTGGCTGATCGTGGACCAGGGTTCGACCGTGCATCTGATCAACGCCCGCGCCGAGCAGCTGCTGGAGGTGCCCGGCGCCGCCCTGCCCAGCCAGCAGCCCCTGGCCGCCATCTGCGCGGCTCCGGAGCTGCGCGAGCTGGTGGCCAACACCCGCCAGCGCCATCGCATCCAGCGTCTCTGCTGGCAGCGCCATGGCCAGGAGATCGAGTTCTATGGCCTCCCCGGCCGCTCCGGCTGGGTGGCGGTGGTGCTGCTCAGCCGTCGCTCCCTGGAGGCCCAGCTGGAGCAGCAGGAGCGCTGGGTGAGCGATGTGGCCCATGAGCTGCGCACTCCCCTCACGGCGCTGCTGCTGGTGGGCGACAGCCTCGCCGCCCAGGTCAACAGCCGCAATGCGGTGCTCGTCGAACGGCTGCAGCGGGAGTTGCTGCGCCTGCAGGAGCTGGTCAACGACCTGCTGGAGCTCTCCCGCCTGGAGAATGCCTTGCCCTCTCCGGAGGCGCCCCGGCCGCTGCTGGATCTGGAGACCCTGGTGGAGCAGGCCTGGAGCGGCCTGCGCCCCCTGGCCGATCCCCGCGGCGTGGTCCTGGAGCTGCTGTTGCTCCCGCAGGGAGAGCCAGCGCCCCAGGTGCGGGCCGATCGCTCGCGGCTGCATCGGCTGATCTACAACCTGCTCGACAATGCCCTGCGCTACAGCCCGGACCACAGCTCGATCAGCGTGACCCTGCGCAGCGGTGGCCGCTGGTGCGAGCTGCGGGTGCGGGATCGGGGACCCGGCCTCAGCGCCGAGGACCAGGAGCGCCTGTTCGAGCGCTTCTATCGCGGCGACCCCAGCCGGGCTCGCAGCCGCCGCGGCGGCAGTGGTCTGGGGCTGGCGATCGTGCGTCAGATCGCCCTCACCCATGGCGGCCGGGTGCAGGCCGGCAACCATCCGGAAGGGGGGGCCCAGCTGGAGCTGCTGCTGCCCCTGCCAGGCTGAGGCCATGCCATCCCCTGACCGCCCCTCGGCTCCTCCATCGCCGGCCCGCCGTCTGGGGGCCGTGCTGGAGCCGGTGATCCCCCGCATCGGTGCCCTGCAACGCCAGCGGGCCGATGTGCTCTCCCTCGCCCAGGGGATGGTGAGCTGGGGGCCGCCCGCCGCGGCCCTGGCGGCAGCCCAGGCGGCCCTGGGGGGTGAGCCCCCCGCCGGGCTCCCCACCCCCTGGCCGGGCCGCTCCGCCCTGGCCGATCGGGACCGCTACGGCCCGATGGAAGGCGATCCCCTGCTGCTGGAGGCGATCCACCGCGATCTGGTCGACCACCGCGGCCTCGACCTCGACGGCACCGCCCTGCTCGCCACCGCCGGCAGCAACATGGCCTTCCATGCCATCGCCCAGGTGATCCTCGATCCGGGCGACGCGGTGCTGCTGCCGACTCCCTGGTACTTCAACCACTGGATGGCGGTGCAACTGGCCGGCGGCGAGCCGGTGGCGGTCGATGCCGGCTGGATTCCCGATCCGGAGCGCCTGGAGGCGGCGATCACCCCCCGCACCCGGGCGATCGTGACGATCTCACCCGCCAACCCCAGCGGCGTGGTGATGCCGCCGCCGGTGCTGGAGGCCATCAACCGGCTCTGCGCCCGCCGCGGCCTGTTCCACATCAGCGATGAGGCCTACGCCGCCTTCGTGCACGGTCCGGTGCCCCATGCCAGTCCTGGTCGGCTGCCCGGCAGCGGCGCCCACACGGTGACCCTGCATTCCCTCTCCAAGGCCTATGGCATGGCCGGCTGGCGGCTGGGCTACGCCTCGGTGCCCCGCCAGCTGCTGGGCGGCCTGGCCCAGGTGCAGGACACGGTGCTGATCTGCCCTCCGCGGCTGCTCCAGCCCGCCGCTGCCGCCGCCCTGGCGGCGGGGCCGGCCTGGTGTGCACCACGGATTGCCCGCCTCGCCCCCCGCCGGGCCCTGCTGCACGATGCCCTGGCTGCCGCCGTCGCCGACGGCCTGCCGGTGGCCCTGGCGGCGGAGCCGGATGGGGCCTTCTATGGGCTGCTGGCCTGCAGCACCAGCCTCGATGAGCAGGTGCTGGTGGAACGCCTGATCCTTGAGCATGGGGTGGCGGTGCTGCCCGGCGGCGCCTTCGGCCTGGCGGCTGGGGGCGGGGCTGGCCCGGGCCGGGGCCAGGGCCAGGTGTTGCTGCGGCTCAGCTACGGCATGCTCGATGGCCTCGATCTGGAGCGTGCCCTGCAGCGGCTGTTCGGGGGACTGGGGGCACTCGCCGGCTGAGCACCGGCTCAGCGGGTTCCGGTCCTGGGCCCGTGGCTTGACAGGGGCAGGATCGGCGGGTCTGGTTAGGGTGCCTGTAGCCACGGATCCCCGCCGCGCATGAGTCCCATCCATGCCGATAACAGCCTGAGCATCGGCCGCACCCCCCTGGTGCAGCTCAATCGCGTCACCCGCGGCTGTGGTGCCAGGGTGCTGGCCAAGATCGAGGGACGCAACCCCGCCTATTCGGTCAAGTGCCGGATCGGGGCCGCGATGATCTGGCAGGCGGAAAAGGATGGCCTGCTCGGACCGGGCCGGGAACTGATCGAACCCACCAGTGGCAACACCGGCATCGCCCTGGCCTTCGTCACCGCCTCCCGCGGCATCCCCCTCACCCTGACGATGCCGGAGACGATGAGCATGGAGCGGCGCAAGCTGCTCACCGCCTATGGCGCCCGCCTGGTGCTCACCGAGGGGCGGCTGGGCATGAGCGGCGCCATCGCCACCGCCCGTGAGCTGGCCGCCAGTGATCCGGACCGCTACGTGATGTTGCAGCAGTTCAGCAATCCGGCCAATCCCCGCATCCACCACGACACCACCGGCCCGGAGATCTGGGACGACTGCGAAGGCCAGGTTGATGCCCTGGTGGCCGGGGTCGGCACCGGCGGCACGATCACCGGGGTGAGCCGTTATTTCAAGCAGACCCGCCAGCGCCCGATCGTGTCGGTGGCGGTGGAGCCGGCCAACAGCCCGGTGATCAGCCAGAGCCTGGCCGGTGAATCGCTGCGGCCCGGCCCCCACAAGATCCAGGGCATCGGCGCCGGCTTCGTTCCCGACAACCTCGACCTCTCCCTGGTGGACCGGGTGGAGGCCGTGGGCGACGAGGAAGCGGTGGCGATGGCCCGTCGGCTGATCAAGGAGGAGGGCATCCTGGCGGGCATCTCCTGCGGTGCGGCCACCGTTGCCGCCCTGCGCCTCGCCCGGGAGGAGAGCTTCCGCGACAAAACGATCGTGGTGGTGCTGCCTGACTCCGGCGAGCGCTACCTCTCGTCGGTGCTGTTCGAGGGCCTGTTCAACGAGAAGGGCCTGGCGGCGGTCTGAACGGCCGGATCAGCCGGCCATCGTCACGAATTCCTCGGCCACGGAGGGATGCAGCGCCATGGTGCGATCGAAGTCCGCCTTGGTGGCTCCCATCCCCACGGCGATTGCGGCCATCTGAATGATCTCGGCGGCGTGGTCACCGACCATGTGGCAGCCGAGCACCCGGCCATCGGCGGCGGCCACCACCAGCTTGAGCAGCACCGCCGGCCCCCGTTTCGGCAGGGCCAGCTGCATCGGCCGGAACCGGGCCCGATGCACGGTCACGCCGTCGCGGCCGAACCGTTCGATCGCCGCCTCCTCGCTCAGCCCCACCGTGGCCAGCTCCGGCAGGCTGAACACGGCGCAGGGCACCAGGTCGTGGTCCACCTGGCGGGGCCGCTGGCCGTAGATGCTGTCGGCGAAGGCGCGGCCCTCATCGATCGCCACTGGGGTGAGGTTGATCCGGTCGGTCACATCACCCACGGCATAGATGTGGGGCACGTTGGTGGTCTGATTGCCATCCACCGGGATCCGCCCCCCCTCCACGGCCACAGCGGCGGCCCCCAGGTCGAGACCCTCCAGGAACGGCCGGCGACCGGTGGCCAGCAGCACGCCACCGGCCTCCAGGGTGTCGCCGCTGTCGGTGTGCAGGCGCAGGGCGCCGCGGCTGCCCTCGATCGCCGTCGGCCGCTCGCCGCAGCGCACCTTGATGCCCCGGGCGGCCATCGCCTCCTGCACGGCCAGGGCGGCTTCGCTGTCGAAGCCCCGCAGGATGCGGGGGCCCCGCACCAGCTGCTGCACCGCCACACCCAGGCCATGGAGGATGCCGGCGAATTCGCAGGCGATGAACCCGCCCCCCACCACCACCACCGTCTTCGGCGGCTCGCGCAGCTCAAAGATGTCATCGCTGATCCAGGCCAGCTCCGAGCCAGGGATCGCCGGCCGGCTGGGCTGCCCACCGACGGCGATCAGGATCCGCTCCGCCTCCAGCAGTCGGGGCGGTTGATCCGCCTGCTGCACGGCGATCCGGTGGGGGTCGAGGAAGCGGCCCCAGCCGGAAACCAGCTCCACCCCCGCCTTGGCGAGGAAGCCGATGTGGAGGCCGTTGAGCCGGTCCACTTCGGTGCGCACCTGCTCCAGCAACACGGCGGGATCACAGCGCAGGGCCGGTTCCGCCTGGGGCATCCAGCCATAGCTCGGCGCATCGGCCAGCAGGTCGCGCCAGGCCGCCCCATAGACCAGCAGCTTCTTGGGCACGCAGCCGCGAATCACGCAGGTACCGCCCACCCGGTCCCCCTCGACGATCGCCACCCGGGCGCCATGGGAGGCGGCCCGCTTGGCGGCGGCCAGGCCGCCGGATCCGGCGCCGCGCACCCCGAGATCGAAACGGGCGTTGGATGGGGACACCGGCTCGGGCCAGGGGTTAGCTCCCCAGCCTGGCAGGTTCGGGGCCGGTGCTGGCAGGCGGAGCGGGGAGCCAGCGGCGACGGGGATCGATGCCAAGGTGCCCGGGGCCAGGGTGAGGCCACCCCGACCAAAAAGCCAGGACCCTGGACTGGCAGGGCCCTGGCTCGGGGAGAGGCTGCGCCGGCGTTGAGGGCCTTGGCGCTGGCACGGCCCGCCGTTGGCTGGGGGCCGCGCTGGCGGCGAGGGGTCAGATGGCGCTGACGCCGCGTTCGCCGGTGCGGATGCGCACGGCGGTCTCCACCGGAGTGATGAAGATCTTGCCGTCGCCGATCTCACCGGTGCGGGCCGCCTCGCTGATGGCGCTGATGGCGGCCTCGACCTTGCTGTCGTCGACAACGACGATGATCTTTGACTTGGAGAGGAAATCCACCGTGAACTCGTTGCCGCGGTAGCGCTCCACCTGGCCCTTCTGGCGGCCGAAGCCGCGGACCTCAGCAACGGTCATGCCAACGATGTCGAGGCTGACCAGGGCTGACTTGACAGCGTCCACCTTGCTGGGACGCACCAGAGCAGTAATCATTTTCATCGGAAGGTCCGCCTCAGTTGGTCATGGGGTCGTAAGCCTCTTCGCCATGGGCCACATAATCGAGGCCACGCTCCTCCTCGGAGGCCTTCACGCGCAGGGGCATGAACAGCTTGAGGAACCAGAGAATCAGGGCAGTGCCCAGTCCCACGAAACCGTAGGAGAACAACACCGCTTTGAGTTGCGCCAGAAACAGTCCGAAATTACCGCCCTCTTCCATGATCTTGGCCGAGAGCGGGAAGTAGTCGGCTGAGACCAGCGCTTTTGAGGCCAGGATCCCGGTGAGCAGGGCGCCGATCGTGCCGCCGACGCCATGGACCATGTACGTGTCGAGGGAGTCGTCGAACTTGATTGCGGCCTTGATCTGGACGGCGATGAAGCAGGCCGAGGCGGTGAGGGCACCGATCAGGATCGACTGGGGCATGTAGACGAACCCGGCGGCGGGCGTGATCCCCACCAGGCCCGCCACCGCACCGGTGGCGGCACCGACGGCGGTGGGTTTGCCGTCCTTGAACCACTCGATCATGCACCAGGCGAACAGGCCGGCGGAGGCTGACGTGGTGGTGGTCAGGAAGGGGAGGCCAGCGGTCTTGGCGGCGAACATGCTGGCGCCGTTGAAACCGAACCAGCCGAACCAGAGCAGGCCCGCGCCGAGCAGGATGAATGGAACGTTGTGGGGGGGACGCTTGCTGTCGGGCCAGGTGCTGCGCTCACCGATGATCGCCGCAGCCACCAGGGCGGCGACGCCGGAGGCGATGTGCACCACGGTGCCGCCAGCGAAATCGATGGCACCAATGCTGCCGAAGGGGCCGAGGAACCCACCACCCCAGACCATCTTGGCCATCGGCGAGTAGATCAGCAGGCTCCACAGCAAGCAGAACCAGAACCAGGCCTTGAAGCTCACCCGTTCAACGATGGCGCCGGAAATCAGGGCCGGAGTGATGATCGCGAACATGCCCTGGAACAGGGCGAAGGAGGTGGCACTGAGGTTGAAGCCATCGGCAAGTGGAGCATCGCCGAATTCACCGCCGACGCCATTGAGCCACATGGCGCCGAGGCCACCGATGAAGGGGCTCTTGAAGCCGGTGTCGAAGGCGAGGCTGTAGCCGATCACGACCCAGAGGACGCCGATGAGCCCCATCAGGAAGAAGCTCATCATCATCGTGTTCAGCACGTTCTTGG
>JBMSXZ010000025.1:0-24337 GCA_049426205.1 Cyanobium sp.
ATCACCTGCGCTCCGGCCGCGACGCGATCGTGTGGCGCGGCCAGCAGCAGCCGATCGATTACGTGGAAGCGGAGCGGGCCTGGGAGATCGCCCGCGCCGCCATCTCCAGCGGCCTCTACAAAACGGTGATCCTCGATGAGATCAACCCCACCGTGGATCTGGAGCTGCTGCCGGTGGAGCCGATCGTGCAGACCCTGCTGCGCAAACCCGCCGAAACCGAGGTGATCATCACCGGCCGCTGCAAGAGCCGGCCCGCCTATTTCGACCTGGCCAGCGTCCACTCCGAGATGGTCTGCCACAAGCACTACGCCGAGCGCGGCGTCGACCTCAAGCGCGGCGTCGACTACTGATCACAGGCGTCTGATCACAGGCCTACGCCTGGGGAGGCCCGCTCGCGGAGCGGCAGCTGGACAGGATCAATGTGTGCCGGCGGCCCCCTGGGAACGGAGCCCCAGGGTGCGCCGCCGCAACCGCTCAGTAGCGGGGCACGCTGGGGTCAATCTCCTGGCTCCAGGCGTCGATGCCACCGGCCACGTTGATCCCCTCGATGCCGTGGCGCTTCAGGGCGATCAAGGCCTTGGCACTGCGGCCGCCCAGCTTGCAGTGCACGTAGAGACGGCGGCCGGCCGCCAGCTGCCGCACCCGCTCGATGGCAGTGCCATTCTCAATCTGATCCAGGGGGATCAGGGTGGAGCCCGGGATCGTGGCGATCTCGGCTTCGGGCGGATTGCGCACATCGAGCAGCAGCAGATCAGCGCTGTCGCCATCGAGCAGCGCCTTGAGCTCCCGGACGCTGACGCTGGCCACGGCACCGGCCTCCTCCTGGCCAGGGGCGGTGCCACCGACGCCGCAGAACTGCTGGTAGTCGATCAGGCGATCGATCACCGGCCGCTCGGGACTGGGCCGCAGCTTCAGCTCACGGAAGCTCATTTTGAGAGCGTCGAACAGCAGCAGCCGGCCGCTCAGGGTGGTGCCGATGCCGGTGATGATCTTCACCGCTTCGGTGGCCTGGATCATGCCGATGATGCCTGGCAGTACTCCGATCACGCCCCCCTCGGCACAGGACGGCACCATCCCCGGCGGCGGCGGCTCGGGGAAGAGATCGCGGTAATTCGGACTCTCCGCATCCAGGTTGAAAACAGTGGCCTGGCCCTCGAAGCGGAAGATCGAGCCGTAGACATTCGGCTTGCCCAGCAGCACGCAGGCGTCGTTCACCAGGTAGCGAGTGGGGAAGTTGTCGGTGCCGTCGCAAACGATGTCGTAAGGGCGGATGATCTCCAGGGCGTTCTCACTGCTGAGGGCCGTGGGGTAGAGATCCACCTGGCAGTAGGGATTGATCTCGGCGATGCGGGCCTTCGCCGACTCGATCTTGGGCTTGCCCACCCAGCTGGTGCCGTGAATCACCTGGCGCTGCAGGTTGCTGGCATCGACCACGTCGAAGTCGACGATGCCCAGCCGGCCCACCCCGGCAGCGGCCAGGTAGAGGAGCAGGGGTGACCCCAGGCCGCCGGTGCCGACGCAGAGGACCGAGGAGGCCTTGAGCCGCTTCTGCCCCTCCATCCCCACCTCCGGCAGGATCAGGTGCCGGCCGAAGCGGGCCACCTCATCGGGGCTCAGTTGAACGCCGCTGGTGTCGGGAGGAAGCATGGACGGAAGATCGGGGCGTGACGCGGCCGCGGGTGCGATCGCCTCAATCCTCCATTCTCCATGGCAGCTGCAGGGGGGTGGCGTCAGCCTCCACCCACCAGCAGCGAAGCTGCTGGTCCGGGCCCTCGCCAGCCCCGCCGCTCGGGACGGGGATGCCGCGGATCACCATCAGCGTCGGCCAGGCGGCCAGGGCGCAATCGGTGGCCGAGGGGATGGGCGCGCTGCTGGGATGGCTGTGGACCGAGCCCAGCAGCTCCATGCCCCGGGAGCGTCCCCAGCGGATCGCATGCAGCTGCTCGCGGGAATCGATCGCGAAACGGCGGTGGCGCTCGGCGGCGGGCTCCCAGACATTGCAGCAGGGCCAGATCTGCCGCAACAGCCAGGTCTCCCCCTGCCGGCCCGACGGCAGGCCGGATGCCGGCTCGCCCCCCAGCGACCACCGCTCCCCGAGCAGCAGACCGCAGCCCTCCTGGGGCACCGCCGCGTCGAGCAGCCGCTGCAGAAGCGTCAGCGCCTGAGCACCGAACAGGACGAGCGCTGGCGGCCGCGGGTGCATGCCTGTACCTTGGGTTGGTTTTATTGTTGCCGCACTCCATGAGCGATCTGAGCACCGAAGCGAAAGACGAGGTTGTGGAGGCTGCTGCCAACGACAGCGGTCCCTCGTTCGACTTCACAGCGCGCTATGGCGAAGTGATCGGGAAGGTCAACGATACCCTCGACAAAGTCGACTGGAGCCAGATCGGCAAGGCCGGCAAGGTTGCCGGGATCTTTCTTGCCGTGATCGTGGCCCAGATCCTGATCAAGGGCGTTCTCGACACGATCAACCTGCTCCCCGTCGTGCCAGGGCTGCTTGAGCTGCTCGGCCTGGTTGTGGTGGGCACCTGGAGCTGGAACAACCTCACCACCAGCGAGAAGCGCAGCGCCGTTCTGGATCAGATCCAGAATCTCCGCAAGGAATATCTCGGCTGATCGCTGCTGGCCCGGCCTGGGTTCATTGCTTTCGACAAAAGCTCCGATCGCTGATCGGAGCTTTTTTTGTGTGGTCATTGCAGCCTAATCCGCCGTCGCGTTGAGGGCGGCGATCTGTTGGTGGGCCTGGTCGAGGTAGCCACGTCCGAACAGATTGGCGTGGTTGAGCAGGTGGTAAAGGTTGTAGAGGCCGATCCGACGCCGGTGGTCGGCGGCCAGGGGCCACACCGCCCCATAGCCGTCGAAGAAGGCCGTTGGGAAGCCGCCGAACAGGCGCGCCATCGCCAGATCCACCTCCCGATCGCCCCGGTGCACCGCAGGATCGAAGATCGCGCCGCCAGCCTCAGCCGCTGCCCCCGCCGATGTCTCGACCGCGCCGCCAGGCCCTCCGCCTGGCTGGAGAGCCAGGCGGGCCATGGCATTGCCGCTCCAGAGGTCGCCGTGCACCAGACAGGGCTCCGGCTGATGGGCCTTCAGCCAGCCCGGCACCCTGTCCAGCAACCGCTCCAGCCCCGGCAGATCCCAGCCCCGGCGGGCCAACAACGCCGCCTGGGGGGCCAGCCGCCGCTCGCAGAAGAAGCGCCCCCAGTCCCCATCCCAGCCATTGGGCTGGGGGCCTGATCCGATCCAGTTATCCCGCTCCCAGCCGAAGGCATCGGCACGATCCCCGGGGGCGCAGCTCCGGCCAAGGCTGGCGCGATGGAGCCGGGCCAGGCCTGCCCCCAACCGCCGCCAGTGGTCCGCTCCGGGGCTGACCCGCTCCAGCCAGGGCAGCACCAGCACGGCCCGATCGCCGGCCAGGCCCAGGGCCAGGGGCCTCGGCACGGTCAGCCCCGAGGCCGCAGCAGCCACAGCCAGGGCTGCCAGGCCATCGGCCTCGGCCTCCAGCAGGGGCAGGGCCGCAGCGGCATTGGTCTTGGCGAACAGCCGGCCCTGCCCCTCTCGCTCCAGCCGCAGGCACCAGGCGCTGTGGATGCTGCCACCGTCCACGGGGGTCTGGCTGAGCAGGCCCACCCCCAGTCGCTCGCCCAGCCAGTCGGCGGGCACCCCCCCGGCCGTTTCCATCGAATCCGCTGATCACTGGCCCAAGCCTGGCGCGGCATCAGCCATCGGGACCGTGCCCACGCCGGGGTGCCGGACGCTGCCAGCATGCGCCGATGGTTGGTCCGGACGACAGCGATGTGGTGGTGGTGGGGGCCGGCATCGCCGGACTCACCGCCGCGGCCTTGCTCGCCCGGGAGGGACTGGCGGTGGTGCTGCTGGAGGCCCACCATCAGAGCGGCGGCTGCGCCGGCACCTTTCGACGGGGTCCCTGGACCTTTGACGTGGGCGCCACCCAGGTGGCCGGCCTGGAAGCGGAGGGGATCCACGCCCGCCTGTTCGCCGCCCTTGGGGTGGCTCCCCCGGCCGCCACACCCCTGGATCCCGGCTGCGTCGTGGATCTGGGCGACGGCGCGCCGGTGTGGATCCACCGCGATCCCGAGGCCTGGCAGGCCGAACGGCTCCGCCAGTTTCCAGGCAGCGAGAGGTTCTGGAGTCTCTGCGCGGCCATCCACCGGGCCAACTGGGCCTTCGCCGGCCGCGATCCGGTGGTGGTGCCGCGCTCCTGGTGGGATCTGGCCCAGCTGCTCGGAGCCCTGGGGCCCGCCACCCTGGCCAGCGGCCTGCTGACCAGGGCGACCATGGCCGACCTGCAGCGCCTCAGCGGCTGCGGCGACGGCAGCACCGGGCAGCGGCTGCGGCGCTTCCTCGATCTGCAGCTGCGGCTCTACTCCCAGGAACCGGCCGCTCGCACCGCCGCCCTCTATGGCGCCACGGTGCTGGCAATGGTGCAGCGGCCGCTCGGCCTCTGGCATCTGGAGGGATCGATGCAGGAGCTGGCCCAGCCCCTGGAGCGGGCCCTGGCCCGTGATGGCGGCCAGCTGCGGCTGCGCCATCGCCTCGAACGGTTGCGCCCCCCCCAGGATCCCCAGGCCCCCTGGCTCCTGGAGGGCAGCGGACCGGCCGGAGCCCCCTTCCAGCTACGGGCGCGGGAGGTGGTCCTCACCCTTCCCCCCCAGGGCCTGCCGGCGCTGCTGGGCGACGCCCTCCCCCCGGGCTACCGGCGACGGCTGGCCGCCCTGCCAGAACCCTCCGGGGCGCTGGTGTTCTACGGCGCCGTCGAACGCCGCCGGCTGCGGGAGCCCGAGGTGGGTCACCGCCAGCTCGCCTGGGACGATCCCGGCTCCCTGTTCGTGTCGGTGAGCCGCGAGGGCGATGGTCGGGCCCCGGCCGGGGAGGCCACGGTGATCGCCAGTGTGTTCACCCCGGCCCGGCCCTGGTGCACCGGCCCCAGGGCCGACTATCAACAGCGCAAGGAGAGCGCCGGCCGCGGCATCGCCCGGGGCCTGCAGACCCTGCTGGGGATCGGCCCGGACGACTGGCGTCACGGCGAGCTCGCCACCCCCCGGGGCTGGGCCCGCTGGACCGGCCGGCCGTTTGGCTATGTGGGGGGGCTGGGGCAGCATCCGAGCCGCTTCGGCCCGTTCGGCCTGGCCAGCCGCAGCCCCCTGCCCGGCCTCTGGCTCTGCGGCGACGCCCTCCATCCCGGCGAGGGCACCGCCGGAGTGAGCCTCTCAGCCCTCACGGCCTGCCGGCAGCTGCTGGCGGAGCGGGGGCGCTCCCTGGAGCTGCCGGAGCGGGGGGTGGAGCCCCCTGCAGCCGCAGGGGTATCCAGCGGGCCAGCTGGCGACGGGGGGTCTCCGGCGGCAGCCCCAGCCAGAACACAGCACGGCGACCATCGGTGAAGTAAGGATCGCCCGTGAAGTTGGTGCGGGGCTGGTCGGGGCTGGAGGCCCCCACTCCTCGGACGAAGCCATAGCGAATGAGGCCATCGGAGAAGAAGAGGTCCTGCAGCAGGTACCAGCGGGTCTCGTCGACCTCCGGATCGATCTTGTGGGTGGTGATCGTGCGCCGGGTCAGGCGCACGCCGATGTCGCGGCTGATCTGACCCACCCAGACCGGCTTGCCCTTCAGCGTCACCGGCGCCAGCCAGAGGCGCATGTGATTGCGCTGGTTGACGTCACTGCGCCCTTTCTGGAGGGCCATGTCCTGGGGGCGGCCGAACAGGTAGAGGGGCGAGACGGGCGCATAGCGGTACTGGCCTCCCAGCAGGGAGGAGCGGATCGTGCGCCAGATCGAGCTCACCGAGAGGGTCTGGGTCACATGCCAGCCACGGCGGGCCAGCACCGGGAACACCACGTCGCGGCCGCCGATGATCACCACATTGAGGGGATCGGCGGGGGTGCGACGGTCACCGCCGAGGGTGCAGCAGGAAACATCGGACTCGATCCAGTCCCGGAAGCCCGCTTCATCGAGATCCCGCACCTTGGCGGAGGGGTAGAGCCGATCCCAGGGCACCCGCTGGAAATCGGTGGCATGGCCCGGAATCTCAGCGAGGAAGGTGAAGCGCCGGACCGGCGCCTGGGCGCCGGAACCCACCAGCATCAGGCTGGCGAACTTGATCCCCTCATCGAGGTTGGTGAAGACAAAGCCGGAAGCCACGCCGCGGGGCTCGACATACTCCGGCAGCCCCAGCCGCTCCAGCCGGGCATCGACGCGCCTGTTGGCCTCGGCCGACAGGGGCCGGTGGCCGCGCCAGGCCACCTCGAGGGGGGAGTAGTAGTCGCTGTCGATGGTGATCGGCGGCAGGAACCAACGCACGGGCTCGCGATTCACCACCTTCACCCACACCGGCTGGATACCGGCGGAGGCCACATCGAAGCCGAGCAGGTTGCGGGATTCGCGTTCGGAGAGGGCCGTGAGCGTGACATTGACGCCGCCATCGATGCGGCTCTGACCTCGCCGCAGCAGGGCCGCCTCGTCGACGGGGCGCGGCTCCTGCACCGCGCATCCCGCCAGGGCGGGGAGCAGAAGCAGCGTCAGTGCACGCCTTGCTGGCCGCCCCATGCCCCGCTCCCCCGCCCCAGATGCCGCGCGGGGCGCACCCTAGGTCGCAGCGGCAGGGCTGTCATCGACCGCCGGCCCCTGCCCGCCGGTCGGGGGATCGGCGCCGAGGTAAGCCGGGCGCAGGGCCTGGGCGGCGCGGAGCCGCCCGTCCAGATCCGACCAGCGCTCCCGTGCCACCAGGGCCTCGAGAGCATCAAGCTCGCGGCGGTAGGCCGCCAGGGCCTGAAGCAACGCCTCCCGGTTGGTGCGGGCCATCAGGGTGCCCAGCTCGGGGTTGCCGCCCCCGACGCGGGTGGTGTCGGCAAAGCCGCTGGAGGCGAGGAAGCGGGCCAGGGCGCCCACCCCCGTATCGGCACCGGCGCGGTCCGCCGCGGCCAGCAGAGCCGCACCCACCAGCACCGGCAGGTGGGAGATCAGGGCCACGGCACGGTCGTGGTCGGCGGCGGTGCAGGTGAACCAACGGGCCCCCACCCGTTCCGCCAGCTCCCGCACCAGGGCCAGGGCATCGGGATCGGTGTCGCCATCAGGGGTGGCCACCCAGGGCCGCCCGCGGAAAAGTCCGGGCTGGCCGGCCTCAACGCCGGCACTGGCGGTGCCGGCCATGGGGTGACCCGGCACGAACCGCCCCAGCTGTTCTCTTCGGCCCAGCCCAAGGAGCAGCTCGCGCCAGCACGCCAGCAGCGGCCCTTTCACCGAGCCCACGTCGGTGAGGACGGCGGCGCCCGGCAAGGCGGCCAGGAGGGAGGGATCCGGTGCGAGCAGACGGTCCAGGGGCAGGGCCAGCACCACCAGGCCGCAGCCCTCCAGCAGGGAGGGATCGGTGCCGATGCGGGAGGCCAGCCCCCGCTCGCGGGCCCGAAGGGCCGTGGACTCCCGATGCACCAGCGCCCGAACCTCAATGCCGGCCGCCTGCAGGTCCAGGCCCAGGGAGCCGCCGATCAGCCCCAACCCCACGATGCCCACCGGTTGGCCGTCGCTGAGGGCTGGCATCGATGGGCGCTCCGGTGGGTCTGCGGCCAGGGCTGGGCGGGGAGGTGCCACCCCACGGCTGACAACTCTAGGCAGGGCCTTGCGGCGGCCCGCGGTGGCTGGAGCGCTGTCGCATCGGCAGCCGCCTGGCGGCCAGGGCCTCCTTACGATCCTGCGATGTTGGAAGCCAGCGCCCATCTCCAGCTCAAGGCCCTGCTGCGCCAGGAGGGTCGCGGCGACTGGCCCCATCACCTCACCCTCTGCCGGCTGGTGGGCCGGAGCCTGCGCCGGGGCGACCAGACCCTGATCCGCCTGGCGCCGGGCACGGACCCCTGCTGGCTGATCGGCCTGCTGGTGCCGCTGGCCCTGGCTGACACGCCCCTGGCGCTGGTGGCTGATGGCCGGCTGCGCCAGCGGTTGCTGCAGGTGGAGTGGCCGAGGCTGCGCTCGGTGGCGCTGCAGCTTCCCCTCTGGGAGGGCCAGGAGCCCCCGCCCCGGAGCCATCTCTGGCTGCTGGACCACCAGCAGCTGATGGCGGCCTGGCGGCAGGGAGCGCTGGGGGATCGCCAGCTGGTGATTCCCGAGGCAGAGCGGCTTGAGCCCCTGTTGCGCGAGGCCCTGGCGGTGCGCCTTCAGCCCGGCGACTGGGACAGCCTGCGTCGGGCCCGCCCCGCCGCCGAACCCAGCCTGCTGGCGCTCCATGAACGGCTGAGCCGGCGGGTGCTCTCCCATCCCCGCCACCCCAATCGGCTGGTGGCCCTGGCCCAGGAGGATGAAGCACCGCTGCGCCAGCTCCTGGGACTGCTCAAGCCCCTGCCGGATCCCTGGAACCGCTGGCTCGAGGCTGGAGCGGCGGACTGGACCAGCTGGGCGGAGGTGGACCCGGGCCTGCTGCAGTGGCAACTGCACCGCCAGCCCCTGGCTCCCCTCGCCCAGCTGGGGGGGCTGCTCAACGCCAGGGGGGCGGTGCTGGTGGGCGAGCTGCCGCGGCCACGGCCCCTGGGCCCGGCGGCGCTGGGGGGCCATGGCGCGCCGGGTGCCCCCGGGGGTCTGGAGGGCAGCGCCCTGGGAACCCTCAGCTTCCGCCCCTCGGTGGTGGTGGATCTGGGGGAACCCGCCGTGCTCGATCCCCTGCCCCTCTACTGCCCCAGCGGCCAGCCCCTGCCAAACAGCCCCCACTACGGCGAGCACCTGCTGGATCACTGCCGCCGCCTGATCCTGGGCCAGAGCGGTCTCACCCTGGTGCTGATCGATGACCCGGCCCTGCGGCTCTCCCTGACCAGCGCCCTGGCGGCGGAATTCGGCAGCCGGGTGAGCCACGCCTGCACCACCCCGGAAGCCAATGGTGTGGTCTGCGCCGACTGGGCCTGGTGGCTGGAGCAGCAGGCCCGCCTGCCCCAGCCGGCCCAGGTGGTGGTGGCCCTGCTGCCGATCGCCAGCCTGGAGGATCCGCTGACAGCAGCTCGCGTCGAAGCGCTGCGGCGGGAGGGGGGCGACTGGTTCCGCAACCTGCTGCTGCCGGAGGCGATCAATCGGCTGCAGCGGGGCATCGCCCCGCTGCGACAGCGCTGTGGCAGCCGCCTGGCGGTGCTCGACGGCCGGCTCCGGGGGCGCTCTTGGGGGCAGACGGCCCTGGCGGCCCTGGAACCCTGGGTTCCGCTGACCCGGCTGCTCCCGGACTGAGCCCCGGCCGGCGGTCGACCGTTGCCAGCGGCGGCGGAGCACCTAGCCTCAGCCCGCCTTCCGCCAAGCCCTGCCATGGGAGAAGCCAAGCGCCGCGCCGCCCAGGGCCTGCCGCCCCGAGCCCAGCCCCGTACCCCGAAGCCGGCGGACACCTCCCCCCGATTGGTGAGCTGGTTGCCCCTGACCCGGAATCAGGCCGACCGCTTCGTGGCGCTCACCACCCGAGGGGCCTGGATCGGCATCGGCGCCCTGGTGTTGTTCTGGGTGATCGTGCGCTTCATCGGCCCTGCCGCCGGCTGGTGGACGCTGGCCGACGGCTGAGCCGGCCGCCAACACTCCAGACCCCGGCCGCCACGCCAATCACCGCGATCGCGCAATTCGGAAGAAAACCTTAGGATGCTTGACGAAACCGCCAGGCAGTCCCGTGTTCCTGCGCCTTGCCGACCAATACCGAGGCCTGGTCAATGACCTGGTGGTCAGCCTCCAGGCTCTTGCCCACTGCCTGCGCCAGCAGGGCCACGCCGCCACCTGCTACATCTGCGGTGATGAGCAGGATCCCCACGGGGCCTCGTTCGTGGCCGACCTCGGCGAGACCCATGTGGTGCGCTTTCTGGTCTCCAACTTCGGCATCAGCTGGGTGGAATCCCGCGATGGCCACGAGTTGGTGAAACTCGAGGGGGCAGATGCCATCCAGGAGCTGAACCGCGTCGCCATCGTGCTGCAGCAGGGCTCCGCCTCCCTGCGCCCGTCGGCGGAATCAACCCTGAGCAACAGCACCGGCTGACAACCCGCAAGGCCCAGATCAGGGCCAGCGGCTGCCCGGCTGCGTTGTCTGTCCGGCTGCGGTGATAGCCAAAGCCATCAGTCCGCCAACACGTCCCAGCCGCAGGCTCCAGGGATGGCTACGGCCCTCCGGACAGACAGCCGCCGTCCCGATACGACACCGGCTTCCCTCCGCAGCAAGGAATGCCCCGCGAGGTTGCGGAACCCGCCGCGGGGCTTGGCAGCCCCGCAGAGCTCCTGATGGTCCGCGGAGCCGTCGCTGATCCGGCCGATCAGGCGGCCGGAATGCCATCGAGGCTGCCGTCCTCGGCGGGCTCCAGGGAGTCCGCGCGAGCGGCAGCAAGCTTGGCCGCCGCCGCCAGAGGCTTCATCGAGTTGGCCGTGACCTCCGAGCCTTCGGTCAGGCGCCGGCGGGTGAGCTGCTCGATCGTGACCACCTGATCAGGGTTCTGCTCCAGCCAGGTGATCGTGTTGTCCCGTCCCTGACCGATGTTGTCGCCCTCGTAGCTGTACCAGGCTCCCTTGCGGGTCACCACGCCGGTCTCCTCGGCCAGGTCGAGCAGGCAGCCCAGGGTGCTGATGCCACGGCCGAAGAGGATGTCGAACTCGGCGATCCGGAAGGGCGGGGCCACCTTGTTCTTGGCCACCTTGACCTTGGCCCGGATGCCGTACTCCTCGGTGCCTCGCTTCAGGGTCTGGATGCGGCGGATATCGAGCCGCACCGAGGCATAGAACTTGAGGGCGTTACCGCCAGTGGTGGTCTCGGGATTGCCGTAGGTGACCCCGATCTTCTGACGCAGCTGGTTGAGGAAGATCACGGTGCAGCCCGACTTGCCGATGTTGCCCGTGATCTTGCGCATCGCCTGACTCATCAGCCTCGCCTGGCTGCCGACAGCCAGATCGCCCATCTCCCCTTCAATCTCGGCCCGAGGGGTGAGGGCGGCTACCGAGTCGACCACCACGATGTCGACGGCGGCGGAACGGACCAGCTGGTCGACGATCTCCAGCGCCATCTCGCCGGTGTCGGGCTGGGAGACGAGCAGATTCTCAATATCCACCCCGAGGGCGGCGGCGTAGACGGGATCGAGGGCGTGCTCGGCGTCCACAAAGGCCGCGACGCCGCCGCGCTTCTGCACCTCGGCGATCGCATGGAGGGTGAGGGTGGTCTTACCGGAACTCTCCGGGCCGTAGACCTCAACCACCCGTCCCTTCGGGTAACCGCCACCGAGAGCCAGGTCGAGGGTGAGAGCCCCGGTGTTGATGGTTTCGACCCGCATCCGCGAGGCATCCCCGAGCCGCATGATCGACCCTTTGCCGAAGTTGCGTTCGATCTGGTTGAGCACCAGGCCGAGGGCCTTGTCGCGCTCAGAGGCCGAGGCGGGGGCGGCGGATGGGGCGGAGGCGGCCTTGGAATCGGCGGGCATGGTGGTTGGAGCGATGGGACAGGCCGCAGCGGCAAATGCCGATCCGGATCAGGGAGCGAAGCGGAAGCACGGCCTGGGCCGGACTCCGAGCGCCATCCTGCGGCCTCTGAACTGCAAGTACCACCGGATGGAGCCGGCGTATCAGGCGTTTAGTACGGGCGTACTCTAGCGCCTCAGGTCCAGCTCGCCAGGGGAGAACCGAATCGCTCCGCAGCGAGGGGCTGGATGCCCAGGGGGGCCAGGCCCTCGGCGTCGCCAGGAGCCAGATAGCCCCAGAGGGCCAGGAAGCAACGCACCTCCTCCAGGCCGGCGGTGGCGCGCACCAGCTCCAGGGTGGGTCGACGATCCTCCACGAACCACAGCGGCCGCCCCTGCTGCCGCAACCGCAGCAGCACCTCAGGCTTGCTGCCCTGCTCGTGGCCATCCACCGCCAGAGGCTGCAGACCGGCGGCCTCAAGCAGACGGGCGGCAAAGGCCCCACCCTTGGTGGTGAGCACGGTCCAGGCGGCGCCCTCAGCGGCCAGTCCGGCCAAGCGCTCAACCACTCCAGGGTAGAAACGGTGCAGTGCCAGCCAGCCCGCGGGATCACGCTCCAGAGCCTCCCGCCGCACCCGTTCGAGGGCTTCCTGCAGTTCGGCGGGGGTGTGGGCGTGGCCCGCCAGGGCACGCTCCAGGGTGGCCGGGTAGTCCGCCAGGGCGCTGGCCGGATCAAAACCGGGTCGAGCCAGCTCGCCAGCGATCAGGACCATCTCCCATCCTTTGTGGATGGCGGGACGGAGCTGGGCAAAGGCGGCCGGTGCCCGCTCCGGTAGGTCGAGATCGGAATCGAGGGCCAGGGCCGCCCGCCGCGCCGACCACCAGTACTCGGGCATGCCATCGACGAGCACGCCATCGAAATCGAAGACAAGCAGCGGGGCGCTCACCGGGCAGACTCCAGTCGGTGGCAGGGATTCAGGGGTCTGAGATCAAAACTGGGCCGCTAGGATTCGAACCTAGGAATGGCGGGACCAAAACCCGCTGCCTTACCGCTTGGCGACGGCCCATTGGGCTGAGAGCTCCGGACGGCGTACCGCCGGCGCCTTCACAGTTACCCACAGCAGCCGGTCCTTCGTCAACTCACCGGCGACACGGCCGGCGTCCCAGGGCCCGAGGACGACCCCGGGCCAGGCGGTCAGGAAGGCCGAGCCCGTCCACGCAGCGCCGCCCCCCCAGCCCGTAGCCGCAAGCAAGTCCGACGGTTCAGGCCGGGAACACCCTCAGGCGCTGCTGCACACCGCGCCCGAAGACGGCGCTGCGCAGGCGATAACGGCCAACCAGCTCCTCCTGCATCCGCCGCACCCGCTCGCTGCGGGGCAGCAGCTCCACGGGCCGGCCCTGGGGCAGCACAACCTGCTCGACCGCCAGTCGGCATTCCTCCAGCGCGCCATGGGCGTCATCGGGCTCGGCCGCCGCCGGGGGGGCGGCGCCGGGCCTGTCGCAGAGGCGCTGCAGGGCCCGCTGCAGCTGGTGCAGGGTGTCGGACTTGATCACCAGGATCGGCAGCCCCCGATCCCTGGCCAGTCGCCGGATCTGGGGTTCGCGGCCGAGCTGGCCCCGCAGGCTGAGCAGCACATCGGCCTCGGCCGGATCGTCGACCACCGCCACAGGGGCGTCCAGGCTGCGGGCGGCCTCCTCCAGCAGCGGCCGGGGCAGCCCCACCCCCAGCACCCGCAGGGGGGCGGCGCTGGCTGGCCGGACCGGGTCTCGATCGGGGGAAGGCGCCTCCGGATCGGGAAGGGGCAACGAGGCCAGGGGGGGCGAAGCCTGCTGGAGCGGCATCAGGGGCGCGCTGCGGCCCGCCACCGCAGTCGCCGATGCCCTCCTGGCCGCCGTTGCCGCCGCGGGCGGGCTCGGGCCAGGGGCCTCCTGGAGCCTCACCGCCCCATCCTCACCGAGTTCGCGGATCTGGGGCCGGGAGCTCTGGCCCCGCAGCAACCGGTCGACCGTGGCCGCCACATCCCGATGGACGAGCCAGCGCTGGCGGCTGTGCATCTCCACCGCCAACGGGAAGGTGGGCTCCGCCGCTCGCTCCAGCACCGTCTTCTGGGTGCGGCGACGGCGGGCCTCCTCATCCCCCAGGGTCACCGACTGAATGCCACCGACCAGATCGCTGAGGGTGGGGTTCTTGATCAGGTTGGTGAGTTCATTGCCATGGGCGGTGGCCACCAGCATCACCCCCCGCTCCGCGATGGTGCGGGCCGCCTGGGCCTCCCGCTCGGTGCCGATCTCATCGATCACGATCACCTCGGGCATGTGGTTCTCCACCGCCTCGATCATCACCTGGTGCTGCAGCTCCGGCCGGGCCACCTGCATGCGGCGGGCGCGGCCGATGGCCGGATGGGGGATGTCGCCATCACCGGCGATCTCATTGCTGGTGTCGATCACCACCACCCGTTTGCCCAGCTCATCGGCCAGCACCCGTGCGATCTCGCGCAGGGCCGTGGTCTTGCCCACGCCGGGGCGACCCATCAACAGCAGCGACAAGCCCGAATCGAGCAGATCCCTCACCATCGCCACCGTGCCGAACACGGCGCGGCCAACGCGACAGGTGAGCCCCACCACCTCGCCGGCGCGGTTGCGGATGGCGCTGATGCGATGCAGGGTGCGCTCGATTCCGGCCCGGTTATCGCCACCGAAGGGACCCAGCCGCTCCAGCACCTGGGCCAGGTCAGCGCGCTGAATCGCCTCGGTCCCCAGGCTCAGCACCCGCCCGGGGTAGCGGGCCTCCGGCACCCGCCCCAGATCAAGCACCACCTCGAGCAGCTGGTCGCGGGCCGCGGGCTCGGCGAGGGCCGCCTGCACCGAGGGCGGCAGCAGCGTCAGGAGGCGATCGAGATCGTCGGTGATGCGCTGGGGGGAGGAAAACGGGGGCGCGACCAAGGGGTTCCGGCGGCGGCACCGGCGGCGGAGGGCGCCGACGCCGTGGTCAGGTTCTAGCGTCAGCGGCCCTGGCGGCGGGATCGCCGGCGCTGGAGGGGATGGCGCAGCCGTCCGATCGCGGACGGGAGCTCAACCGGCGGGCCCGCACCGGAGCGGTGGCCGCTCAGCGGGGACGGAGCAGCCAGGGGGTCACCAGCTCAGCCGCCAGGGCGATGGCCGTGCGCAGCAGATCAGGCTGATCCAGCAGCCGTCCCCCGCGTCCGTGGGCCTGCCCCAGCACGTCCTGAAGCCGCACCCGGGCGACACTGCCAAAGGCCACCCCGGAGACCTGCCGGGCCAGGCCGTCCTCCAGCCCTCCCACCAACCCGATGCTGCGGCCATTGGTGCCCCCGGCCAGCTGGACCGGGCCTGGCGGCAGGCGGGGGGCAAGCCGCCGCAGCAGCTGCACGGCAGCGCGGGCCGTGCCGTCCCCGACATCGCCGCTCATCGGGCGGCCATCCAGCTGCCAGAGGGGCGCGAACCCAGCCCCGCGCACCTGGGCGAAGCGGTTCCACAGCTCAGCCGCCAGCCGATCCGCCAGGGGGTCGGTCTGGGCGGCGGGGCGCAGCGGCTCCTGGCCTCCGGCAACACCACCATGCCCCTCCAGCTCCAGGCCGCAGCTGACGGCGAGGCGACGCAGCGGAATCCCGGCAGCCCGCACCTGGGCCAGCCGCGCCGCAAAGGGGACCTCCCGACCGATGCGCGTATGGAGCTCGATCGCATCGGGGCGCAGCGCGGCCAGCAACGGGGGCACGGCCTCAGCCGACAGCAGCTGCTCGCGCTCTTCGATCAGCCCGTGGGGACAGGCCGGCAGGCAGCGGCCGCAGCCGTAGCAGCGATCCTCCAGCACGCCCTGCGCGGCCCCCGGCGGCGGAATCGCCAGGGCCGGGCAGAGGCGCTCGCAGGGGCGCGGACAGCCCGGGGGACAGCGGCGGGGATCGAACCAGGCCTTGCGGAAATGGGGATCGGCGCCATCGCTGAGGCTGACCATCAGCCAGGGGGACAGCGCCCCGCGATCCGTCGCCCAGGCGATGCCGCGCCGCGCCGCCGCCACCACAGCGGGGTCGGCCGCCAGATCGAGGCAGTGGACCCCCACCAGGCTGTAGAGGCCGGCGAGATCCTCGATGGCAGCCAGGTCCTGGTTGCTGGCGCCGCCGATCCACTTGACCCAGCGACCGCTGGCCAAGGCCACCTCGGGATCGCCGGACACCGCCGGGGCCCCGGCCCCGAAGCCAGGCGACACAGCGACAGACGGGGAGGCGGGCAAACGGGGCTGAACAGCAGGTGGCAGCCGGACCGGAGGCGGTGGCTGTTCCCGTTCTACCTGCGGAGCGCCGGGGGCCTCAGGGGGACGGCGAGGCCAGCAGCTCCTCCAGCAGAGGCTCCAGGGGCACCAGGGCGAAGCGACTGGCGCGGTCGCTGACCGCGTAGGGCAGCAACAGCTGACCGTGGTGAATCAGGGCGCCGCAGCTGTAGACAACATTCGGCACGTAGCCATCGCGCTCCTCCTCGCTGGGAACCAGCAGCGGCTGCCGCAGCCTGCCAAGCAGGCGCTGGGGATCATGGCGATCGAGCAGGGCCGCGCCGATGGCGTACTGGCGCATCGGTCCCACGCCGTGGGTGAGCACCAGCCAGCCAGCCTCGGTCTCGAGGGGAGAGCCGCAGTTGCCGACCTGGATGAACTCCCAGGGGAAGCAAGGCTCCAGCAGAGGTGTCGCCTCATCCCAGTGGTCAAGCCGATCGGAGCGCATCAGGGAGAGACTGCGGCCATCCTGGCGGCCGAGCATCCAGCAGCTGCCGCCCAGTCGGCGGGGGAACAGGGCCAGCCCCTTGTTGGCCACGGCTCGGCCACGCAGGCTGCCCACCTGGAAGCACCGGAAATCGTCGGTGCTGATCAGGCGACTGCTCACCCCCTGGCCGTCATAGGCGGTGGCGGTGGCGTACCAGTGGCGCTGGCCCTCGTCGTCGAAGGCCACGAAGCGGGCATCCTCGAGGCCGTTGCTCTCCGGCCCGGTCACCGGGAAGAGGAGTCGCTCGGAGATGCCGGTGTCAGGGCGATAGGTCACCGTGTAATCGCCGGCGCTGGCGGCCGGGGTGATCTCCCCCTCCTGCACGAACGGGGAAACCGGCTCCAGCCGCACCTGGCCCTCGGCGGCGATCACGCCGCTGCGAAAGGTGATTGAGGAGATGTGGCCCTCCCCCGTGGCCCGCAGGCTGAGCACGAAGCGCAGCTCACCATCCGCCAACCCCTGTTGATCGGGATGGGGCACCACGCTGGGGTTGAACAGGGCGGCGGCCTCCAGGGCGTATTCGCTGGTGAGGTAGCAACCGAGCAGGGAGCGGCGAGCCGGATCGAGCCGCCCGGCGGCCAGGGCGGCCGGCCCCCTCGCGGGGAGGGCGCCGGCGTGGAGTCCAACCCGCTCGGCCTGATCGCGATGGCGGGTGGCAAAGCGGCCATGCACCTGCTCCAGCAGCGCCTCGACCGTGGCCTGGTCGAGGGCGGCCACCCGCTGCACCAGGTCTTCCAGCCTCGGCTGGGAGGCGGCATCGGCGCCGGTCGGTCGGACCACCAGCGAGGGCAGGAACGTGCGCAGCAGGACCCTGGATGGATCGGGATCGAGCCTCAGGTCTAGGCGTCGGGCCAGGCTCATGGCCGCAGCGGAGGGACCCATGGAGGGGAGGTGGGGCAGGAGCGTTCAGACCGGCCCAGGGATGGCGCGCATGTCGGCGAGGGCCATCAGAAAAGCCAGCGTCGACTCAGCCCCCTGGTTACGGTTCAATCCTGCCGGCTGCAGGCCGTCGTAGCAGCCTCCGTTAGTGGCGTCATACAGAGGCTGCTGCAGGTCATTGCCGCCGAGATACCAGTCGAAGGCCCTCTGGGCTTCGTGCAGCCAATGGTCGTCACCGCTGGCATGGAAGGCCTCCAGACAGGCCGCCACAGCGGCGGCGGCCTCGAGGGGCTGCTGGTCGTAGAGGGCCGGTGCTGAACCACGGCGCCAGAAGCCCTCGGAACCGATCGGCCGGAAGTGGCCGGCAGGGGCGGTCTGGACCCGCTGCAGCCAGGCCAGGGCGGTGAGGCCTGTCTCGAGCATGTCGGCGCGGCCGAGCCAGCGTCCGCTGATGATCAGGGCCTGGGGAAGGCGAGCGTTGTCGTAGGCCACCACGTCCTCCAGCCAGGGCCAGTCGGAGCTGGCATTGGCTCGGAAAGCCGCCAGCAGACGCTCTGCCAGCTCCAGCCGCCAGCGCAGGGCAAGCCGATCGCCATCAAGGATCCGGAGATAGTCGTGCAGGCCGAGCACGGCGAAGGCCCAGGCCCGCGGGGATGTGAAGCTCTCGAGAGCCGGCAGAGCGCGCTCGAACAGCCGGGCCGCCCAGTTGCGCAGGTTCAGCTGATGGGTCCGACCCACCACCGCCCCCAGGCTCCAGAGGGCCCGGGCGTGGCTGTCCTCGGAGCCCTGGGGCTCCAGCCAGCGGCGGTCGAAGGCCATGAAGTTGCGGAAGCGACCGGTCTCATGGGTGAAGGCGTAGTTGAGGAAGGCGGCGCTGGCGGTCTGCAGGGGGAGCAGGGCCTCGCAACCCTCGTCGTCGCTGCCCTCGAGCTGCACGCTCAGCAGCAGGGCCCGGGCGTTGTCGTCGGTGCAGTAGCCATGGCGGAAATCGGGCACCGCGTGCGCCGCGTGCTGCAGGACCCCGGTGGAATCAGCCATGGCCAGCAGATGCTGGAAGCGCCAGGGCGGCAGCTGGGCGGGCTCCACGGCCAGGGTGGCCGGGATGCGGACGACCCGGCGGCGGTGGTGGTCGGTGTTCAGGAGCAGGCGGCCGAACAGATCCGCATAGGCCTCCCCAACCTGGGACCAGACCATCTGCCGACCGGCCAGGTAGGCCTGCTTGCGCATGGCATGGCGCAGGGTCGGCTGGTCGAGCAACGTGTTCACCGCCTCCGCGATCGCCCCTGCATCGCGGAAGGGGACCAGCACGCCGCGGCCATCGCGCAACAGCTCTTCTGCGTGCCAGTAGGGGGTGGAGATCACCGCCTTGCCGGAGCCGTAGCAGTAGGCGAGGGTGCCAGAGGTGATCTGGGAGGCATTGAGATAGGGCGTGAGGTAGATATCAGCAGCACCGATCACCTCGCTGAGCTGCTGGTCGTCAACATATTGATTGAGAAAGATGAGATTATTCTCAACCCCCAGAGCCTTGGCGCGGCGCTCCAGCGAAAGGCGGTAGGTTTCACCCTCTGCCTTGACCAGATTCGGGTGGGTGGCACCAACCACCATGTAGACAAGATCCGGATGCCTCTCCACGATCATGGGCAGGGCTTCGATGCCCACCTCGATCCCCTTGCCTGGAGAAATCAGGCCAAAAGTCAGCATCACCGGCCGACCAGCCACGCCGAACTGATCCTTGTGGAAGTTGGGATCCACGAAGGGGAGATCGGGAATGCCGTGGGGGATCACGGCAATCTGATCCGGATCGACGCCGTAGACCGACTCCAGAATCGAGCGACCCCGGTCGCTCATCACCACCAGGGCATCGGAGCAGCGAACCAGATCAGCCATCACCCGGCGCTGATCGTCGCTGGGATCCTGCAGCACCGTGTGCAAGGTGGAGACCACGGGCTGGCGCAGGCGCCGGAGCAGATTGATCAGATGGGCTCCGGCGGTGCCGCCGAAGATGCCGAACTCATGCTGGACGCACAGCAGATCGGCGTGGGAGAGGGTGAGGAAATCGGCAGCGCGGCGGTACGCGGTGACGTCGCGCTCCGGGATCTCGAAACGCACCTCCTCCGGGTAGTCGTAATCCTGGCCGGGGTCGGTGACCGCCACCACCGGGCAGGTCCAGCGGGGCCTGCGCTGCGCCAGGGCGTTGCGCAGGTCTCGGGTGAAGGTGGCGATGCCGCACCGCCTGGGAGGGAAATCGCCCAGGAAGGCCACCCTGCAGAAGCTGTCGACCGGCATCGAAGAAGGGGGTCGCCAGGGCGGAAGGTATCACCTCCGGTCCGGCGCCGGCGTGGAGACCACCAGCCGAGCCAACCGGCTCAGGCCGCCACCAGACAGCTCTCCAGGGGCTGCCAGCGCAGGCTGCGGGAGCCTCCCATCTCAACCACCACCTTCAGACGAGGCTCCCGCCGGGTGAGGGCCAGCAAGGAGGACAGCTCTGCATTGGAGAGCACCTGACCCTCCAGCAGCCAGAGGAGGATCGGAGCCTGGCCCTCCAGGTCGGCACCGAGCTGGGGCATGACCCGATGCACCTCACCCACGGCGGCGCCGCGTCCGACGCTCTGGTGGCCCAGATGGGGCGGACGGATCCCATGGAGCTGGAACAGATAGGCCTCGGGATCGCCCAGGCCGCGGGCGGAGGTGAGGTGGGCGCGGTAACCAGCGGCCCGCAGCCGACGCATCAGGCGGGTTTCGGCGCCACCCTCGAGGGGCGCGAACAGGGCCAGCGCTCCGGCTCGCTCCAGCGCGTCACGGAAGGCGCGGCCTGAGAGCAGGAGTGGCATCGGGCATCTCCGGTCGAGGACGTTCAGTCTGGCAGCCCCAGGCCGGACCAGGGGGTGAAGGGCGATGGAGTATGGTTGTCGCTTGTGCTGCAGCCTGCGCCCGTCCGCTAGCCGGGCCTCCAGAGCGTGGCACAGGGGTTGTCTGTGACGACGACCTCTCCAGGCCAGAACGCTGTGGTGCGGAAGGCTTCCCCGCCAACTCCACACCCGCGTCGGGAAACTGCCGCACCGGCTCGGACGTCCCCGCGGACACTCCGCCCAACCGGTTCGTTCAAGTCCCAGCCCGCTGATTCGCCTCGCTAGCTCCAGACCCTCCGGCACCGGTCCCGCACCGGTTCTCCGGGTCTGCATTGCGATTCCACGACTCAGCCACCGCCCGCCGCTTCCCGGATGTGCCGGAGGCCGGGCCCTGGCGGCGCGCCCTCGGCTCGCCAGCCATGGCCAGGCTTCCCAGGCTTCCCCGCGGCCACCGTCCAGCTGGCGCTTCTCCCCCTCCCATGTCCATCGGCATTCTCGGGAAGAAATTGGGCATGTCCCAGTTCTTCGACGATGAGGGCAGGTCCATCCCGGTCACCGTGATCGAGGCGGGCCCCTGCCGCATCACCCAGCTCAAGAGCGACGCCACCGACGGCTACAGCGCTGTACAGATCGGTTTCGGCGAGATCCGCGAGAAACTGGTCAACAAGCCAGCCCGCGGCCACCTGCAGCGCTCCGGCAGCGACCCCCTGCGCCACCTGCGCGAATACCGGATCGAAGCCGTCGACGGCCTTGAGCTCGGCTCCACAATCACGGTCGCCGCTTTTGAAGCGGGCCAGAAGGTCGATGTCAGTGGTGACACGATCGGCCGCGGCTTCGCCGGCTACCAAAAGCGCCACGGATTCAGCCGCGGCCCCATGAGCCACGGCTCCAAGAACCACCGCGAACCGGGCTCCACCGGCGCCGGCACCACGCCGGGTCGCATCTATCCCGGCAAACGGATGGCCGGCCGCTACGGCGGCAAACAGATCACCACCCGTGGGCTCACCATCCTCAAGGTTGATGCTGAGCGCAACCTTCTGGTGGTGAAGGGCTCGGTTCCCGGCAAGCCCGGAGCCCTGCTCGACATCCGCCCCGCCAAGCGGGTGGGCAGCAAAGCGGCGTCCTGAGGAGGAGAACCATGGCCAATGTTGTTGTACATGACTGGCAGGGGAAGGAGAGCGGCAAAGCCTCCCTCGACCTGAAGGTCGCCCGCGAGACCGCCGCGGCGGATCTGATCCACCGCGCTGTCGTTCGGCAGCTCGCCCACGCCCGCCAAGGCACCGCCAGCACCCTGACCCGGGCTGAGGTGGCAGGTGGCGGTCGCAAGCCCTACAAGCAGAAGGGCACCGGTCGCGCCCGTCAGGGCTCGATCCGCACCCCGCTGCGGCCCGGCGGCGGCATCGTCTTCGGACCGAAGCCGCGCAGTTACACGATGGCGATGAACCGCAAGGAGCGTCGCCTGGCCCTGCGCACCGCCCTGATGAGCCGCGTCGAGGACATCGTGGTGGTCAAGGGCTTCGGCCAGGGGCTTGACACCCCGAAAACCCGGGAGATCACCGCAGCCCTCGGTCGGCTCGGCATTGAGGCCGGCTGCAAGGTGCTGGTGATCCTCGACAACGCCTCCGAGGCGGTGCGGCTCTCGATCCGCAACCTCGAGAAGGTGAAGCTGATCGCCGCGGATCAGCTCAACGTCTTCGATCTGCTCCACCACAGCAAGCTGCTGGTGAGCGAGGAAGCGCTCGTGAAGATTCAGGAGGTTTACGGCGATGGCTGAACGTTTTGCAGACCGGCTTGCGGATGTGATCCGCCGGCCACTGATCACCGAGAAGGCCACCCGCGCCCTCGAGCTCAATCAGTACACCTTCGAGGTCGACCATCGGGCTGCCAAACCTGATATCAAAGCGGCCGTCGAAACCCTTTTCGATGTCAAAGTCGTCGGTGTGAGCACCATGAATCCGCCCCGTCGCACCCGACGGGTGGGACGCTTCGCCGGCAAACGCGCCCAGGTGAAGAAGGCGGTGGTGCGCCTCGCCGAAGGCAGCGCCATCCAGCTGTTCCCAGAGGCCTGAGGGGTCTGAAACGACATGGCAATCCGCAACTACAGACCCATCACCCCCGGCACTCGCACGCTGGTGGTCAGCGACTTCGCCGAGGTCAGCGGCCGTGGCCGCGAACGCACCCTGGTGGTGGCCAAGCACCGCCATAAGGGTCGCAACAACCGAGGCGTGATCACCTGCCGCCATAGGGGCGGCGGTCACAAGCGCCTCTACCGCATCGTTGATTTCCGTCGCGACAAGCACGGCGTCGAGGCGAAGGTGGCGGCCATCCACTACGACCCGCACCGCAACGCCCGGCTGGCCCTCCTGTACTACAAGGACGGTGAAAAGCGCTACATCCTGGCCCCGGCTGGCATCAGCATTGGCCAGAGCGTGATCTCCGGCCCCGAGGCCCCGATCGAGACCGGCAATGCCCTGCCGCTCTCCGCGATTCCCCTGGGCTCCAGCGTTCACAACGTTGAGCTCTATGCCGGGCGCGGAGGTCAGATGGTGCGCACTGCCGGCGCCAGCGCCCAGGTGGTGGCCAAGGAGGGTGATTACGTCGCCCTCAAACTCCCCTCCACCGAGGTGCGCCTGGTGCGGCGCGAGTGCTACGCCACCCTCGGTGAGGTTGGCAACAGCGAGAACCGCAACACCTCCCTGGGCAAAGCCGGGCGCAAGCGCTGGCTCGGCCGCCGTCCCGAGGTGCGCGGCAGCGTCATGAACCCCTGCGACCACCCCCACGGTGGTGGTGAGGGCCGCGCGCCGATCGGCCGCTCCGGCCCCGTCACCCCCTGGGGCAAGCCGGCCCTTGGCCTGAAGACCCGCAAGCGGAACAAGCCGAGCAATCGGTTCGTGCTCCGGAAACGTCGCCGCACCTCCAAACGGAGCCGTGGCGGTCGCGACTCCTGATGACCCACACCGCTCTGCCGTACGCCTGAACCGCCATGGGACGCTCACTCAAGAAAGGCCCCTTTGTTGCCGACAGCCTGCTCCGCAAGGTCGAGAAGCAGAACGCCGCCGAAGACAAAACCGTGATCAAGACCTGGTCACGGGCCTCCACGATCCTGCCGATGATGATCGGCCACACAATTGCTGTGCACAACGGCAAGGCCCACGTGCCCGTCTACGTGACGGAGCAAATGGTGGGTCACAAGCTGGGCGAATTCGCCCCCACCCGCACCTTCCGCGGCCACATCAAAGACAAGAAGGGAGGCCGCTAAAGCGATGGCTACCACCAGCCCCAACACCCAGGCCATCGCCCATGGCCGTTACATCCGAGGCTCCGTCTCCAAGGTGCGCCGGGTGCTCGATCAGATCCGCGGTCGCACCTATCGCGACGCGCTGATCATGCTCGAGTTCATGCCCTATCGCTCCACCGGACCGATCACGAAGGTCCTGCGCAGTGCTGTGGCCAACGCTGAGCACAACCTCGGCCTCGACCCCTCAAGCCTGGTCATCAGCCAGGCCAGCGCTGACATGGGTCCCTCCATGAAGCGGTTCCGCCCCCGGGCCCAGGGCCGTGCCTACGCGATCAAGAAACAGACCTGCCACATCAGCATTGCTGTGGCTCCTTCCGCCTGACCCCCGAGGACACCGACCGATGGGACACAAGATCCATCCAACCGGCCTGCGCCTGGGGATCACCCAGGAACACCGCTCCCGCTGGTACGCCCCCAGCCGCACCTACCCCGTCCTGCTTCAGGAGGACGACCGCATTCGCCGGTTCATTCACAAGAAGTACGGCGCCGCCGGCATCAGCGATGTGCTGATCGCCCGCAAAGCCGACCAGCTCGAAGTCGAGCTGAAAACCGCGCGCCCCGGCGTGCTGGTTGGCCGCCAGGGCAGCGGCATCGAGGAGCTGCGCACCGGCATCCAGAACACCCTCGGTGATGCCGGCCGCCAGGTCCGCATCAACGTGGTGGAAGTGGAGCGGGTCGACGCCGACGCCTATTTGCTCGCCGAATACATCGCCCAGCAGTTGGAGAAGCGCGTGGCGTTCCGCCGGGTCATGCGCATGGCGGTGCAGCGGGCCCAGCGGGCCGGCGTCCTGGGCCTCAAGATCCAGGTTGGCGGCCGCCTCAACGGCGCCGAGATCGCCCGCACGGAGTGGACCCGCGAGGGCCGCGTGCCCCTGCACACCCTGCGGGCCGACATCGACTACGCCACCAAGGTGGCCAGCACCACCTACGGGGTGCTGGGCATCAAGGTGTGGGTGTTCAAGGGCGAGGTGCTGCCTGGCCAGAAAGAGCAGCTGCCCGTGGGCGCTGCCCCCCGCCGCCGGACCAGCCGGCAGCCTCAACAGTTTGAAGACCGCTCTAACAAAGAGTGATCCGGAGCCCTGAACCATGCTGAGTCCACGACGCGTCAAATTCCGCAAACAGCAGCGGGGCCGCATGCGC
>JBMSXZ010000026.1:0-23604 GCA_049426205.1 Cyanobium sp.
GGGGGCGGACCCCGGTCGCCGGGGGGGCCCCCGGCTCCCCCAGCATGGGCAGACGCCGCAGCACCGCGATGACCACCATGACCTGCCGCTACGAAGGCCAGCTGCGCTGCCAGGCGGTGCACGAAGCCTCCGGCTGCGAGCTCCACACCGATGCCCCCCTCGACAACCAGGGGCGCGGTGAGTCCTTCTCCCCCACCGATCTGGTGGCCACCGCCCTGACCACCTGCATCCTGACGATCATGGGCATCACCGCCGAGCGCCATGGCATCTCCCTGGAGGGCTGTCAGGCGCGGGTGGAAAAGGCCATGAGCAGCAGCGGAGTGCGTCGCATCGCCGCCCTCACCGTCTGGGTCACCCTGCCGGCCGGGCTGTCCGAGGAGCAGCGCCAGCTGTTGCAGCGGGCCGGCGAGGGCTGCCCGGTCAAACGCAGCCTGGAGGGCTGCGTGCCGATGACCCTCCACTGGGCCTGAGGATCCGCTCAGGGGCCTGGTCGCACGCCGTTGGCGCAGAGCTGCCGGAACAGGCTGATCACGCTGTCGGGGGTCTGCAGCTCCATCCAGAAGGCCTCGGCTTCCAGCCGCTGGTCACTGCTGGGATAGCTGCGGTCGATCAGCTTGGCGTAGTGGGGGGCGATCGCCTTCAACTCCCGGAAGGTGCGGGGCATCGAGGTGTCGGCGATCACGGTGCCGCCTCGGCAGGCCTGCATGATGTGGGTCGATTCATGGGCCATCACCTCCCAGACCGCCTCCAGATCGGCCAGGTCGACACCGTTGCGGCAGAGCACCAGGCGATGTCTGCCCTTGGTGTCCAGTTCATAGAAGCCGGCGTGGCTGGGCGGACAGTCATCGGCCACCACCGTCACCACGCCGGCGCCATTGACGAGCCGTTCCAGGGTGCTGATGTCCTCCAGGCTGGCGGCATGCCCGGGGGCCACCAGCAGACTCGCCACCAGGGCCAGGGTGGTCAGCGGGGCCTTCGGCCTTGCCCGTCGCCCGCAGCGGTGCCCCAGGACGGCACGGACAAGGTGTCTCATCATGGCGGGATCGGCGCAAGGCGACCACCTCCAGAGTGGCCATGAATCGTCAAGCGTGCCGTGGGGCCCAGCGGCCCCCATGCCGGGGGGAAGATGGCCGCGGCCATGGCTCCCCGGGCGATCGCCATCGCTGTGCCGCCCCCCCCCCCCCCCCCCCCCCCCCCCCCCCCCCCCGCCGATGACGATCACCCCGTCCGCCCCGATGGAGCGCCTCAGGGACTACCTGCACACCACCCGGCTGCTGGGCTCGATCCACAGCGCTCTCTACTTCGACCAGAACACCGTCATGCCAGCGGCGGCCGCCCCCTGGCGCGGGGAGCAGCTGGCCCTGCTGGCCCGCCAGATTCACCAGCGCCAGAGCAGCCACGCCTTTCAGGATCTGCTGGCCGCGGCGGAGGCTGAGGTCGAGGCCGTGGAGGCGGAGGACGACCGCCGCCACAACCTGCGCCTGCTGCGTCAGGAGCTGGAGCGCCAGCGGCGGCTCGACCCCGCCCTGGTGGGCCGGCTGGCCGAGGCCCAGGCCCATGGCTACGCCCGCTGGCAGGAGGCCCGTGCCCGCTCCGACTTCGCCCTGTTCGCCCCGGCTCTGGAGGAGCTGGTGCGGCTGCGCCAGGAGCAGGCCCGCCAGCTGGCCGAACCGCGCAGCTGCTGGGAGAGCCTGGCCCAGGTGTTTGAGCCGGAGATCAGCCACCGGCGCCTGGCGGAGCTGTTCGGGCCCCTGGTGGAGCGGCTGCCGCCGCTGCTGGAGCGGGCCGCCAGCCTGCCCCCCCTTCCCCCCGCCGACTGGGACCTGCCCGACGACGCCCAGGACCTTCTCTGCCAGCGACTCCTCCAGGACTGGGGCTATGACCCCGGCCGCTGCGTGCGCTCCCGTTCCCCCCATCCCTTCTCCTGCACCATCGGCCCGGCCGACTTCCGCATCACCACCCGGGTGGTGCCCGGCCTGCCGTTCTCCTCCTTCCTGGCCACCGCCCATGAGTGGGGCCACTCCCTCTACGAACAGGGCCTGCCCCGCAGCGACACCCACTACTTCCCCTGGCCCCTCGGCGAGGCCACCTCGATGGGGGTCCACGAGAGCCAGAGCTTGTTCTTCGAGTGCCGTCTGGCCCGCAGTGCCGCCTTCGCCGAGCGCTGGTATCCCCGCTTCGGCCAGGCCCTGGGCCGCGACCCCTGGGGCTCCCCGCGCCGTTTCTGGCGCGCCCTCAATCCAATGCGCGCCGGCCTCAACCGGGTCGAAGCCGATGAGCTCAGCTACTGCCTCCACATCGTGCTCCGTTACGAGCTGGAGCGCGCCCTGCTGGAGGAGGGGATGGCGGTGGCTGAGCTGCCCCAGCGCTGGAACGACGGCATGGAGCGACTGCTGGGCCTGCGCCCGGCCCACGATGCCGAAGGCTGCCTGCAGGATGTGCACTGGAGCGAGGGGTTGTTCGGCTATTTCCCCTCCTACGCCCTCGGCCACCTGATCAGCGCCCAGCTGGCGGAAGCCCTGGAGGCCGAGCTCGGGCCGATCGAGGCGCGGCTCAGGGCCGGCGACGAGGCGGCGATCATCGCCTGGCTGGGGCGGCGGGTCTGGCCCCTGGGCCGCCGGGTCAATGGCGAGGAGCTGGTGGAGCAGCTCAGCGGCCGCCCCCTGGAGGCCGCCCCCTTCCTCCGCCATCTCGAGGCGAAGCTCGACGCCCTGGCCGCCTGAGGGGCGGGGCCGAGGGGGGGCGCAGGCGCGGTCCTTAGGATGCCGCCGCGCAACCGATTCCCATGGCGAACATCGACCACGCCCCCAGCCGCACGATGCTGAACCTGCTGCACGTGCTGCCCGCCTTCGCCGACGAGGCGGCGCTGCGGGTCAACGCCATTGTGGAGCTCAACTCGGGCACGATCAATAAGTACGAACTGATCACCGAGTCCGGCCAGCTCAAGCTCGATCGGGTCGGCTATTCCTCCCTGGCCTACCCCTTCGCCTACGGCTGCATTCCCCGCACCTGGGATGAGGATGGCGATCCGCTCGACATCGAGATCGTGGGCGTGAGCGAACCCCTGATCCCCGGATCCCTGGTTGAGGCTCGCATCATCGGCATCATGAAGTTCGACGACGGCGGCGAGGTCGACGACAAGGTGATCGCCGTGCTGGCTGATGACAAGCGCATGGACCACATCACCTCCTACGAGCAGCTGGGTGCCCACTGGCTCACCGAGACCCAGTACTACTGGGAGCACTACAAGGACCTCAAGAAGCCCGGCACCTGCAAGGTGAATGGCTTTGCAGGCAGTTCCGAGGCTGTCCGCATCATCAAGGAGTGCGAGGCGCGCTATACCACCACCATCGAACCCCAGCTGGTGGGCTGAGGGCCTCCCCCGAGGCGGCCCCGTCCATCCGGCCCACGCTCCCGCCCGCTCCGTTCCGCCATGAAGCTCCGCTCGCTGGTCGGCCCCCTGGCCCTCGCCGCCGTCACACCGGTGCTGCTGGTCTCCGCCGCCGCTGCGGTCCAGCCGCCGCCGCCTGTTCCCGGCCCCGCACCGGCCCAGGCAAGTGCCACCACCCCCTCGGCCCCCGTCTCCCCGGTGGCCCCGGCTGCGGCCGCCTCCCCCGCCACCACCACGGCCGCGCTCACCAACACCCGCGAGATCGTGCTGGAGCTGGGCAAGCGCACCATCAGCCTGGTCGATGCCGGCAAGGTTCTGGGCCGCTGGCCGGTGGCGATCGGCGATCCTTCCACCCCCACCCCCACCGGACGCTTCAGCATCCGCAACAAGGTGGTGAACCCCCAGTACCAGAGCACCAAGAGCGGCAAGAACAATCCCACCATCGGACCGAACGGTCCCCTGGGCGATCGCTGGATCGGCTTCCACACCACCACCCGCGACCAGTACGGCATCCATGGCACGCCTTCAGCCTGGGCCTGGGCCGTCCACCAGGGTGCGGCCGTCACCCACGGCTGTGTCCGGATGCTCGGTCCCCACGTCCGGGCCCTGTTTGATCAGGTGGATGTGGGCACGCCGGTGGTGGTGAAGCCCTGACCGGCCGAAGCCGAAGATATTCCGCAGATCGGTGCTGCATCGGCCTGCCGGGGGGTATTTGCACCTAGGGTCAACCGACGCCTTTGGCGACGGCGATTCCTACCTTCTTCCATGCAGCAGACAGCTCCCCACCGCAGCGTTGATCCGCTGAACAGCTGTCTGAAATGGAGACAGGACGGCGAGCTATCGGAACTCGATCTCAACCGGATCCTCGAGCTGCTTTCTCAGGTGGATCCGGTTGCCGAGGCTTTGATGGGTGACAGGACGGACGGCTGAGTCTGGAGTTGACGGGCCAGGGCCACCGCCAGCCCGTCCCGACTGGCCAGGCCTTCCAGGCTCTCCAGGGGCAGGCCACCGGCTGGCAGGCCGTTGGGCAGGTAGCCCCCCAGGCCGTTGGCCACCTTGAACACGGGCACCTGGCGCAGGCCGTTGGGGGTGAGCTGGTCTTCGAGGCGATCGAGTTTGGCGGCTGAGGGAAGCCAGACCAGCTCGCCTCGGCGGCAGTCGCCCAGCCGCACTGCTCCAAGATCGGCCGGGTTGGCCGTTCCGGAGAGGCCCCGTTGCAGGTCCGGGAGCGTCACCAATCCCACCACGCTGTTGCCCTCCTCCACCAGCAGGCAATGGCCATGGGCCGCCACCAGCTGGCCAAGGGCCTCCACCGCGGCGCAATCGGCTGGGAGCACCAGCGGCGCCTCCGGTTCGAAGGCCTCCTGCACCCCGATCCTGGCCAGGCGACTGCGCCGTTGCTCTTCGATCGGGTCGGCACCCAGCAGGCCGGCATTGCCGAATCCCTGCCAGCGCTCCACCAGCGCCGCGCTCAGCCCCGCCGCCGCCATCAGCGGCAGCACGATGCGGATGTCCCGGGTGAGCTCGAACAGCAGCAGCAGGGAGGTCAGGGGCGCCCTGGCGCTTCCCGCCAGCACCGCCGCCATTCCCACCATGGCGTAGGCGGGAGGCTGGGCCACGGGCAGATGCAGGCCCCCCTCCCCCAGCACCTGGCCATAGGCATTGCCAAGCACGGCGCCGAGCACCAGGGCCGGAGCGAAGCCACCCCCCACAAAACCGGTGGCATTGCTCACGGTGGTGGCGAGCAGCTTGACACCGATCAACAGCAGCAGCGTCAGCAGTGGAATGCCGCCGTCGCTGCCCAGCAGGGCCTCGATGGTGTCGTAACCCACCCCCAGCACCTGGGGAAACAGCAGGGCCATGCTCCCCACCGCCGCACCCCCCAGGGCCGTGGCCAGGCCGGGGGGCAGTCGCCGCACGATCGCCTGCACCTGCTCGCCCCGGCCGGCGGCCATCAGCCGCACCAGCGCCCACGACATCAGGCTGGCCAGCAGTCCGAGTCCGAGGTAGAGCGGCAGCTCCAGGGGGGAGCGCACGTCGTAGGCGGGCAGCCGCAGGATCGGGTCATCCCCCAGACAGAGCTCGGTCACCAGGGCCGAGGCCACCGCCGCCACCAGCACCGCCCGCAGGCTGGGTCTGCCGGGCATGCTGCTGAAACTGCCCTCGAAGGCGAAGAACACCCCGGCGATCGGTGCCTTGAAGCCCGCCGCCAGGCCCGCCGCCACCCCGGCCGCCACCAGGGCCTTCTGGGCTTCGGGGGGCAGGCCGCCGCGCTGGGCCACCCACAGGCCCAGATTGCCGCCACTCTCCACGCTCGGTCCCTCCGGCCCCAGGGAGGCGCCGCTGCCGAGGCTCAGGGAGGCGGCCACGATCCGCAACAGCGGCAGCCGTGGCTCGGAGGCGAGGGCCCCATCGGCCATGGCCATCAGGCTGGGCAGACCGGCCCCGAGGTTTCCCCCCAGCCAGCGCAGCAGCCCCACCGCCAGTCCCCCCAGGGTGGGCACCACCACCACCGGCCAGAGGGCCAGCCAGTCGGGGGCGGTCGCCACCGGATCGGGCAGGGGGGTGGGGGGTGGTGCGCTGGGCGGCAGGAAGCCGATGCCGCTGAGCCCCAGCTGAAGCAGGGCCCGCAGCGGTGTGCCGCTGTCGGGTTCGAGCGGCGGCAGGTCGATCGGAGCATCGGCGGGGATCGGCGTCGCGCGGGCAATCGCCAGCAGGCCTTCCACAAAGGGGCCGAACAGGAAGTTGTTGATGAACCCCAGCAGCTCGTGGAAGCCCACGATCACCAGACCGGTGAGCGAGCCCACCAGGGCTGCCCAGGCCAGCAGATTCCATTGAAAGGGCCGCGGCCGGGTCGGGGACGGCCCCAGCGGCGGTGGGACCACCACCGCTGGCGTTGCCGCCACGGTCTCAGGCTTCGGGGCGGACGCTGGCAAAGATCTCCTCCAGGATGGCTCCGGCCCCCTGTTCCCTCAGCCGCAGGGCCAGGGCTTCACCGATCGCCTCCGGATCCTCCGGGCTGCCGGTCACGCTGTCGCGGATCAGGCGCTGGCCATCGAGGCTGGCCACCATCCCGGTCAGCACCAGGTCGCCGCTGTTGTCGGGACCGGTGAAGCGGCTGTTGACCCCGATCGGCACCTGGCAGCCCCCCTCCAGCTGGCGAAGGAAGGCCCGCTCGGCCCGGCAGCGCTGGGCCGTGGGCCGGTGTTCGAGCACGGCGATCCGCTCCAGAACGGCGGTGTCGCCCTCCCGGCATTCGATGCCCAGGGCCCCCTGGCCCACGGCGTGCAGCGAGATGGCCGGATCGATCAGTTCATGGATGCGATCCCCGAGGCCAAGGCGTTGCAGGCCGGCGGCGGCGAGGATCAGGCAGTCGTAGTCGCCGGAATCGAGCTTCTCCAGGCGGGTAATCACATTGCCGCGCACATCCTTGAAGGTCAGCTGCGGGTAGTGGTGGCGGAGCTGGGCCAGGCGCCGCAGGGAGCTGGTGCCGACCACGGCGCCCTCCGGCAGGGTGGACAGGCTGCGGTCGCGATGGCGCTCGTGCACCACCAGGGCATCGGCAGGATCCTCCCGTTCGGTGATGCAGCCGAGGATCAGGCCCTCCGGCAGGTTGGTGGGCAGGTCCTTGAGGCTGTGGACCGCGATGTCAGCCCGATCCACCAGCATCTGGGCCTCCAGTTCCTTGGTGAACAGCCCCTTGTCGCCGATCTTGGCCAGGGCCACGTCAAGGATCTTGTCGCCCTGGGTGGCCATCGCCTCGATGCTGATCTCCAGGCCCGGGTGGGCCTGGCTGAGGGCATCCCGGACCCAGTGGGTCTGGACCATGGCCAGCTGGCTGCGGCGCGAGGCGATGCGGAGGGAGGCCTGGGCGGTGGGGCTGCTCATCGGGGCCGTGCGGAAAGCGGACGGTGCCGCCGGATCACAGCCGCCCAGCCTACGGACACACCGGGGCCCGTCCCCGCCAGCGGCCGCTGAACCGTGACCAGCTGATGGGATTCGCCGAGGCGGCCGGGCCCGGGGGCCTCAGACCAGATCCAGGGGCAGGGGGCCCCAGGTCTCGCCCAGCTCCGGACGGTCGGGATGCTGACCGCTGATCAGAACGCCCTCCCCCAGGCCCGACTCCTGCCGCAGCCAGCAGCTGCCGTTGCCCTGATGGCCCTTGAGGTACACAGGGCCGTCGCTGGCGGGGGCCCCAGGGTCGCTGAACCGCAGGGGCTCCCAACCGAAGGCCATCTCCCAGCGCCGCAGGGCCGCCAGGGCCAGCTCCGCCGAGGGCGCCATCACGCCGATCGTGAACCAGGGGTAGGGGGTCATCGCCGCGGTCAGCTCCTGCCGCAGCGCCTGACACTGCTCCGCCGTGAGCGAGGGGGCGCTGCGCAGACCGCGCAGGTCAGCGAGGCTGGGGATCGCGTCTGCCATGGGGATCGGGGTTCGGGGGGAAGGGAAACGAGCGCGGCAGGGGTGCCTCAGGCCGGGGGCGGAGCGGCGCGGCAGGCTCGCCAGTAGGCCAGGCAGATCGTCAGCCAGGCGAATCCAACGGCGCCACCGGCCAGCAGATCGGAGGGCCAGTGGGCGCGGGCCGCCAGGGTGCTCAGCCACACCAGGGAGATCCAGCAGAGGGCACCGAGAGTGAGTGGCAGCCGCAGGCGCGGGTGGTGGTAGGCCAGGATCGCCACCATCGCCAGATAGAAGGCGATCGAGCCGGCCGCATGGCCGCTGGGGAAGCTGCGGCCGTCGACGGGGATCAACTTCTCGTGGGGACGGGAGCGGTCGAAGAGCGGCTTGAGCCAGATGTCCACAATCGCCAGGATGCCGGCGGTGGAACAGACCAGCAGGCCGAGGTCATGCCACCAGCGCTTGCGCACCAGATGGACCAGCGCCAGCGCCACCAGGCTGGCGGTGAAGCCGACACCGCTCATCCGATAGATCAGAACCAGGGCCGCCCGCAGGGGCCCCGGCAGGTTGGTCCCGAGCCAGGTCAGCAGCTGGTTGTCGAAGGCCGGTGGCTCCTTGCCCCCGACCAGGTGGGCCAACTGCAGCACCAGCATGGCGGCCGCAACCACCACCAACCAGTCGCGGGGACGGAGGGGGGGGCGAAGCGGCATCATCGGGGCCCGGGCAGGGAAGAGAGGGACACACGCCAGAGTTCCTGCTGATCGCGCCGCGCCAGGCGGCTGATGGCAGCGTCGGGAAGCTCCAGCGCCTCCAGGTCGGTCCGATCACCGACCAGCCTCACGGACACGGTATCGGCAGCCATGCCCAGAGCCGCCGGATCCTGGCGCTGCTGCCTGCGCAGGGAGCGGCGGTTGGCCACGAAGGAGGCGTTTTCGCCGGCGTAGAAGACCATGCTGTAACGCCTGGTGCCCACCACCCAGAGCGGCTCGCGGGGCAGGGCCAGGCGCCGGGCCTCGGCGGCGATCTGGCGCAGCGGAAGCTGTCGCTCCCGATCGAGCAGCGGCGCGAGCGGGGCGATCACCAGGGCCAGGATCGCCAGGAATCCCGCCAGGCCAGGGGCCCAGAGCCAGCGCTGGCCCCGTGGGCCTCGACCCAGGAGCAGGGCCATCGCCAGGGCCATCGCCGCCAGTATCAGGGCGAGGGTGAGGGGCAGGCCGGAGCGTGCCAGGGCCTGGCCGAAACCGGGATGGGCCGGATCGGTGGCCGCCCAGCGGGGGGACAGGCCGGCGGCGACCGCCAACAGGGCCAGGAGGGCTGCGGCGACCCAGCTGCTGCCGCTCTCCAACCAGCCGTTGCGCTCGTTCAGCCCGCCGGCGCCGTTGGCCAGCGCTTCCTCGAGGGCGCTGCTGCCGATCGGCCGCCAGTACAGGGCGATGACCATGGCCGCGGCAGGGATCGCCGGCAGGATGTAGCCGGGAAGTTTGGTGGCCGCTGCCGAGAAGAAGGCCACCACCAGCACCAGCCAGAGCAGGAAGAAGAGCGGCAGGGTCGTCCCGGGATCCCGGCGCCAGCTGCGCAGCCGCCAGGGGTGCAGGCGCATCACGGCCGCGGGCAGAAACAGCGACCAGGGCAGCAGCAGAACAGCCACCCAGGGCAGGTAGAACCAGGGCGGTCCCGGGTGGTCGTAGAGAACGTTGGTGAACCGTTGCAGGTTGCTGAACCCCAGGAAGCCGCCCAGGAAGGCCTCGCCATGGCGCTGGGCAGCTGCGACGTACCACGGCAGCACCACCCCGAGGAACAGGGTGGCCATGGCCAGCAGTGAGCCAGGCCTCCACCAGCGGCGCCATTCCCCCGTCAGGATGAGATGGCCGCTCACCACCAGAGCGGGCAGCAAGAGCCCGACCGGTCCCTTGGCCAGCACGGCAATGCCGGCGAACAGGGCCATGGCGCCGCGCCCGAACCTGGCCTGGCGGCCTGAGGCGGGGGCGTGATGGGCCAGGAGGAAGCCATAGAGCGCCAGGGTGATGGCGCTGGACAGGAACATGTCGGTGGTCGAACTGCGACCCCAGCCGATCCAACCCGGAGTGGTGGCCATGATCCCGGCGCCCACAGCCGCCCGGAGCCAGCGCCGGCCTGTCGCTTCGGCGGCTGGGGCCAGCTGCCGGAGCAGCAGGAAGCTGGCGACCACGACGGCGCTGGCGGCCAGGGCGACGGGCAGGCGAGCAGCCCATTCCGACACGCCGAACAGACGGAAGCTGAGGGCCACCATCCAGTAGCCCCAGACCGGGTAGTCAAAGAACAGCTGGCCGTTCCACCAGGGGGTGACCCAATCGCCACGCACCAGCATCTGATGGCCCACCTCCACGAACAGGGCCTCGGTCTTGTCCATCAGGCCGAGGGCACCCAGCCGGTTGAAGAAGGCCAGCCAGCAGATCAGGCCGAGCCAGAGGGCGCTGAGCAGCCCGATCAGGGCAACCGAAGGGAAGGTTTGAGCGTGGCGACTCCAGCTGGAAAGGGAGGTGCTTTCGGAGCGATGCAACAGCAGGGATGTCCTCACCTCATGGTTCCGGAATCTAAACCTCCCGCCGCGATCGCCCCGCCCTGACGCGGGCCTTGCCAGCGCCGCCGCCGCTGAAGCCGTTCTGCAGCTGTCGGTTTCGATGTCGGATCCGTTTGGCCGCTTGTGCAGCCGCAGTCGCTGTGGCCGCCGTTATGCCGCTTTCGCTGCCCTAGCCCCTTGGCTGTGCAGCTGCAGCCGTAGCAGCAGGTTTTGTTGTCATTGTCTTTGTTGTTGTTGTTGTTTTTGTTTTTGTTATCATTATTTTTGTTATCATTGTTTTTGTCTTTTTGTCTTTTTGTCTTTTTGTCTTTTTGTCTTGTTGTCTTGTTGTTTTATTGTTGTTGAAGGTGCTGTTGTCCCTGTTGATGCCGCAGCCGAAGCTGCTCGTGCAGCTGCGGTTCAGACTGCCTGCAGGCTGAATGCGCTTGGACGCGCGGGGGTGCTCCTGTCGCCGCTTGCTCAGCTCCCAATCGCTCAGCAGCCAGCTCGCAATCGCTTCGCGTTGTCCCCGCCGGTCACCAGGTCAGCAGGCCAGCAGCCATAACCGCCCTGGAAATGCCGGGCTAGCGCCATAGCGATTCCTGGAAAAGGATGATGCAAAGGGATTGATGCCGGCAAAGGCCAACACGACTGGCTGGCTGGCTGGAAACCCTGATCACTGGCTGGGACCCTGATCCTGAAGCGGTGGCGGTATCAGGGTGTATTCCAGACAAAACGCGATGAAGCCGCATACTTCCAGACAAAATCAACGGCAATGCCGGCGAACATGGCGAGCAGCGCCTCGCTCCTGATGCTGTGGTAAAAGGCTGAGGATATGCCGACATTGGCAATCATTCCCAGAGAGGTCACGAGCAGGAAGCGGATCAGGCCAATCAACAAACCTATCCCCTTCAGCTGCTGAACCCGAAAGGTGAGCACGTTATTGATCAGAAAGTTGGATGAGGCCGCGCTTACAACCGCAACAGTTTGGGCCTGTTCGAAATTGAAGCCAAGCAGCTTGTGGCTCAGACCAAATACCATCAGATGGGTGATGATGCCAGTGGCTCCGACCAGAGCGAAGCTGATCGCTCGCCTGGGGATGCTACGCAGCAGCAAGGTATGAAGTATTGAGATACCAAGATCCCAGACCACAGCAAGATTCAGCTTGGATTCACCGCTGATTCTGGGCTGAAAGGCCAACGGCACCTCGCCAACCAGAAGCTTGCCGCGGCTGAGGGCCAGCAACTCATAGAGAAATTTAAAACCGCTGACATCGATCTGACGCACATAGGCCAGGGCGCGTTGCGGCCTCAGCGCAAAGAATCCGCTCATGTAATCGGTGAGCTGCCGATAGCGCGGCAGGCTGAAGCGCGCCACAGCATTGGCAAGGCTTGAATTGCGTTGCCGTGATGCACTCAACCCCAGAATCTGAGCATCTGGATGAAAGCGGCTGCCGACAACCAGGTCCAGGTTGCTGGCCAGCAGGCTGGCCACGGTGCGGGACACGGCTTCAGGCTCGTGCTGACCATCGCTATCCATGACCATGACCACATCGCCGGTCGCATCGAGAATCCCCTCCTTGATCGCACTGGAGAGCCCGAAGCGACCGACCCTGCGAATCAAGCGGATGCAGGGGTATTGATGGGAGAGCCGAAGAATGGCTTCGGCTGTGCCATCGGCCGAATCGTCATCAACAAAAAGGATCTCCAGCTCGTAGTCGCAAGACAGGGTCAGAAGTTGATGGACGATGGGTTCGATATTATTACGCTCGTTGAACGTCGGCAGGACGATCGTTACACGCGCCCGTTGATCAGCAGGCAAGGATCCACCTCGGCAAAGATGCGGCCAGTTTTCTCTGCTGCAATGACTTACTTAATGTATTCTTTCAGGACGCCATTGCGATTGGGATGGCGGAGCTTGCGCAGGGCCTTGGCTTCAATCTGGCGGATGCGCTCCCGGGTCACATCAAAGATCTGACCGATTTCCTCGAGGGTCTTCATGCGACCATCATCGAGCCCGTAGCGCAGTCGAAGCACATCGCGCTCGCGGGGGCTGAGGGTGGCCAGCACGCCCTCGAGGTCTTCACGCAGAAGATTCTTGGCAACATCCTGCTCGGGATTCTCGATGTCGGCTTCGATGAAATCACCGAGGCGGGAATCTTCCTCCTTGCCAATAGGCGTTTCAAGCGAAATCGGCACTTGGGCGGATTTGGCGATGAAGCGCAATTTTTCGATCGTCATCTCCATGCTCTCGGCGATCTCCTCCTCAGTGGGCTTACGACCAAACTCTTGAGACAGGGTTTTGGTGGTTTTTTTGATCCGAGAGATCGTTTCATACAAGTGCACGGGAAGCCGGATCGTGCGGCTTTGGTCGGCGATCGCTCGGGTGATTGCCTGGCGGATCCACCAGGTGGCATAGGTGGAGAACTTATACCCCTTTTCATGATCGAATTTTTCGGCGGCACGGATCAGGCCGAGACTTCCTTCCTGGATCAGATCTTGGAAGGAGAGGCCACGATTCATGTACTTCTTGGCGATCGAGACCACCAGCCTCAGGTTCGACTGCACCATCTTTTCCTTGGCTCGCCGACCCAGCATCAGGCGACGCCGGAACTTGATCAGGGGCATCTCCACCAGGCCAGCCCATTCCTTGGTGTCTGGGAAATGACCCTTGTCGGCCTCAAATTGGGCGGCGAGTTCTTCCAGCTGCAACAGATCGGCGATCTTGCGGGCCAGCTCAATCTCCTCATCGGGACGCAACAGCCGGATACGCCCGATCTCCTGCAGGTAGACACGGATCGAGTCCTCCGTGTACACGCCTTTGGGGCCGACCTTGATGCTGGCCAGGGCTTTGGCGCGGGCATCTTTGGCGTCGCCTTTGTCGGCCCCGGCCTCCGTTGGCCCGTCGCCCTCATCAACGGCCAGATCGTCGGCGGCCTCCAGCAAGGAATCGGCGGCCTCCACCAGGCTGGTCATCAATCCGCTGTCGGCATCCAGGCTGGAATCCAGCGGATCAGCGTCCCCCAGTTCGGCAGCCGCAGCCGCCGCTTTGCTGCGACTCCGGCGCACCGGCTGGGAGGCCGCAGCTCCCTCCTTGGCGACCAGCTTGCTGGCTCCTTGCGTGGGAGCCTTCGTGGAAGCTTTGGCGGCGACGCTCTTGGCAGCGGCAGGGCTCATGGGAATGGACGGAGGGGACGGCGGAATGGCTCACCGGAGGCCGCGGGCCGGTGGAGCGGCGGGCGGGCGGGGGGAACGGAAATCACGAACGAGGGAGCTCCAGGGGACCTGCCCATCGGAACAAAACGGCGACAACATCTGGACGTGCCATCGCTGCCGCAGGGACGTGGCAGCGGCGAGGCAGGGCAGACGGCAATCGTTGCGCAGAGTGGCAGGGGACGTTCTGGGGCTCGGAGGCGAGGCAAAGAGGACTGGACGGAACGCGAGGGAGCTGTCAGAGGGGTTCGCTGACCGGAGGGCTGATCGAAAGCAGGGCTTGCTTGCGCGCTGACTCGACGGGTCTGGCTCTGGACGAAACTCCCGGAGGGGGGCGTGGGTGGAAACTCTCCAGGTTCCGACGGCAGCCCCGATGGACTGCCCGCTGGGTTCATCTTAGGAATGGACTGAGACGTCCGCAAGATTGAGCAGGACCAGCCCCAAGACCGATCCAGCCTTGCCCGGGGTGGCAGGGGCCAGGGCCCCTGTTCCTGCCTGGGTCCATGTTTGGTTGGAAGCCGGGCCGGAGGGGCGCTCGTTCAGCTACGCCAATCCCGCCGGTTTGGCGCTCGCCAGCGGCGATCTGGTGCGGGTGCGCCTCCAGGGCCGCCCCCACACCGGCCTGGTGATCGGCTGCCAGGACACCCGCCCGGAGGTCCTGGCGGGCAAGACCGTTCAGGCTGTCGAGTCGGTGCTGCAGCGGGGGGCGATCGACCCCGCCTGGCAGTCCCTGATCGAGGCGGTGGCGGTCGCCTGCCACACCCCCCTCTTTCGCTGCCTGCGCAGCGCCCTTCCCCCTGGCTGGCTGGGCCAGGGGGCCGGCCCGGCAAGCGCCGCGCCGCGGCCGGCGATCGGCATCGAAACGACCCTGCCCGGCGCGGCTCCGCCGGAGGCCAGCGAGCGCCAAAGGGCCCTGCTTGCCCACCTTGCGGCCCATGGGGGACGGCGTTTGCTGCGTCAGCTCTGCGGGGCCGATGGCTTCAGTCGGGCCCAGGTGCAGACCTGCGAGCGCCGCGGCTGGATCCGGCGCTGCACCGTGGCGCCCCACCCCGACCCACTGCCGCTTCCCCCCGCCCCCGGGCTGGAGTCGCCCCGGCGCCCGAACCCGGCCCAGGCCGCCGCCATCGCCGCCATCGCCGCCGCTTCCCCCGCCAGCGTCCTGCTGCTCTGGGGGGTCACCGGGGCCGGCAAGACGGAGGTCTACCTCCAGAGCGCCGCCACCGAGCTGGCAGCGGGGCGCAGCGTCCTGCTGCTGGTCCCGGAGATCGGCCTGGTCCCCCAGCTGCTCGACCGCTGCCGCCAGCGCTTCGGCGCAGGTGTGTTGGAGTACCACAGCAGCATGGGTGACGGCGAGCGGGTGGCGGCCTGGCGCCGTGCCCTCCAGGCTGGCCGCGATGGCCAGCCGCTGCTGGTGGTGGGCACCCGCTCGGCGATCTTCCTCCCCCTGGCCCAGCTCGGTCTGATCGTCCTCGACGAGGAGCACGACAGCTCCTACAAGCAGGAGGCGCCCATGCCCTGTTACCACGCTCGCGAGGTGGCCCGGTTGCGATCGGCTGCCAGCGGCGCCCGGCTGGTGCTGGGGAGCGCCACCCCGAGCTTGGAGACCTGGCTGCGCTGCCGCGGTGCCAGCGCCGACATCCAGCTCCTGGAGCTGCCGGAGCGGATCGGCCAGCGGCCGCCCCCACCGGTGCGCGTGATCGACATGCGCCAGGAACTGGGCGACGGCCACCGTCAGCTGCTCAGCCGCCCCCTGCTGGCGCGGTTGCGCCAGCTGCCCGAGCGGGGTGAGCAGGCGGTGGTGCTGGTGCCGCGGCGGGGCTATCGCGCTTTCCTCAGCTGCCGCAGTTGTGGTGAGGTTCTGCTCTGTCCCCACTGCGATGTGGCCCTGACGGTGCATCGCCGCCCGGGGGGAGAGGAATGGTTGCGCTGCCACTGGTGCGATCACCGCCAGGAGGCCGGCAGCCGCTGCGGCCACTGCGGTTCGTCGGCCTTCAAGGCCTTCGGGGCGGGCACCCAGCGGGTGCTGGAGCAGCTGGCCGGCGAACTGGAGGGATTGCGGCTGCTGCGCTTCGATGCCGACAGCACCCGCGGCCGCGATGGCCACCGTCGCCTGTTGGAGCGCTTCGCTGCCGGTGAGGCCGACGTTCTTGTCGGCACCCAGATGCTGGCCAAGGGGATGGATCTGCCGAAGGTCACCCTGGCGGCGGTGCTTGCCGCCGATGGGCTGCTGCACCGCCCCGATCTCCGCGCCGCCGAAACCTGTCTGCAGCTCCTGCTGCAGCTCGCCGGCCGGGCCGGCCGGGGTGAGCGTCCCGGTGAGGTGCTGGTGCAGACCTACAGCCCCGCCCATCCGGTGATCCGCCACCTGGTGGACGGCCGCTACGGGGCCTTCCTGGAGGTGGAGGCGGAGCAGCGGCGCCGGGGTGGCCAGGTGCCCTTCAGCCGGGCCTGCCTGCTCCGCTTTGCCGGGGCTTCCGCCAGCGCCACGGCCACCGCTGCCGCTGCCCTGGCCACCCTGCTGCAGCCGGCGGTCACGGCAGCGGGCTGGTGCCTGATCGGGCCGGCGCCCGCCCCGGTGGCCCGGGTGGCGGGTCGCAGCCGCTGGCAGCTGCTCCTCCATGGCCCCGCCGCCAGCCCCCTGCCCCTGCCAGCAGCCGCCAGCCTGCGCGATGCTCTGCCCGACGGGGTCAGCCTGACGATCGACCCCGACCCGCTGGAGCTCTGAAGTCGGCCAGGCCGCATTCAGCCGGGCAGCTCCGGCAATCCGAATCCCAGCTGGCGGCGCAGCCGCTGCAGGAAGACCACCAATGGCAGGAGCAGGCCGATCGTTGCGGCGCCCAGCCCCAGGGGGCTCCAACGCCAGGCGTGCATCGCCAGGGCATTGCGCTGGCCGGGTTCAAGGGGCCAGCGCAGGCGCTGCTGGGGGAGCGGCTCGACCGGGCGCGGTCCGGCCCGCTCCACGGACCTGGCGGCCAGGGGTTCCAGGTCGATGGAGAGGGACAGCCCAGGCAGGGGCGGCAGGTCGCGCAGGTCGATCTCCAGGCTGAGCCGCTGCACTACCCCCAGCAGCCAGTTGCGCTCCTGGAACGCGATCAGGGGGGGCGGCAGCGGCAGATCCGCCAGGCCAGCGGCTTCGGCCAGGGTCTCTCCCAAGCCCCGGAAGGCGTCCGCCGCCGGCAGCACGGGCCCCTCCAGGCGGGTCGTGGCACCCAGGCTGTGGCCGCGGAAGCCCTGGTGCTCCAGACGCTCCGCGAGCCGCCGCTGCCAGGGGCCGGCCATGCCCGAAACGCTGCGCACCTCGTGGCTCACCTGCACTCGACCGGGGCCGGCAAACCGCAGGTCGGTGCGCACCTCCACGCAGCCGCCGAGCAGGGAGACGAGCAACACCAAGGCCAGCAACAGGCCCGCCAGGGCCGCGAAACCGTAGGGGCCCCGGGTTGGTCCCACCGGAGGCGGTGGTGGTGGCGCCGGGCGGCTGGCCCGGCGGCGCCGGCCGGCGGCCGCCCGGCGGGCCAGGGGGGTGGCGCCCGCCAGATCCGGCAGCTCGAGGGACCAGTCCCGGGGGCGTTCCAGGGCCGGCGCCTCAAGGATCTGCTGCAGATCCCGGGCTCGGGCCCGCAGGCTGGGGTCGGGGGAACCCCGCAGACCGCGGCACCAGCTGGAAGCCTCCTCGCCCCGGCCCTGGCCGATCAGGGCGGTGGCCAGCAGCAGGCGCAGCTCGGCGCCGAAGGCGGAGGCCGCCGGGTGGCGCTGGGCCATGGGTTCGAGCAGGCCGATCACCTGGCCATACTCCCCCCGTTCCAGCAGTCGGCTCGCCCGTTGCAGCGCCGATCTTTCCTCTGCCGGGCTGCCGGCGGAGGAAAGATCGGAGGGGTCAGGCTGGACGGTCTCGTCCGCCATGGGCAGGCCGGAGCGTGGGGTCAGGGAAGGGGCGGCGGATCAGGCGGGGGCGTGGTTAGCGCTGCCCACCACCATCGTGCCGATGCCGGCATCGGTGAACACCTCCAGCAGCAGGGCATGGGGGTGGCGCCCATCCACGATGTGGGCCGCCTTCACCCCCTGGGCAAGGGCGCGGATGCAGCACTCGGTCTTGGGGGTCATCCCCCCCGCCACCACCCCGTCGGCGATCAGCTGACGGGCCTCGGCCAGGGTGAGCTGGCGAATCAGGGAGGCCGGATCGTCGCGGTCCCGCAGGATGCCGGCCGTGTCGGTGAGGAGGATCAGCTTCTCGGCCTGCAGGGCCGCCGCCAGCTCACCGGCGACCGTATCGGCGTTGATGTTGTGGGCCTGGCCGTGACCATCGGGGGCGACGCTGGAGATCACCGGGATGTAGCCGTTGTCGAGCAGGGGCCCCAGCACCTGCGGATTCAGGGCCGCCACCTCACCCACCAGACCGTTGGCCCCATCCCCCCAGGTGCGGGCCCGGATCAGGCTGCCATCGCTGCCCGAGAAGCCGACGGCCCGCCCACCCACCTGGGCGATGCCGTTGACGATCTGCTTGTTGACCCGACCCACCAACACCATTTCCACCACCTCCATCGTGGCGGCGTCAGTGATGCGCAGGCCATTGCTGAATTTGGGCTCGATTGAGAGCCGTGCCAGCCAATGGTTGATCTCGGGACCGCCGCCATGCACCACCACCGGCTGCACCCCGACGCAGGAAAGCAGGGTGAGGTCGCGGAAGACGGCCTCGCGCAGATCCTCCCGGACCATGGCGGCGCCGCCGTATTTCACCACCACCCGCCTTCCGGCGAAGCGCTGGATGTAGGGAAGCGCCTCACTCAGGACCGAAGCCCTCTGGGTGTCCTCGGCGCTGACCAGGGGATCGGACATCAGGACGGAGCGTTGGCGGTGGGGGCGGCAGGGTCCGGCGTGCCGATCAACTCGAGGCCGATCCTGCCGTTGCCGGGCTGGCTGAGGCTGGCCCGGAGGCCGGGGCCGAAGAACCGTCCCAGCCGTTCCTGGCGATCCTGCCAGCGGGAAGGATCAACGGCGCCGCAGTCGAACAGCAGACGCAGCCCGTAGGCGCCGTCCCGCTCGAACTCCTCGACGCTGAGCAGCTGGGGTGGCGTGGTCTCATCCCAGAGACCGAGGACCTCGAGGGAGCTCTCCAGATGGGCCTTCTGGCCGTAACGCCAGCGGCAGACATCGGCCAGAAGCTTGGCCAGGGGGCCATTCTCGGGCTGCTGGCGAAGCTCGCGCAGGGCTTCGGGCGCGGTGAGGCGCTGGGGGGGCGGCAGTTCCGAGGATTTCAGGGCCAGGCCGCCCAGCAGGATGGGAATCCCGTAGAAGATCGTTGGCAGGCTGAGGTTGGCGTTGTCGCCCAGGTAGGCCAGCGAGCCGATCACCGTGAGCACGGCACCGGCCACGGTCACGAGGCTGCCGGGGGAGAGGAGGGATTGCATGCTCCCATGATCCAGCAGCGGCGGCCCCGCCGACGCTGGCCGGTGCCAGGATTCGCCCAGAGGACACGCGCCAGGAGCGTCCATGCCGAGCCCGAGCACGCCGCCAACCCCTTCTTCCCAGGGGGTCGCTGCCTCCACGGACGCGGCGTCCGCCGCCGCCGCTCCCCGGGATCACGCCGATCCCCAGTCCCTCGACACCCCCCAGCTGCTGGAGCAGCTCCGCCAGGATCGACTCTGGCTGTTGCGGCAGATCGACGCGGGCCAGTGGCCGGCCTGGCGCCTTGATCTGGCGGCCCTGGAGCGGGAGCTGGGCCAGCTGCTCGAGCAGGCCGAGGACCGTCTCGGCCAGGGCTGAGGCGGTCAGGCGGGCGCGAATGTTCAGAAGGGGATGTCGTCGTCCTCGAGGGGATCGTTGAACCCCTCCGGATCGGCCACCAGCGGTGAGGCGTCCCAGACCGGTGCGGCTGGCTCGGCCCGCCGGGCTGGCGCCGGGCTGGGGGTGGTCCCGGGGCCGGGCCCTGGGGCTGCCGCCGGGCGGCCAGCGCCGCCAGCGCCGGACCGTCGCGCCGGCGCTGCACCGCCCCCGCTGCGCTCGGCGGGGGGGCTCCAGGGGCGCTCGGCAGGGGCGGCGGAGCCGGCCTGGGCCTGCGGGGGCTCCGCAGCGGTCCCGGCCAGGGGATGGAAGCGCGAGAGGGTGAACTCGGCCCGTTTCTCCTTGATCCCATCGGATCGGGTCACGGTGTTCATGCGCAGCCGCCCCTCCAGCATCAACCGCTGGCCGATGGCAACGCGATTCTGCAGATCCTGGGCCACACTGCCCCAGCCCACCGCCTTGATCTGCCCCGGCGGATCATCGACCCGCAACCCCTCGAACCGCACCGCCATCTCGGCGACGGGGGTCTGGTTGTCCTGGGTGTAGCGGATCTGGGGAGCCTCCAGCACCTCCACCTCGAGCAAGCAGTGATTCACTCCCGGACCATGGTTTGGAGCGCCCATCCTGATGCAAGCGGGAGCTGAGCACCAGCCGGGCGGGCCGCTCTGGCTGATCAGCGGCACCGGCGAGGGTCCGCACCTGGCCCGCGAGCTGCTGGCGAGGGGCTGGCGGTTGCAGGTGCATGTGGTGAGCGCCGCCGCGACCCGGGCCTATCCGCCCAGCGAGCGGCTGACGTTCTCAATCGGTGCCCTCGGGGACGACGAGGCCATTGCCGCCGCTCTGGTGCAGGCCGCCCTGGTCGGGCAGGGGCCTCGCTGGGTTGTGGATGCCACCCACCCCTTCGCGGTGCGGATCAGCGCCGCCCTGGCCGCGGCCTGCCGGAAGCGCGGCCAGCCCTTGCTGCGCCTGCTCCGTCCCACCCTGCCCGCCGCCGGGGCGGTGCTGCTCCCTGGTCTGGAGGCCCTGGCCCAGCAGCCCTTGCAGGGTCAGCGGCTGCTCCTGGCGATCGGCGCCCGCCAGCTGGGCGCCGCGGTGCGCTGCAGCCCGGGGGCGATCCATCACGCCCGCATCCTGCCCAGCCCGACGGCCCTGGCGGAGGCGATGGCGGCGGGACTGGCGCCGGAGCGGGTGGGGGTCCTGCGCCCCGGAGGGGCCGCCGCGATCGAACGGGCCCTTTGCCGCCGCTGGCGGATCGCGGCGGTGCTCTGTCGGCGATCCGGCAGTCCCAGCGAGGCCCATTGGCACCGCCTGGCGGCCGAGGACGGACTGCGACTGCTGCTGCTGGAGCGTCCCCCCGAACCGGAGGGCGTCGAGGGGCTGGACCTGGCGGCACTGCTGGAGCGCCTCGGCCACCCCTGAACGGCCGCGGCCCGCTGCTCGCTCAGACCCCACGGACCTGGCCAGAGTGGGGGCAGTGGCGGCGGCAGGCATGGACGATCGGCGGGACCAGGACGGCGACGCCCTGATGCTGGTGCTCAGCACCGAGGCCAGCCAGGAGCTGGCGGAAGGGCTGGCCAGGGAGTTGCTGCGGCGGCGCCTGGTGGCCTGCGTGAGCCTGCTGCCGGTCCGCTCCCTTTACCTCTGGCAGGGTGAGGTGGAGAGCGCCGCTGAGGTCAAGCTGCTGCTCAAGACCCGGGAGAGCCTGCTGGGGCCCCTGCGCCAGGCCCTCGATGGGCTGCACAGCTACCAGACCCCGGAGTGGATCGTGCTGCGGGGCAGCACCGACGGCGGCTATGGCCGCTGGCTCGAGACGGAGCTGGCGGCACCGGGGCAGCCGTTGCCCGACGCCGATGGGGGCAGGCCGGACTGAGGTCGGTCGGGGGCTCAGGGCAGATGGGTGGCCACCAGCTCTGGCAGGGAGGTCTGGGGACGGGGGCCCAGCTGAGTCACCACCTGGCCGGCGCAGAGGGAACCGAGGCGGCCGCAACGCTCGAGGTCTTCGCCGCGGGTGTAGCCATAGAGGAATCCGGCGGCATAGAGATCGCCGGCACCGGTGGTGTCCACCAGCTCGCCGAGGTGGTAAGGAGCGATCGTCAGGGTGTCAGCGCCGCTCAGCACCACCGAGCCCTTCTCACTGCGGGTCAGGGCAGCCACCCGACAACGGCCCCGCACCTGGTCGGCGGCTTCAGCGAAGCTGTCGGTCTGGTAGAGGGAACAGATCTCGGTTTCATTGGCGAACAGCACATCCACGTGGCCATCCACGAGCTCCAGGAAGCTCTGGCGATGGCGGTCGACGCAGAAGGCATCCGAGAGGGAGAGGGCGACCTGGCCGCCGCTCTCGCGCATCACCTCGGCCGCGGCAATGAAAGCGCGCTTCGCCGCATCGCTGTCCCAGAGGTAGCCCTCCAGGTAGAGCACCTGGGCCTGACGCACGAGCTCCAGGTCGAGGTCGGCGGGCTCCAGGTTGACCGAGGCCCCCAGGTAGGTGCACATGGTGCGCTGGGCGTCCGGTGTCACCAGGATCAGGCAGCGGGCGGTGGAGGGTCCATCCGTCGCCGCTGGGGTCTCGAAGCGGGCCCCCACCGCCCGGATGTCATGGCTGAAGATGCCGCCGAGCTGGTCATTGCGCACGCGGCCGATGAAGGCGGCGCGACCGCCGAGCTGGGCGATGCCCGCCAGGGTGTTGGCGGCGGAGCCGCCGGAGGTCTCCAGACCGGGGCCGACGCTGGCGTAGAGGCGCTCGGCCTGCTCCTCATCCACCAGGGCCATGGTGCCCTTGCTGAGGGTGTGGTCCGCCAGGAAGGCGTCATCGGCCTGCACGAGCACATCAACGATGGCGTTGCCGATGCCGATCACATCGAGGCTCTTGGTGGTGCTGCTCACGCGCTGACGGGGAGTAGGGAACGGGGTGGCCTAGGGGGGTAGACCCGGTGGCAGGGGGGCTCAGGGGTTTCAGACGCTGAGCAGGGCCCGCTTGGGGCCATGGATCGGGTCCTCAACCACGATCGTCTGGTCCCGCTGGGCGCCGAGGGAGACGATCGCGATCGGAACCTCCATCAACTCCGCGAGGAAGCGCAGATAGGAGCGGGCGGTCTCCGGCAGATCCTCGAGGGTGCGGCAGTCGGCGGTGGAGCACATCCAGCCGGGCAGGGTCTCGAAGATCGGGCGGCAGCGGGCGAAATCCTCGGCATTGCAGGGGAAATGCTCGATGCGCCGACCATCGAGGTCATAGGCGACGCAGACCTGGATGGCATCGAGTTCGTCGAGCACATCCAACTTGGTGATCGCCAGGCAGTCGAGGCCGTTGACCTGCACCGCATAGCGACCGATCACCCCATCGAACCAGCCGCAGCGCCGACGGCGACCTGTGGTGGTGCCGTATTCGCCGCCGCGGTCGCAGAGGTGGTCGTTGAGGCTGCCCTCCAGTTCGGTCGGGAAGGGACCCTCCCCGACCCTGGTGGTGTAGGCCTTGGCCACGCCGATCACCCGGTCGATCAGGGTGGGGCCAACCCCGGCGCCGATGCAGGCCCCCCCCGACACGGGATTGGAGGAGGTGACGTAGGGATAGGTGCCGTGGTCGAGATCGAGAAGGGTTCCTTGGGCACCCTCGAACAGAATGTTCTTGCGGGCCCGGGCCGCCTCATGGATGGTGCGGGTGCAGTCGACCACATGGGGGGCTAACCGCTGGCCATGTTCGGCGTATTCACTGATCACAGCCTCGGGATCGAGTGGATCGACGCCATAGACCTTCTGCAGCAGTTCGTTCTTCTCGGCCAGCGGGCCGAGCAGGCGATCCCGCAGCCGCTCTGGATCGAGCAGATCCATCACCCGGATGCCGTTGCGCTCGGATTTGTCCGCATAGGTGGGACCGATGCCCCGACCGGTGGTGCCGATCCGACGATCACCCCGGCGCTGCTCCATCGCCTGATCCAGCAGGCGGTGGTAAGGCATGGTGACGTGGGCGGTGCTGGCCAGCTTAAGGCCGGAAATATCGATGCCGTACTCAGCCAACATATCCAGTTCTCCGAGCATCACCCGAGGATCGACCACAGTGCCCGATCCGATCAGGCAGGTGGTGTCTGGATAGAGAATGCCCGAGGGGATGAGATGAAGCTTGAGGACGCGATCATCGACCACAATCGTGTGGCCAGCGTTGACACCGCCCTGGTAACGCACGACCACGTCGGCGGAACGGCTCAGCAGGTCGGTGATCTTTCCCTTCCCCTCGTCGCCCCACTGCGCACCGATGACGACAACGTTGGCCAAAGAGACGGCGGCCCGCAGCC
>JBMSXZ010000027.1:0-23372 GCA_049426205.1 Cyanobium sp.
CGGGTCCGTCGACCCGCACCAGCTCGGTGTGGCCGCCGCTGACCAGCAGCACCAGGTGCTCGCCCTCCAGGGGCTCCGGATCCAGCTGGGCCGAGGCCAGGTGGGCCTCCAGGTGGTGCACCCCCAGAAACGGGCGCTGGTGGAGGCGGGCCAGGGTCCGGGCCGTCACCGAACCCACCAGCAGGGCCCCCACCAGGCCAGGGGCCACGGTGGCGGCGATGGCGTCGACCGTCCCCAAGTCCACGCCGCTCTCGGCCACCACTTGCTCGATCAGGGCTGGCAGGGCCTCCAGGTGACGCCGCGACGCGATCTCCGGCACCACCCCACCCCAGCGGGCGTGCTCTTCCATCTGGGAGGCAATGGCGCTGGCGAGGACCGTTCGATCCCGCACAATCGCCGCCGCTGACTCGTCACAACTTGTTTCGAGCGCCAGAACCGTGGACATGAATCCCTGGCCTCTCCCTTACTGTCCGCAGGTGACATCCTGCCCTGCGGCAGCCCTTTTCCGGCTCCTCCCCATGCGCCGTCTCTTCGCCGTCGTCCTCTCCGCCTTCCTGCTTCTCGGTTTCGCGCCGATGGTCCATGCCGACATCGGCGGCCTCACCCCCTGCGCCGAGAACGCCCGCTTCCAGCAGCGCGCCAATGGCGCCACCACGGCCCAGGCCAAGCGTCGTTTCGAGATGTACAGCAAGGCCCTCTGCGGCGCCGACGGTCTGCCCCATCTGGTGGTGGATGGCCGCTGGAGCCATGCCGGTGATTTCATCATCCCCGGGATCGCCTTCCTCTACATCGCCGGCACGATCGGCTGGGCTGGTCGTACCTATCTGCAGGCCGTGGCCACCCGCAAGGACGCCACCATGCACGAGATCCAGATCGATGTGCCCCTGGCGTTCAAAAGCACCCTCGCCGCTGCGTCCTGGCCCCTGGCTGCTTTTTCAGAGCTGAGCAGCGGCAAACTCACTCAAGCCGACAACAAGATCACCGTTTCGCCTCGCTGATCGCCGCTGCCTTATTCCGTTGTGGTCCCGGCAGAGCTGGGGCTGCAACCCAGGCAGAAACCTTGGAGGATGGTCACCTGAGCCAACGCCACCGGGAACATTCTCCTCACCCTTGATCCGGATTTCCGGTTCCACCCCTAATTCAGCCCCGCTTGCCATGAAGAAATTCCTCACCACCGCGCCTGTTTTTGCCGCGATCTGGTTCACGATCACCGCCGGCATCATGATCGAATTCAACCGCTTCTACCCCGATCTGCTCTTCCACCCCCTTTGATCGGCTGGATCTCGGCTGTTCGGCCGCTTCCAAGCTTCCGTAGCGCCTCTGCATCGAGGCTCCTTGGCAACTCCAGCAGGGGGTTGCTTTTTTATTGGATTGTGGGAGGGGCCATCCCGCCGCCACCGCAGGCTCGGCGGCGGCTGCCGCGGCTTCGATCCAGCAATCTGGCCGGACTGAGATCGTCCTTCGATCAGATCTTCTGGCCCGTTCCGACTCAGGCCTCCCCGGCGGCCGGTGCCAGCCCCATCAGACCCTCCAGGTCCAGCAGGGCGACGTCCAGGTCACCATTGACCAGCACAGCGTCGAATTCCGGGGCGGCGGCCAGCTCCACCCGGGCTCGCTCCATCCGCCGGTTGATCGCCTCCGCACTGTCGGTTCCCCGGCCGCGGATCCGCCGTTCCAGCTCCTCCAGGTCGGGCGGTGCCACGAAGATCTGGAAGCCTTCCGGAAAGCTGCGGCGCACCTGGCGGGCCCCTTCCAGCTCGATCTCCAGCAGCACCGGCCGACCCTCCGCCAACTGGGCCTCCACAGGCCGGCGCGGAGTGCCGTAGAGATTCCCCGCGAATTCCGCCCACTCCAGTAGTCCGTCGCCGGCCACCTCCGCTTCGAAGGCCTCGCGGCTGCGGAAGAAATACTGTTCACCCTCCCGTTCCCCCGCCCTCGGGGCGCGGGTGGTGGCCGAGATCGAGAGCCAGATCTGCGGATGGCGGGCCAGCAGCCGCGCCACCAACGTCCCCTTCCCGACCCCGCTGGGGCCGCTGATCACGGTGAGTCGGCCGCGGTCGCTGAAGGAGGGCATGGGCTCGACGCTGTTTGGCGCAGAGTAGAAGCGGCGCGCAGGCGGGGGATGGCGGCAATCCAGGCAATCGATGTGACCACGCTGCGGGCCCTGCTGGCGGAGCTGCGTCCGCGCCTGCTGCCCAGCCGCTTTGAGAAGGCGCAGCAGCCCGACCCCCAGAGCCTCCAGCTGGCGTTGCGCGGCCTCGAGGGCTGCCACTGGCTGGAACTGGGCTGGGAGGCGGAGGCCCCCCGGATGCTGGCGACCGCCGCTCCACCGCGGCGCGGTGAGGGCAGCACCCTGGCCCAGCAACTGCAGCACAGCCTCCGGGGGCTGGCCCTGGTGGCGCTGCACCAGGAGGGATGGGAACGGGTGGTGGAGCTCGTCTTCGCCCGCCGCCCCGGGGATCCCCCCCAGCGCTTTCTCGTGCTGGAGCTGATGGGGCGTCACAGCAATCTCTTTCTGCTCGATGGGCAGCGGCGGGTGGTGGCGGCCGCCCGCCAGGTCCGCTCCAGCCAGTCGAGGCTGCGGCCGATCGGCACCGGTGACCCCTACGCCCCGCCGCCGCCCCTCCAGGGTGAGTCCCCCCGCCTGTCCGAATCGCAGGCCGACTGGATCCGACGCCTCACCCTCCAGCCGCTCAGCCTCCGTCAAGCCCTGCAGCGCAGCTACCAGGGCATCAGCCCGGCCCTGATCGGGCAGTTGCTCGATGGTCTGGAGGAGGCTGCGCTGCTCGATCAGCCGGTTCAAACGCTCCATCCGGCGCAATGGCAGGCCCTGCATGGCCGTTGGCGCAGCTGGCTGGAGGCGGTGCAGGCGGAGCGCTTCCGCTTCCGCGAGGGCGGAGGCAGCACCTATCGCTGTTGGGAGTCGCTGCCGACTCCTGGCGACTCCATGGCCGCTGCCGCTCCCCTCGCCCCTGCCGCGCTGCCGCTCAACGCCGCTCTGGCCGGCTACTACGGCGCCTGGCTGGCGGCCCGCCACCTGCAGCGGCGTCGCGATGGGCTGCGCCAGCGGCTTGAGGGGGCCATCACCCGGGAGGACCGTGAGGCCAGGCGCCAGGAGGAGCTGCTGGCCGCCGTGCCTGGTGGGGAAGAGCTGCGGCGCCGGGCCGACGCCCTGCTCTGCCGGCCTGATCCGGGCCGGGCGGTGGTGGAGGAGGCCCAGAAGCTCTATCACCAGGCCCGGCGTCTGCGCCGCTCCGTGGCGGCGATCACCCCCCGGCTGGCCCAGCACCGCAGCCGCCTGGCCTGGCTGGAGACCACCCTGCATTTTCTGGAGACGAGCGACGATCTCCCGGCCCTGGAGGACCTGGAGCAGGACCTCGACGCCCTGCTGAGCCCGCGTCAGGGTGAGCGCCGCCGTCGCCGCGAGGCGGGAAGCCCCCGACCGCTCGAGTTCCGCAGTCCCCGAGGACTGCGGCTTCAGGTGGGCCGCAACCATCGTCAGAACGATTGGATCAGCCTGCGGCAGGCGCGGCGCGGTGATCTCTGGTTCCACGCTCAGGAGTGCCCGGGCAGCCACGTGGTGCTGAAGGCGTCCGAGGCCCCGTCCGAGGCTGTGGATCTCGCCACTGCCGCCGACCTGGCCGCCCACTTCAGCCGGGCCCGTGGTAATCGCCGTGTGCCGGTGGTGATGGTCCCCATCGAAACCCTGCAGCGGATTCCCGGTGAACCGCCGGGCACCGTGCGCCATGGCCCCGCCGAGCTGCTCTGGGGGGAGCCCGATCGGGTGGCGCCCCTGTTGGCCAGCCTCGGATCCGGCCCGGCCGAGGAGGCTGGAACCCAGGCCGATCGAGCGGGCCGGGGAGCCGCTCAGGGCAGCGACCGGCGGCCTGGGGCGGCACAATTCGATGCATAACCCCCCCAGGTCAGTCCTTGCCCGAGCCCGACCTCCTCTCCGAGGCCGACCTCCTGTCCGTGAAACGGCAGCCCGGCTCCGCTCCCCCAGGCCCCGGGGGCGGCCAGGGGGAGGACGAGTTCCCCGCCGAGGTGGAGATGACCCTCGTCGAGCATCTCGAGGAACTCCGCTGGCGGGTGCTGCGCAGCCTGCTGGCCGTGGTTGTGGCGGCGGCGGCCTGCCTGCTGGCGGTGCGACCGCTGGTGGGGCTGCTGGAGCAGCCCGCCCAGGGGATCCGCTTCCTTCAGCTGGCGCCGGGGGAGTTTCTGTTTGTGTCTCTCAAGGTGGCTGGCTACGCCGGCCTCACTCTGGCCTTGCCCTGGGTGATCTTTGAGATCCTGGCCTTCGTGCTGCCGGGCCTGACCCGCCGTGAGCGGCGCCTTGTGGCCCCGGCCGTGGCCGGCTCCAGCCTGCTGTTCCTGGCTGGGCTGTTCTTCGCCTGGTCGGCCCTGGTGCCCGCCGCCCTGCGCTTTCTGGTCAGTTACGGGGCTGACGTGGTGGAGCCGATGTGGTCGATTGAGCGCTACCTCGATTTTGTGCTGCTGCTGATGCTGGCCACGGCCCTGGCCTTTCAGCTGCCGGTGCTGCAACTGCTGCTTGGGGCTCTGGGGTTGATCGATGCCCCCACCATGCTGCGGGCCTGGCGCTGGGTGGTCCTTGGCAGTGCCCTGGCCGGGGCTGTGCTCACCCCATCCACGGATCCGGTCACGATGCTGCTGCTCTCCGCAGCGATCACGTCCCTCTATCTGGTGGGAGTGGCGCTTGTGGCCGTCAGTGGTCGCCGCCGAGCGCCGGCCTGAGGCTCCGCTCCGTCGCGTTGAGTCCGATGGCGATGGCGATGGCGATGCCCAGAGCCGAGGCCGATGCCCTGCCTGGCGCCTGGAGGGGTTGTCGCATGCCCGGGATTCCTGCGCCCGGTCCACCCTGACCGTCTCGCCAGGGTCATTTCAAAGCAGAAACTCGCTGGCCCTGCCGGCCGGCAACACCAGCGCCAGGGAGAGGGCCCTGCCCAGCCTCGGTCTGTCGCGGGTGGTGCTGAGCCACTGCCGCACCTGATCGGCCACGCCCAGCCCGTTGAGTGTGGTCACCAGGGCTTCGATCCGCTCCTGATACTCCTCGGCGCTGAGCGGGAAGGACTGCTGTTCCAGGTAGCCCCACATCACCTGGAGATAAAGCCGCCCCTGGCGCCGCACCAGTTGCAGGTCGTAGGAGGCCTGCCAGCGCTGGCGCAACAGCCCCACGAGCTCACCGGCGCGAAGGGGGGCCCCGGATTCGGGCATGGTCTCAGGGTTGAGGCGGGGGCCCAACTCTGGCCTGCCTGCGGTGGCTGCGCCCAGGCCGTGGTTCAGACCGTGCGGCGGCGCATCGGCGTCCTGGGGCAGAGGGCCGTGGCGCCAGCGGTTTCGTGAAGCCTTCCATCCGCGACCGCGGCCGAGGCCCCGGCGGGGTCCGGACGCGGTTCATAATGGCCACGCGTTGCCCCGATGACCCCGGAACGGTTCGTATGACCCAGATCCCAGCGGCCTCCTCAAGCGGTGACGTGCCCGGCATGGGTCGCCGGCAGTTCATGAATCTCCTCACCTTCGGCTCGGTCACCGGCGTTGCCCTCGGTGCCCTCTATCCGGTGGTCAACTACTTCATCCCCCCCCGGCCCGCCGGCGGCGGTGGCGGCACCACCGCCAAGGACGCCTCCGGTAACGGTGTCACCCTTTCTGGCTGGCTCGCCGATCACAAGGAGGGCGACCGCTCCCTGGTTCAGGGCCTCAAAGGTGATCCCACCTATCTGGTGGTCGAGGGTCCTGAAGCGATCGGCAACTACGGCATCAACGCCATCTGCACCCACCTGGGTTGTGTCGTGCCCTGGAACAGCGGCGCCAACAAGTTCATGTGCCCCTGCCACGGCAGCCAGTACGACGCCACCGGCAAGGTGGTTCGCGGTCCTGCGCCTCTCTCCCTGGCCCTGGCCCACGTCACCGTCGAGAACGACAACGTCTTCCTCAGCCAGTGGACGGAGACTGATTTCCGCACCGGCGACAAACCCTGGTGGGTCTGATCCCCCTGGTGTTCCGCTCCGCTTCTTTCCACCAGCCGTCCGCGTTCGATCGATCCCTCGCCATGCGCCGCTTCCTCTCCCCCCTGCTCGGTTTTCTCCTCTCCCTCTCCCTGGGAGCGGGGACCCTGGTGGCGGGCGCCAGTCCCAGCTGGGCCTATCCGTTCTATGCCCAGCAGAACTACGCCAGCCCCCGCGAGGCGACCGGCAAGATCGTCTGCGCCAACTGCCACCTCGCCAAGAAACTCACCCAGGTGGAGGTGCCCCAGGCCGTCTTCCCCGACACGGTGTTCAAGGCTGAGGTGAAAATCCCCTACGACTCCTCCATCCAGCAGGTGGCTGGCGATGGCAGCCCAACCGGTCTCAACGTCGGTGCCGTTGTCATGCTGCCCGAGGGCTTCCGCCTGGCTCCGCCGGAGCGGCTGAGCGAGGAACTCAAGGAGGAGACCGCTGGCATCTACTACACCCAGTACAGCGAAACCCAGCCCAACATCCTGCTGGTGGGTCCCCTTCCCGGCGACCAGCACAAAACGATCGTTTTCCCGGTCCTCTCGCCTGATCCCGCCACCGATAGCGCCATTCACTTCGGCAAATATCAGATCCACGTTGGCGGCAACCGTGGCCGTGGCCAGGTGAACCCCACCGGCGAGAAGACCAACAACAACGCGTTCACGACTTCTGCGGCCGGCACGATCAGCGCCATCACAACCGCTGAGAACGGCAGCACCGAGGTGGAGATCAGCACCGCCGATGGCCGCGTCACTGAGACCATTCCTGCGGGTCCGACCCTCAAGGTTGCTGTTGGTGACACGGTTGCAGCCGGTGCCCCCCTGACCAATGACCCGAACGTCGGCGGTTTCGGCCAGGTGGACGCTGAAGTTGTTCTTCAGAACCCCAACCGCATCTACGGCTTGCTGGCCTTCTTCAGCCTGGTGGCCCTGGCCCAGATTCTCCTTGTCCTCAAGAAGCGCCAAGTGGAGAAGGTTCAGGCTGCCGAGGGGGCGATCTGATCCCTCCCCTGGTCCCTGATTGCTGCTGTCGGGTTTGTTTCTGGACTCCCTGATGCCGCTGTTGCTGCCCTCGGCGGTGTTCAGCTCACCGGGCCCCCTGCTGTTCCAGCTGGGGCCCTTCAGTGTGCGCTGGTATGGCCTGCTGATCGCCTTGGCGGTTCTCACCGGCCTGATGCTGGCGACCCGGCTCGGACGCCGCCGTGGCATTGAGCCCGCCCTGATCGCCGATCTGCTTCCCCTGCTGGTGGCCGGTGCTGTGATCGGCGCCCGCAGCTACTACGTCGCCCTCGAGTGGCGCCAGTACCGCAGCCACTGGATCGATGCCCTGGCCATCTGGCGCGGGGGCATCGCCATCCACGGCGCCTTGCTCGGCGGTCTTCTGGTCACCGTGCTCTACTGCCGTTGGCGGCGCCAATCGTTCTGGACTCTGCTCGATGTGCTCGTGCCGGCTGTGGCGCTGGGCCAGGCAATCGGGCGCTGGGGCAATTTCTTCAATTCTGAAGCGTTCGGCCTTCCCACGGACCTGCCCTGGAAGCTGACAATTCCAGCCCAGAATCGGCCGATTCAATTTATAGATTCTGAAACATTTCATCCCACTTTCCTTTATGAATCGATTTGGAATCTCGGGGTTTGTGCGCTGCTGCTTCTCCTTTTTCGGGCCGCCAGCCGCGGCCGCATTCAGCTGCCGGCAGGCGCCCTGAGTTGCATCTATCTGATGGCCTACAGCAGCGGCAGGCTCTGGATCGAGGCCCTGCGGCTTGATCCCCTTTGTCTTCTCTCCCAACCGCCCTTCTGTGAGGGCGGACTGCGCATGGCCCAGCTGGTCAGCCTGCTGTTGATCGCCCTCGGTTCCCTCGGTCTCTGGTGGCTGTTCGGCCAGCGACGTCCCCTCCCTGATCCCGGCACCATCGCTGGTCCTTCCCTGCCATGAGCGATCGTCCCATCGTCCAGTTCGTCGGGGCCGGCCCCGGGGCCACCGACCTGCTCACCATCCGGGCGGCTCGCGCCATCGAAGCCGCTGAGGTTCTGGTCTGGACCGATTCCCTGATCAACCCTGCCATTGCGGCCCTGGCCCCCTCCGGCTGCCAGAGGATCCGCACCAGCACCCTCACCTTGGAGGAGGTGCTCGACGCCCTGCTGGAGCAGGCCCGCGCCGGTCGCCGGGTGGTGCGGCTCCATGACGGTGATCCCTGTCTCTACGGGGCCATCGCCGAGCAGATCTGCCGCCTGGCCGATGCCGGGATTGGAGTGGAGGTGATCCCTGGCGTCAGCGCCTACCAGGCCGCCGCCGCGGCCCTGCAGCAGGAGCTCACCATTCCGGGGCTGGTGCAGACCATCGTGTTGAGCCGCACCGGCGGCCGTACCGGCGTGCCGGAGCGCGAGTCTCTGGAACGGCTGGCGGCCCTGGGTGCCTCGCTTTGTCTGTATCTCAGCGCCCGTCATGTGGAGGAGGTGCAGCAGGAGCTCCTGCGCCACTACCCCCCCGAAACCCCGGTGGCCATCGGCTACCGGGTGAGCTGGCCCGACGAATGGCTCACCGTGGTTCCCCTCGCGGCGATGGCCGCCACCAGCCGAGAGCGGGAACTGATCCGCACCACCCTTTACATCGTCAGTCCGGCCCTGGCGTCTGCGGGGCCCGCCCGCTCACGCCTTTATGCCGCCGATCACCATCACCTCTTCCGCGGCGGCGCCTAGCAGACCCTGCCAGCGCTCCTTGATCGGGGCATTCCGGTCCGGCCCGCGCCGGCCATGGCCATGGCCGGCGCTTGGCGCCCATGGCTCAGGCGGCCTGAAGGTCCCCCTCGCCGCTGCCGCTGGGGGGCGTGGCGGTGGTCTCGAGCTCGCGGCCGAGTCGCTCACGATCGAAGCGACAACCCAGCCGCGCCACGATGGTCTCGACATCCCGTAGGGCGTTTCCCAGGCAGCAGGTGCCACCCGGAGAGGGGGTGACGTTGAAACTCAGGCCAGGCATCGCCTCGATCCGAATCTCGCCGAGCAGCAGCCTGCGGCTGCGGCGATCGATCAACTGGGGGCGGATGCCTCCGTAGCCCCGGGCAACGCGCAGGTCGTCGAGCGTCAGGGATGGCACGATCTTGCGGGCATCGGCCAGAAACAGGCGCCGGCCCAGCCAGGGAATCTCGAACAGCAGATTGCGCAGGATGTAGCCGCGGATGTCGGCCACTCCGAACAACTGCCAGAGCACCGCCAGCACGGCTCCATCGAGGCGCAACACCTTCAGGAAATCCCAGAACGAGGAGGGGCGATAGCGCTCCAGCAGGGGCAGCAACAGGGCCGTGGGGCCGAAGCGGGTCTGGCCCGGTGCGCGCACATCCGGATCGCCGTGGATCGCCGCGAAGGGGAGCTTGTCGTTCTGCACGGTGTAAACCTTGCCGTTGAGCAGGTCTGGCGTGAAATAAAAGCTGCCTGCCACCGGCAGACACGCATACTCCAGGCCGAATCCGAGTCGCTGGGCCAGCAGCAGGCTGTGGGCACCGGCAGCCACGACCACATGGCGTGCCCAGCATTCGCTCAGCCGGCCGTCCTTGCCCGCCTTCAGGGTCACCCGGAACCGCTCACCCTCCGGAACGATCCGCAGAACGCTGGTGCCCAGCCGCAGGTCCAGCTCCCTGCCATCCTCAGCCATCGACCGCTGCGCCTCCGCCACGAAGGATTCGGCGAGGGCTTCGTAATCCACGGCCGTTGGCGAGTGGCGGATGCCGATCGCCACGATCGGTTCCGGCCGCAGCCGTCCGTCGATCAGGGCCACCTTCGGTTCCCAGGCGGCGATCTGTTCGGCCTCCAGCAGCTCCATCGCCGGGAAGTGGGGGGAGAACTGGGCGAAGCGCTGGCGCAGCATCCGGCATTCCTCGTCGCCCACCGCCAGCACCATCTTCGGGGTGCGGAACACACAGCGCTCCCGCTCAGCCGGCTCGAGCAGGTCGCCGTAGCGGCCGATCATGGCGGCGGTGCGTTGCACGCTGAGGGCCTTGTCCAGGCTGTAGTTGGTTTCGATGTCGCCGCAGTGGATCGTCTGGCTGTTGCTGGTCGCCTTGGAATTCACCTGGGCCAGCTGCTCGTAACGCTCCACCAGCGCCAGCCGCTTCAGGTCGGTGTAGCGGGCCAGCTCGAACAGCAGGGCGGTGCCGCAGACCCCTCCCCCCACGATCAGCACATCGACAGCGGCAGGGTCGCCCTGGTCGCTGGCGGCTGCAGGGGATGGAACTGGCTTGGTGGTGGACGTCAAGGTCTGGCGGAGGGGTCGGGGGCCGGGGTTGGTCGTTGGTGCGGTAACCACTGCGGTCACCATGGTCTATGCTCCACCACAACGGGTCCGCTCGGCGGCCCTGTGGGGTTCTCCCCTCAGCAGCTCAGGCTGGGCCCCTCGGGCTCCAAGAAAGCTGCTGTTCCACCGCTCCGATTGTTCTGAATCCTTCAGCGACAGTCCCTGCCTTTCCCGATCCTTACCGGGAATTGCTTGGAGCTGGTGCCTCTTGCGAGTGACCTCCGCGAGTGAACCCCGCCAATCAAGTTCAGCCATGGCGCGGAACCCAGGCATTCCGCATTGGTCGCCCCGCCCGCTGAACTCGACAACACCCTTGGGGATGGCAAGGCGTCTGGTTGACCCCAGTGCCCACGGTGACAACCAAGGAGTCAGAAGCGGTCCAACGACGCTTCTGGAAACGGTGGTGGGATGCAAACCACATCCCCTACAATCACGTCAATCCGCAGCCTGCGGAATTACGGGCGATTAGCACAGCGGTAGCGCACTTCCTTCACACGGAAGGGGTCACTGGTTCGAATCCAGTATCGCCCATCTTCATCAACGGTCCCTGTTTCCAGGGCAAGGACTGCGATTTTTCCCTTCTGGCCCAGTCAAGAAGCACCAGTGCGGCTTCTCCAAGCCCGTTGAGGTGGAGATTGTTCGTCTGGGGGTTCCAGCCCGCCACTGTCCCGGTGGGCAGGAATGCCTAGCGGCGTCATACTGACCCCGTTCTGTTCACCCCGGAAATCTTTGTCGTGACGGACAAAGTGATCGGCACGCCCTCCGGGGATCCCCCATCCTCTGACCCTGTCCAGGCTCCTGCGGAGACTGGGCTCCAGTCAGATGGCCGATCAGCGGGCGCCCCGCACTCCCCGCGGTCCTCGGTTGACCAGACCCGGACCGAGCAGCCGGTTGATGGCGCTCCCGCCCTCCTCACCCTCGGCAGCAAGTTGGCGGCCGCCCGCCAGGCCCAGGGGGTGAGCCTTGAGGCCCTGGCCAATCGCCTCCACCTCGGTGAATCCCAGCTCAAGGCCGTCGAGTGCGGCGATCGCAGCCAATTGCCTGAAACGGTTTTCGTGATCGCCTACGCGAGGCGGATCGCCGACTGCCTCGGCATCTCCATCGACGAAGAGCTCTCGGCCCTGCGCAGCCTGCCCCGGGATCGGGGTTCGCGCAGCCCCCTGGCCAGCGCCTCCCCATCGCCGCGAGTTGCGGCAGCTCCGCCATCCCCAGCCCCGAGGATCGCCGGTCCCAGGTCTGCATCAGCCCCTGCCATTCCCTGGCGTGCTGCCCTGCTCGCCCTTGCCTTGCTGGGTCTGGTGGGATCGGCCCTGGCCCTGCGGCCCTGGTCTCGCCTGCAACCCTTCTCCGGCATGCCCTCGAAGCCGGCCCCGGATGCCGCCAACCCCCCGGCCTCCAGCGTCACCCCGCCCCAGGGCTTGCCCCCCAAAGCCTCGCGCGTCCTTCAGACAACCGCTCCAGGGGCTGGCCCTGCCGAGACATCGGCCAGCGATGCCAACGGCCTGGTGCTCAGCAGCGACCCCGGCAGCTGGGTTTCCGTCCGTGACCAGAGCGGCACCGTTGTGTTCGAGGGGCTGCTCAGTGGCGAGAAGCGCTTCCCCCTGGGCTCCGGTCTGGAGGTGCTCGCCGGCCGCCCGGACCTGGTCCGCGCCGCGGTCCAGGGCGGAGAAGCCAAGCCGCTGGGCACGATCAGCCAGGTGAAGTGGTATCGCTTCCCAGCGACCAGCGCCCAGCCCAGAGGCTTCACCCAGCCCCGGGGGGGCGCTGTCCGCCCTTAGGTCTCCCCTGCGGGGCCTGTTTCGCTCTACGGCTCGCCGGGTTCCGGCACCTTCAAGGTGATGCCGGTCGCCTCCAGCACCGCCGCTGCACAGGAGCGCAGGCTCCAGCGCTCCAGGCTCAGGTTCGGTCGGCTGCCGTCCTCCCCACAGGCCGCTTCCAGGCAGATCTTCAGCTCGCTGGCCTTCGTGCCCCGCGACCCCTCCGCCTCCACCCGCAGGCCTTCGATCACCCTGCCGGGCCTGCGGTCGAGGGCTGCAGCCAGGCGAAGCAGCAGGGCCATGGAGGCCACCGTCTGACGTTGATCACGCTCCTGGATCAGCTGCCACGACTCATGCCGCTTCTTGGGCAAGCCGCGGCGGTGGTAGCGGGCGATCGCCGCCACCATCAGGTGTTCGGCCTCGCTGTAGCCCAGTAACTCGCCGTGGCGGATCAGATACCAGGTGTGCTTGTGATAAGCGGCGATGTTGATGTGTTTGCCGCAGCTGTGCAGCTGGGCCGCGGCCCAGAGCAGCCGGCGGCCCGGCCCCGGGTCGTGATGGAGGGACCCACGGGTCTGGTCGTAGAGGCTGAGGGCATGGGCGGCCACCCGGTCGGCCCGGGCTGCATCGACGCCATGGCTGCGGGCAAGATGGCGCACCGTGCGTTCGCGGATCGAACTCTGGAAGGCCAGGCGGTCGGCCAGCAATCCATTGCGCAGCATCCAGTCCACGATCAGACCCTCGCGCAGGGCCCTGTCGCAGACCACCAGCTCCTGGGCCTGCAGCATGGTCATGGCGGTCTGAAGGATCAGGGCCCCGGGCACGATGATCTCGGCACGCCGCTCGTTGATCGACGTGAGGGCGCGCCGCTGCTCCGGTCCCATTGCCACCAGGCGGCTGACCAGATGGTCGACCCGGGCGCGGCTGAGACGGTACCCGTTGAGCTTGAGGCCCGGCTTGGCGTCTTCAGCGGCGGCCAGGGCCGCCAGGGCCATGGCGGTGCCGCTGGTGCCCACCAAGATCGGCTGCTTGTCGTGGGGTGAGAGGGCGGCGCGCACCTGGGCCACGGCCGGATCGAGGGAGCCCTGGATGTAAGCCTCCAGGAAGGCCCGTCGCGCGGCCGGCAGGGGATCCTGCTGGCAGAACTCCCTCTGCAGACGGACCGCGCCGATGCGCGTGCTGGTCAGGGCGCGGGCATCGCGGCCGTCGGCCAGGATCAGCTCGGTCGAGCCGCCGCCAATGTCGAGGATGTAATGGGGGGCCTCTCCCAGGGTCATGCCTGACAGCACGCCCAGGTAGATCAGGCGCGCCTCCTCCGGCCCGCTGACCAGATCCACGTGGAGGTCGAGGCTGCGTTCCAGCTGCTGCAGGAAGTCGCGGCCATTCGGCGCCTCTCGCACGGCGCTGGTGGCGGCTGTGATGATCTGCTCAGCACCGTGGCTGAGGGCCAGGTCGCGGCAGTGGCGCAGGGTGAGCAGAGCCCGTTCCACCGATTCGGCCGAGAGATCGCCTGTTTCGGGATCCCTCTCCCCGAGCCGCACGGTTGACTTTTCGGCCTGAATCACGCTGAAGGCGTGCAGGGCGGGATCGATGGCGGCGATCAGCAGATGAATCGAATTCGTGCCGATGTCGATCGCGGCCACCCGGCGCGTGGCAGAGCTCCCCGCTTGGTCACTGCTGGACCCGCTCGTTGCCGGCGCGGTGGGCGCCACGGATCCATTGGGGGCCTCAGGCGGCATGGGCGACGGCGATGTCGGCGGTGATGACTGGGCCATCGGAACACTCTTCGGCCGCGGCGCCGACACTTTGCCACCACCCCGCCAGCGATGCTCCGTTCTTTCTGCGGAATGCCACTGGCCCGCGGCGCCGAGGGGCCGGTCGGATCCCATCCTCGCCAGCCCTAGGGTGCCGCCAACGTCCCCCCTGACCATGGCCACCGCAAGGGCCCTGCTGGAGCTGTTGCGTTGGCACAAGCCCAGCGGGCGGCTGATCCTGCTGATCCCTGCCGGCTGGGCCCTCTGGCTCACGCCCCAGGCCCCACCCGCCCCCGCCCTGGTCGGCTGGATCGTGCTTGGCGGCCTGGCGGTCAGTGGGGCCGGCTGCATCGCCAACGATCTCTGGGATCGTCGCATCGATCCCCTGGTGGAGCGGACCCGCCATCGGCCCCTGGCCTCTGGCCGGGTCAGCCCCGCCACCGCCTTCGCCCTGCTGCTGGTCTGTCTGCTGCTGGCCCTGCTGGTGGTGCTCGCCCTGCCGGCCGCCGGCAGGACCACCGCCCTGGCCCTGGCGATGGCGGCCCTGCCCCCGGTGCTGCTCTATCCCTCCGCCAAGCGTTGGTTCGCCCTGCCCCAGCTGGTCCTGGCCCTGTGCTGGGGGTTCGCCGTGCTGATCCCCTGGGTGGCCGCCAGCGGATCCCTGGCGGGGGGCTGGCCACTGCTGCTGATCTGGCTGGCCACCCTCTGCTGGACCTTCGGGTTCGACACCGTCTATGCCATGAGCGATCGGGAGGATGACGCCCGCCTCGGGGTGCGCAGCAGCGCCCTCAGCCTCGGCGCGGCGGCGCCGCTCTGGGTGACCGCCTGTTACGGCCTGACCGCCCTGTTGCTGGCGGTGGCGGCCCAGCTGCGCGGCATCGCCGGACCGTTGTTCTGGTTGCCCTGGCTGGTCGCCAGTGGCGGCATGCTGCGGGAGGCGCTGGTGCTGCGTCGGGCCGATCTCCCCCGCAGCAACTACGGGCTCCACTTCAGCCATCAGGTGCAGCTGGGGGCCCTGCTGCTGCTGGCCCTGATCCTCGGTACCGCCACCACCCCGGGGCCCTCTCCCTGAGTCCAGGGCCATCGGCCCGGCCCAACGGGCCCGATCCACCCGTGACGGCCGCGGCGCCCCGTCCTCCAGCCTCGCCTGCGGCCTTGCCCTTGATGCCTCACCCGCCGACCCCACCGCCCCGATGACGCCCAGCCCCCTGCTTCTGCCGCCCCCGCTGCGCCGCGGCGATCGGGTGCGCCCGGTGGCGGCCAGCTCAGCCCTTGGCGGTGACGACCGTCTGGAGGCGGGTCTGGCGATCCTGCGGGCCTGGGGACTGGAGGTGGAGGAGACCCCGGGCCTGGGCGGGCGCCGCTGGGGCTATCTGGCGGGCAGTGACGCGGAACGGGCTGCGGATCTGCGCCCGGGCGAGCCTGGGGCTGTCGCCCCGTCGCTCTATGCCTGCGCCCGCGGCGGCTGGGGTGCGGCCCGGCTGCTGGAGCAGTCGCTGCAGCAGCCCCAAGGCTGGCTGCTCGGCTTTTCGGATGTCACATCGCTGCTCTGGCATCGGGTTGCCTGTGGACTCGGCGGAGGGGTGCACGGGCCCCTGCTCACCACCCTGGCGGCGGAGCCGGGATGGAGTCAGGAGCGGCTGCGGGCCCTGTTGTTCGGCGAGCCGGTGGCGGAGCTGGATGCGGTGGGCTGGCGGGCGGGGGTGGCCGAGGGACCGCTGTTGGTGGCCAATCTCACCGTGGCCAGCCATCTGCTCGGCTCGCCCCATCTGCCGGCCCTGCAGGGGGCGATCCTGGTGCTGGAGGATGTGGGTGAGGCCCCTTATCGGATCGAGCGCATGCTCACCCACTGGCGGCTCTGCGGTGCCCTGCAGCAGCTGGCGGGTCTGGGCTTCGGCAGCTTCGAGGGCTGGCGGGAGGCCGATGGCCGCGCCGATGAGCCGGAGGAGCACCGTTTTGATCTCGACCAGGTGCTGAGGGAGCGCAGCCTGGATCTGGGGATCCCGGTCGTCGCCCATCTGCCGGTCGGCCATACCCCTGGCAATGCCGCCCTGCCCCTGGGGGCCTGGGCCCGTCTCGATGGCGGCCGTGGGCGGCTGTCGCTGCTGCCGGGCGGAGGCTGAGGTCCGCCGGAGCCGAGGCTGGCCTGGTCCCGTTGTCCCCCGGGCTTCAGCGGCCATCCCAGGCTGGCGGCACGGTGCTGCGGTTGCTGTCTCGGTTGGCTTGATAGCCCGGCGAGAGGATTTCCACCCCGGCCGCCGCGAACCGATCCTGCAGGGAGGCCAGAAGCTCCGAAAGGGTTTCGCGGTAGAGGCCCACATCCTGGAGGCTGGCGTCGATCTCGTAGCTGATGTGAAAGTCGTTGAGGGCGGTCTGCAACACCTTGGGGGCGGGCTGTTCGGCGATCCCCGGCACCGCCCGGGCAGCCTCGAGCATCAGGTGGTGCACCTGCCGCCAGGGCACGTCGTAGCCGATCGTGATCGTGGTGCTGATCGTCACCGGCCCAGGACCTTCCCGGCCGGCATAGCTGAAGTTGAGGACCGGGGTCGAGATCACCATCGCGTTGGGAAGGCTCACCAACTCATTGCGTGGCGTCTGGATGCGGGTCACCAGCAGGTTGCGGTCCTGCACCACGCCGGTGACGCCGTTGATCTCGACCCGATCGCCCTCCTGGAAGGCCCGGGTGTAGATCAGCATCACGCCGCTGATCACGTTCGTCGCCACGGCGCTGGAGCCCAGGGCCGCCAGCAGACCCACGAACAGGCCAGCCCCCTGGAAGGCGCGGCTGCCGGAGCCTGGGATGTAGGGGTAGGCCACCACCAGGCCGGCCAGCAGCAGGGTGGCGGCCACCAGGCGGCCGGTGGGCCGGGCCCATTCGCGGTAGAAGCCGCTGATCTGGAGCTGGCCCCGCTCGATCGCCTCGAACCAGTCGACACAGGCCCGCATCAGCCCACGGGTGAGCAAAAGAATCAGGGCGATCGTCAGCAGATTCGGGATCGCGGCCACCGCCCCCTCGAACAGGTGGACGAGCACGCCCCGCAGGTGTCCCCGCAACCCCTCGGCGATCATCTGGGTGGGGGGGAAGAGCCCCAGCAGCAGAGGGATCAGCAGATAGCTGGCCAGCAGCAGCAGGCCCCAGTGCAGCAACCGCAGCAGTCGCAGCAGCACAGCCCGTTCCTGTCCGCGATCGAGCACGGTGGTGCTGCCGATCCGCAGCCCCTCCAGCAGGGGTGAGTGCCCTTGGCGGATCCAGCGGCCGAGGCGCCGCTGGATCAAGGTCTGGATCCGCAGCCAGAGCAGATAGACCCCCAGCACCAGGGTGGCCAGAGCGGTGCTGCGGATCCAGGCCCCCAGGGTGTGGGTGCTGCGGTACTGGCGGATCGCCGCCCGCATCTGGTCGCGGTAGCGCTCGGCCAGCTCCTGGCGGGTGGTGCCGAAGGCCAGGGCCGCCCGGTCGTCAACCGCCATCTGGGGTGTGAACCCTCCACCGGGGCGTTGCAGGCCGATCAGGGCGTAGGGGGGATCCTCGCGGACCACCAGCTGCTCAGGCTCCACCGCCTGGTTCTCGGCCAGCTGCCGCAGCCGCAGGCTTCCTCGCAGCGCGACCTCCGCTGGGGTCTGGGCCCCGGTGGCGGAGCGGATCTCAAGCACCCGTCGGCCCTCCATGGTGACCCAGCTGGAGGGTGGTGGGGCCGGGGGAGGGGCCAGCGGTGGAGCCTGCACGGCAGCCGGGGCGCTGATCGCTGCCGGAACCCGCCCGGGGGCGGTGTCACCGGGCCAAGTCAGCAACGGCGGGGGCTCCGGGGGCGGCAGGCCTGCTCGGGCCTGTTCCGCCCGGGCCAGGGCCGTCTGGGGCACCAGCGCTGGCATCAGGGCCGCCAGCAGCGCCACGACCAGCGTCACCAGCCGAACCACCGGTCGCAGGGGCCCTCGCGGGAGGCGTGGCGCTGGCATGGCGGCGGGCTGGCGGAACCCCGATCCTGGCGCGGCGGGGCGCCGTCGCCAACGCTCCCTCCCCCGTCAGGATCGACCGGCGCTGCCGCCGTCGCGGCGGGCCAGCACCGCTTCGGCGATGGTCAGATCGAAGGCGGTGGTCAGTTTGATGTTGGCCGGTGAGGCCTCCAGCACCCGCACCGGCAGCCCCAGCCGCTCGAACAGGGCCGCGTCGTCGGTGGCGCTCCAACCCCGGGCGGCGGCGGTGGCATGGGCCTGCCGCAGCTGGTCCACGGCGAAGCCCTGGGGGGTCTGGGCTGCCCAGAGGCGGCTGCGGTCCGGGGTGGCGGTGATCGTGCCGCTGCCGTCCACCTCCTTGATGGTGTCGGTGACCGGCACCGCGGCGACGATGCCGGCCCCGGCCGCGATCGCCTCGTCCAGGGCGAGGCAGCAGCGCTCCAGCAGGTCTGGGGTCACCAGGCAACGGGCCCCGTCGTGGATGAGCACGGCTTCGGCGTCATCCGGCAGGGCCGCCAATCCACGGCTCACCGAGTCCTGGCGGGTTTCGCCCCCCAGGATCCAGACCACGGGACGATCGGGCCGGGCGGCGGCCACGATCGTCGCGATCGCCTCCCCATCCTGGGGTTGGCCGACCACACCGATCCAGCGGATCACCGGGCAGGCCAGGGCGGCCTCCAGGGTCCAGGCCAGAACGGGGCGGCCGGCCAGGGGCAGCAACAGCTTGTTGCGGTCGGCGCCCATGCGGCGGCCGCTGCCGGCGGCGGCGATCAGCAGATGCACAAGCAAGTTCCCGGAAGCGGGACGGGATGGACCTGATCCATACAATCAGGCCGGGGATGCAACCCTGCAGATCCTGCCCAACCTCGTCCCCATGCGTGCACTGTTCCTGATTCCGGGCGATGGGCTGCAGCAGCTCCAGGCCTTCCCCGCCGTGGCGGCCACCGCCGAGCAGCTCGGCTTCGCCATCCAGGTGGCCTGTCCCCCCGCCCAGGCCCCCCTCTGGACGCTGCTGCCGGCGGTCGAAAAGCTGATCCCGTTCAGCTATGGCGATGCCACCTTGGCCGACTGGGCCAATCTGCTCGGTTCGGTCCGCGATCCCGATTTCCAGGTGGCGATCAATCTGGCCCCCAGCCGCCAGATGGACCTGATGCTGTCGATGAGCCACATCCCCACCCGTGTGGCCAGCGCCGGCTTCTCCGCCACCGCCCGGGTCAGCGAGCCTCCGCCTGGCTGGGCACCCCAGTCCCTCGCCGGCCACCTCAGCCCGGCGGGGGTGAGCCTTGATGCCGCCGCCTTCCGCCTCCCCATCCAGCCTGCCGCTCTGGCCGAGGCCACGGCGGCGTTCCCTCCGGGCGATGGCCCCTTGCTGCTGCTGGCCCCAGCGGGCGGCCCCTCGGACTGGCCGGCGGCCCACTGGCAGCAGCTGCCGGAACGCATCCGCGCCAGCCTGCCCAGCCTCCGCAGCCGTGAGCTGCCGCCGGCCTCGGCTGCCTCTGCGGCCCGACGGGCCGCTGACGTCGCCGCCAGCGATGTGGTGCTGGCCAGCGACCCCCTGACCATCGAGCTGGCTCTTTACTGCGGCACTCCCGTTGTGGCCCTCGGCCGGGACGGCGGCAGTCTGCCGGCCCGGGACGGGGTGAGCGGGGTGGGCGAGACCGGCTCCCTGCTCTCTCTGGGTTTCGATCCGGTGTTGCAGGCCCTTGGGCTGAGCTGAGCGGTGGTGCTCCGGAAGGCACCCCCCACGTCCGGACGGGTCCCGACTCGATGGCGGCGGCCCCCGCCCACCCGGGCCCGCCACCCCTGGCTCTCGCCGATTCTGCTGCTGATCGCGGTGGTCAACATCACGGCGATCGGTTACCGGATCACCGAAGGCTGGGACTGGGGCGACTGCTACTGGATGGTGGCGATCACCATCCCGGGCATCGGTTACGGCGAGGTCCACCCCCTGTCCGCGGCGGGTCGCGTTGTCACCGTCTTTTCGATCATCGGTGGCCTCGCCGTGCTGCAGTTGGCGGCCCAGAGCCTGCTGGGCCTCTCGGAGTCGGGCTACCTGCGGCGGGTTCGCCAACGCCGCCTCATCCATTGGATCCGAACCATGCAGGACCATGTCATCGTCTGCGGTTATGGCCGCATCGGTCGAGAGATCGCCGAGCAGTTGCTGCGTGAAGGGGTGCCGATGGTGGTGATCGAACTGGATCCTGAACTCCAGGCAGCGGCTGAAAGCCGCGGCATCCCTGTGATGCTCTCCGATGCCACCCGTGACGAAACCCTTCGTCAGGCCGGCATTCTTCGCTGCCGCAGCCTGGTCGCCGCCCTCTCCAGCGATGCCGCCAATGTGTATGTGGTGCTCAGCGCCCGGGCCATCGCTCCGGAATGCCGTCTGATCGCCCGCTGCGATAACGAGGAGGCGGCCCGCAAGCTGCGCCAGGCCGGCGCCGATCAGGTGATCAGTCCCTATGTGGCCGGAGGCCGGGCGATGGCGGCCACCGCCCTGCGGCCTCTGGCCATGGATTTCCTCGAACTCGTGGCGGGCTCAGATTGCGAAGTCGAGGAGTTCCAGCTCAGCGACGATCCGCGTCAGCTGGGACATCTGGCCGGTCGCTCCCTGGCTGATCTCGAGATCAAACGCCGCACCGGTGTGCTGGTTCTGGCGGTCAAACAACCCTCCGAGCCGATCGGCACCACCACCTATCGCGGCATTCGCCCGGAGCTGCCCGCCGAGCGACTGATCGCCAACCCGCCGGTGGAAACCCGTCTGGCGCCCGGCCAGCTGCTCGTGGTGCTCGGGAGTCGGCAGCAGCTGGCCCGCCTGCGCAAGCTGCTCGGTGTTGCCGTGGTGCAGGAGAGCGCCATGCCAGGCTGAGGGCAGGCGGGGCCATACGATCGCGTCGAGACGATCCGATGCCATGACCATCTCCGCATCCACCCCAGCGTCGGTGGCCCTGGTCACCGGGGCCAGCCGTGGCATCGGACGGGCCATTGCCATGGAGCTGGCCCGCAGCGGTGCCACCATCGTGGTCAATTACGCCCGCTCGCCGGAGGCCGCCGCTGAGGTGGTGGCTTCGATCACCGCCGCCGGCGGCAAGGCCTGGAGCATCCAGGCGGATGTGGCGGTCGAGGAACAGGTGGAGGCGATGGTCAAGGCCGTGTTGGAGCGGGAGGGGCGCCTTGATGTGCTCGTCAACAACGCTGGCATCACCCGCGACGGTCTGTTGATGCGGATGAAGACCGCTGACTGGCAGCAGGTGCTGGACCTCAACCTCACCGGCGTCTTCCTCTGCACCCGGGCCGTGAGCCGCAGCATGCTGAAGGCCCGCTCCGGCCGGATCATCAACATCACATCCGTGGTGGCCTTGATGGGCAATCCCGGCCAGGCCAACTACAGCGCCGCCAAGGCCGGCGTGATCGGTCTCACCCGCAGCAGCGCCGCCGAATTCGCCAGCCGTGGCGTCACGGTGAATGCGGTGGCGCCGGGCTTCATCGCCAGCGACATGACCCGCGATCTGAACCAGGAACCGATCCTGGCCGCGATCCCCCTGGGCCGGATGGGCCAGCCCGAGGAGGTGGCTGGCATCGTGCGCTTCCTCGCCCTTGAGCCGGCTGCGGCTTACATGACCGGCCAAGTGCTGCAGATTGATGGCGGGATGGTGATGCGGTGATTGGATCCGACCTGAATTCAGTCATAGTTGAATCACGACTTAGCTTTGCAATTGGATATGAATCTGGCAAAGCATTTGATTGATTCTGCTGCTCATCATGCCTTCAGATGTGACCCTCTGATTACAAGGTGACCTTGCTCGGCAGGATCATGGTGCCCTCCAGTTTGATGGCTAAACATTGGAATGTTGAATGACGTGGTTCTTCCCCCTCCAAAGGAGTGACGCGAGAAGGCAGCCGGCCATCATAGGAATAAGAAAAAACTCTCCTAAGCCTTCCCCAATTCCTTTGATTATGTGAACCATCGACGAAGGTTGATTAGCTGAAATATTGTAATAAGCAATGGGGTGCAGAAGCACGTAAAAACCCATTGTGGAATAGGCAGTAAAAACCCATTTGGACTCTCCTTTGGCTTGATGATTGCCTGTGGAGTTGATAGCCAATGATGCCATGATAGATGGTATCAAGAAGATGTGTTTGTAATCATACGAAATGGTTGTTGTGTAGCAGCCTATCCAAGTCCAGCTCATAATTATAAAATAGCATACACTATAGTTCTGTTGAAACTTGTTTTCGATTGAATCGAAAAAGGTGTGCAATTGATTTCCAATCTTAAACTTGATAGAGGTCGCGAAGCCTGTGAGCAAACTCGCCAATTTGGCGATAATAAGCAGCCATATTGTAAATCGAGCAAAGTTGATTCCAAGCAGGTCAATCAGAGATTTATTGGCATAGCCAGAGGCTAATAATCCAAAGCTGTTCGTGCCACCTTCGAACATAACGGGTGAATTGTTATTCATAATCCACTGCCAAGACATGGCTAGACCAGCTAGTAATGAAGCGAGAATGAGTGATCTCCATAGCGCTCCTAGGGGTGTTTTTTGAGATTTCCATCTTGGAGCTGTCAAGATCCAGCCCGCATATCCTGCTGCAGGAAAAACTTTTAAAGCTATGGCAGAAATAGAAGAGAAAAGCGAAACAACGATAAATCTTTTCGAACGAGTTGCAATGCCAACTGACGAGAGGGCCATGAGCAAAAATATGATACTATCTAAATTGCCCCGTTCTAATATGAGCTGTATAGGGAAGCTCAAGAAAATAGCCGACATTATTAATCCCCATGGGTGGCAGCGGCGAAAAAGTACATAGGATGAAAGCGAAAGAGTAAAAAGCATCAAGATGCCAGCAATCACCCCAATGGTTGGAGTGATATTGATCGGCAAGTGAAGTGCTTTAATGGCAAGATTGGATAATGGCGGATATCCCGTTTCGGGCAGGCCGCCGCCTTGTTTTCCGTAGCCAAAAGGGGTGCACTGTTGTACAATCGATGAATCAACTGGTTGACCGCGTGTACCACAATTGCCTACGACAACCATCCAATTCAAATCTGAGAAATGAGGAGAAATTCGCGTGGTCTTCAGCAATGGGAAAGCGTTGCCCTGGGAATTGGTTTGAATGGCATACAATAGAAGCGATCCCAGTAAATAAGCTGAGGCAATTGACAGCATGACTAGAGATAGTAGCCTCAAGGGGATGGTTGAAGCTTCGCCCCGTCGTTTTGGCTTATTCATCTCGGTCATTCGAACGTTCTGCCGGCGGGCCTTGGTTAGGTTCAGCTTAGCAGAAAAAGATTTACGATTGTTTTGCTTGGGTCTGAATGTTGATCTGTCCCCTAGTGCGCCGTCCCAGAAACAGCAGCTAGAATCCGAGTTGTCACCTGAGGTGCTCCGTGGCGCTTGGTCGTCCGATGCCTCCGCTTGTTCTCAGTGAGGAGGAGGTTCAGCAGCTCCAGGCTCTCGCCAGTTCACGATCACTGCCGCACTCGATCGTGCAACGCGCCCAGATCGTGCTGGCTTGCTGGGCCGGCGAAACCAACACCGCCATTGCCAAGCGCATGGGCCTGACGGGCATGACCGTCGGCAAGTGGCGCAAGCGTTACCGGGAGCTCGGCCTGG
>JBMSXZ010000028.1:0-21896 GCA_049426205.1 Cyanobium sp.
CCCTGGCCCTCACCGACCATGGCGTCATGTACGGCGCGATCGAGCTGCTGAAGCTGTGCGCCAAGGCCGGCATCAAGCCGATCATCGGCAATGAGATGTACGTGATCAACGGCTCGATCGATGATCCGCCGCCGAAGAAGGAACGCCGCTACCACCTGGTCGTCCTGGCTCGCAATGCCGTCGGCTATCGCAACCTCGTCAAGCTCACCAGCATCAGCCATCTGCGCGGCATGCGCGGTCGCGGCATCTTTGCCCGCGCCTGCATCGACAAGCAGCTGCTTCGCCAATACAGCGAGGGGCTGATCGTGGCCACCGCCTGCCTGGGGGGCGAGATCCCCCAGGCGATCCTCAAGGGCCGCCCCGACGCAGCCCGCGCCGTCGCCAGCTGGTATCAGGAGGTGTTCGGCGACGACTTCTATCTGGAGATCCAGGATCATGGCGGCATCGAGGATCGGATCGTCAATGTCGAGCTGGCCCGCATCGGCGCTGAACTCGGCATCCCCCTGATCGCCACCAACGATGCCCATTACCTCAGCGTTGGTGATGTGGAGGCCCACGACGCCCTGCTCTGCGTGCTCACCGGCAAGCTGATCAGCGACGAGAAACGCCTGCGCTACACCGGCACCGAGTACATCCGCGGCGAGGCGGAGATGCTGAGCCTGTTCGGCGACCATCTCGAGCCTGAGCTGGTGGCCGAGGCGGTGGCCAACACCGCCCGCGTGGCCGAGAAGGTGGAGGACTACGACATCCTCGGCCGCTACCAGATGCCGCGCTTCCCGATTCCCGAGGGCCATACGGCGGTCAGTTACCTGGAGGAGGTGTCCCGCGAGGGCTTGCGGCGGCGCCTGGGGCTGGACGATCAGGCCAGGATCGATCCCAGCTATGGCGAGCGGCTCGACTTCGAGCTGAAGGTGATGGAGCAGATGGGCTTCCCCACCTACTTCCTGGTGGTCTGGGATTACATCCGTTTCGCCCGGGATAACGGCATTCCGGTCGGACCTGGCCGCGGATCGGCCGCCGGCTCGGTGGTGGCCTGGGCCCTGGGGATCACCAACATCGACCCGGTGCGCCATGGCTTGCTGTTCGAGCGCTTCCTCAACCCTGAGCGCAAGTCGATGCCGGATATTGATACCGACTTCTGCATTGAGCGTCGCGGTGAAGTGATCGATTACGTCACCAAGCGCTATGGCGAAGATAAGGTCGCCCAGATCATCACCTTCAACCGCATGACCTCCAAGGCGGTGCTCAAGGATGTGGCGCGGGTGCTTGATATTCCCTACGGCGAAGCCGATCGCCTCGCCAAGTTGATCCCGGTGGTGCGCGGCAAGCCAGCCAAGCTCAAGGAGATGATCGGGCCCGAATCTCCCACCCCGGAGTTTCGCGAGAAATATGAAGCCGACCCCAAGGTGAAGCACTGGGTGGATCTGGCGATGCGGATCGAGGGCACCAACAAGACCTTCGGGGTGCATGCCGCCGGTGTGGTGATCGCCGCCGATCCCCTCGACGAGCTGGTGCCGCTGCAGCGCAACAACGACGGCCAGGTGATCACCCAGTACTTCATGGAGGACGTCGAGTCGATGGGGCTCCTGAAGATGGACTTCCTCGGCCTCAAGAACCTCACCATGATTCAGAAAACCCTGGATCTGGTGCAGCTGAGCAGTGGCGAACGCCTTGATCCTGATGAGCTTCCTGCCGAGGATCCCCAGACCTATGCCCTGCTGGCCCGCGGCGACCTGGAGGGCATCTTCCAGCTCGAATCCAGCGGCATGCGCCAGATCGTGCGCGACCTCAAACCCTCCAGCCTTGAGGACATTTCTTCGATCCTTGCCCTCTACCGGCCAGGGCCTCTGGATGCGGGTCTGATTCCCAAATTCATCAACCGCAAGCACGGTCGTGAGCGGATTGATGTCGCCCACGCCAAGCTGGAGCCGATCCTGCAGGAGACCTACGGGATCATGGTTTACCAGGAGCAGATCATGAAGATCGCCCAGGATCTGGCCGGTTATTCCCTGGGTGAGGCCGACCTGCTGCGGCGGGCGATGGGCAAGAAGAAGAAAAGCGAGATGGAGAAGCACCAGAGCATCTTTGTCAACGGGGCCACCGAACGGGGTGTGGACGCGCAGGTTGCCGAGGCGCTGTTTGAGCAGATGGTGCTGTTCGCGGAATACTGCTTCAACAAGAGCCATTCCACCGCCTATGGCGCCGTCACCTACCAGACGGCCTATCTCAAAGCCCACTATCCGGTGGCCTACATGGCGGCGTTGCTCACCGTCAATGCCGGCGCCAGCGACAAGGTGCAGCGCTATATCGCCAATTGCACCGCCATGGCGATTGAGGTGCTGCCCCCGGACATCAATGCCTCCGGGATCGACTTCACCCCTGTCGGTGATCGCATCCTGTTTGGCCTCTCGGCGGTGCGCAACCTTGGCGAGGGCGCCATCCGTGCCCTGATCGACAACCGCAGCAGCGCCGGTCCGTTCCAGTCCCTCGCCGACCTCTGCGACCGCATGGCTGGCGCCACCCTCAACCGCCGCGCCCTTGAGTCGCTGATTCACTGCGGTGCCCTCGATACCCTGGAGCCCAGCGCCAACCGCGCCCAGTTGATGGCCGATCTCGACCTGGTGCTGGAGTGGGCCTCCTCCCGTGCCCGGGATCGGGCCAGCGGCCAGGGCAACCTGCTTGATCTGCTCGGTGGCGGTGGCCCCGCCGGCCCGTCGGCCGGGGCCGATCCCGTCAGCGCCCCGAAGGCGGCGGCGGTGCCCGACTACCCACCCACCGAGAAGCTGCGGCTTGAGAAGGAGCTGCTCGGCTTCTACATCTCCGACCATCCCCTGCGCCAACTGGTGGGCCGGGTGAAGCTGCTCTCGCCGGCCCCGCTGTCCAGCCTGGAGGAGCAGCCCGACAAGGCACGGCTGAGTGTGCTGGCGATGGTGACGGAGTTGCGCCAGGTCACCACCCGCAAGGGGGATCGCATGGCGGTGCTGCAGCTTGAGGATCTCAGCGGCAGCTGCGAAGCGGTGGTTTTTCCCCGCGCCTTCGCCCGTCTGGCCGACCACCTGATGGTCGATGCCCGGCTCCTGATCTGGGCCACGGTGGATCGCCGCGATGAGCGGGTGCAGCTGATCCTCGAGGACAGCCGGGCGGTGGAGGCGCTGCAGCTGCTGCTGGTGGAGCTTCCGGCCGACCAGGCGGGTGACATCACCATCCAGCACCGCCTGCGGGAATGCCTGCAGCGCCACCGTCTGGGCCAGGACGAGGCCGGGGTGCGGGTGCCGGTGGTGGCCCGGGTGCGCGATTCGGAGCGCAGCCGTTATGTGCGGCTCGGCGCCCAGTTCTGTGTGGCCGACGGCCCCTCAGCCCTGCGCACCCTGGAGTCGGCGGCGTTCCAGGTGTCGCTGCTCTCACCCCTGGAGGAGGCCGGCGCGACTGGAGTGCCAGCCGCGAGCGGGACGATGGTCCGGACAGCAGCGGCGGTCAGCTGACGCCGCCGTCGCTGCCGCGCCGCATCGCCTGCAGGCTGGTGCGGATCCTGCTGATGTTCAGGCCGATCTGCTCGCGGCCCAGGAGGCTGCCGGCCTCGTCCTCCCAGCTGGCGGAAAGAACGCCATAGCTGAGCCCCAACAGGCCCAGCAGGAAGCAGGCGCCGGAGGCCAGCAGGGTGGTGGAGGGAGGAATCTCCAGGATGTGGCGGCTGACCAGCAGGTAGCTCACCACAAACACCGCCATGCCGAGCAGGGTCGGAATGCCGGTGGCCAGGGCCACACGGCGTGCCATCCGGTTGGCCACCCGGTCCGGGATCACCTGGCTGGCACCGCTGCCCCGGCTTCTGCCGCTGGGGCTCGCAGGCTTGCTGGGGCCAACACTGGCGCGGCGCGCCGGGCCGAAGCCACCGCTGGCCGCGGGCCCGGCGCCGCCGGGCCCCGATGGAGGCCGTTCCCGCTGGGGACTCATGGGGTCGTCAGCCGCGGATGCCGAGCTTCTCGATCAGCGCGGCGTAGCGATCGCTGCTCTGGCTGCGCAGGTAGCCGAGCAGACGCTTGCGGCGACCGATCATCTTCAGCAGCCCCTGGCGGGAGGAGAAGTCGTGGATGTTCTTCTGCAGGTGACCGCTGAGCTGCTGGATCCGGTCGCTCAGCATCGCCACCTGCACCTCGACCGAGCCCGTGTCGGTGGGGTGGGTCTGGTGACCGTTGATCAGTTCCTGCTTCCTGGTGGTGGTGAGCGGCATGGGCGAGCGCGGACGCCTTACGGTGCAAACGAACAGCTTAAGGCCCGGCGTGGACCCTGGCCCAGGGGGCCTGGATCGGGTGGCCACGGCGTTCCTGCGCCCCGGTCGCTGGGGCTCCGATCCGCCGGGTCGATGGCTGCCCTGCTCCAGCCTGCCGCGCGCTGCGCCGGCCGGCCGTGCCTGCTCCAGCCAACGCTCCCATCGGCCTTCCCTTGCCGCCCCGCCGTGAGCGCAGCGCCTCCGCTCAGGCGGCCTGACGGGACAGCCAGCGCAGGCAGTCGCGGATCCACAGCTCCAGCGGCGCTTCCGGCGCCAGCCCCGTGGCCGCCACCGCCCGCAGGGCGCGGTCGATTTCCAGCCTGGCGTAGCCCAGGGCCTCCAGGGTCTCGTCCAGCTCCTGCCGGCTGGCGCCGCCCGGCAGCTCTGTCGTCAGATCGTCGCCCCCCGGGGCCGCGCCGCTCGCCCCACCCTCCAGCTGGGGAACGAAGCGCTCCTGCAACCGCTGGCGCAGCTCCACCGCCAGCCGTTCGGCGGTGCGCCGCCCCACCCCGGGTGCCTGGCAGAGGCGCCGCAGATCCGTTTCGACCACCGCCTGCACAAGCTCCGCCGGAGCCATCGCCCCCAGCAGCGCCAGGCCCGCCTGGGGACCCACGCCGCTGACGGCCACCAGCTCGCGGAACAGGTCGCGCTCGAGGCGGTCGCCGAATCCGAACAGGGTCCAGCCGTCGTCGCGGATGCTGTGATGGATGTGAAGGCTGACCGCCGTCCCGGCCGGGGGCAGCTGGCGCCAGTGGCGCTGGCTCAGCTGCACCTCGTAGCCCACTCCCTGACAGACCACCAGGACCCCGTGGCGGCTGGCCTGCTGCCAGGTCTCGGCCAGTTGTCCCTCCAGCCAGCCGATCATGGAAGCCCCCTGCGCGACCCCCATGCTGCCCGCCCCGTCCACCGCCCGCGCCGATCGGCGGGGCTGGCTGTCCTGGCCGCGGGGGCTGCTGCTGGCCCTGCTGCTGGCCCTGCTGCTTCCCCTCGCCGCCTGCGGCGGCCCTGGCCAGCCGGGGCAGGGGGTGCTGCTCGACGCCCTGGCGCTGCAGATCCAGCTGACCCAGTCGTCGATTGCCCAGGCCCTCGATCTCGAGGCTCCCGGTCTGCCCCAGGTGAGTCGCGTCCGGGTCGAGGAGCAGACGCGGGTGGCGATCGGTCCGGCGCAGGGGTTGCGCATCGTCGGACGCTTCGACTGGCGGTTGAGCGGCGATCCGATCCGGGTCGACAGCCCCTTTGATCTCTATCTGCAGCGGGGTGAACGGGAGCAGAGCTGGCGACTGGCCCGGCCCAGCGGCAGCAGTGCCGCCGGCCCCGGGGACGTGGTGCAGGACTGGACCACCTACCCCCTGCCCTTGCCCGGGGAGCGCCAGGGGGCCTGACTGAGCAGCACGCTGGCCAGGATCAACCCAGCGCCAGCGAGCATGGCGGCCCGGGGCCGCTCTCCGAACCACAGCCATCCCCAGAGCACCGCAAAGGCCACCTGGGCGTAGCTGATCGTCGTCGCCCTGGCGGCCCGCAGGTGGATCAGCCCGTGGGTGAGGCCGATCTGACCCAGCTGGGTGAACAGCCCCACCCCCACCAGCCAGCCGAGCTCGCTGAGGCTGGGCCGCACCGGATCGTGCAGCACCAGCGGCAGGCTCAGCGGGATCGAGACCATCGGAAACCAGAGCACGATCACCTGGGGGTGTTCGCTGCGTCCCAGCTGCCGCACGCTCACGTAGGCCACGGCGGTGAGCAGGGCGCCGGCGAGGGCCGCCCCAACCCCCACCGCTGGCAGGGGCTCACCCCCCCAGCTGCCGAAGGGGCGGGCCACCAGCGCCACCCCCAGCCAGCCGAGCGCCACCGCCGCCGCCAGGGTGCGGCCGGGTCGCTCCCCCAGCCAGAGCCAGGCGAGCAGGGCCGTGGCGCTGGGGTAGAGGTATTGGATCAGGGTGGCGTCGGCCAGGGGCAGCCGCATCACCCCCTCGTAGACGGCGAACAGGGCGGCGGTGCCCACCAGCCCCCGCAGGGCCAGCAGCCCCCGCCGCTCTCCCCAGGGACTCACCCCCGCCCGCGCCACCAGCACGGCGCTGAGCAGGCAGCTCAGCAGCGCCCGGCCGAGCACCACCTCCGCCACCGGCAGCCGCCCCTGCAGCTGCTTGACGCAGACGGTCATCAGGCTGAAGCTCAGGGCTCCGGCCACCAGCGCCAGTGTGGCGCCACCCTCGCTACCCCATCCCTGGGGGGATGGAGCAGAATGGCGACCCCTGCCCTCGCTGGTGCTCAGCTCCGCCATGGCTTCTTCCGTGGTCAGCTGATCCTCCCGGTGCCGCCACGCCCGTCGTGGCTTCAGCCTCTGTCCTACCGGCATCCGTCCCACCGGCCTCTGTTGTGGCGGCCTGCGTCGCTGCCTGCGTCGCTGCCCACGGCGCCCCTCCCATCCCCCGCTTGCCGTCCCCTTGAGCACGCCACGCCTCCACCCCCGCACGATCGAGGCCGTCAAGGAGCGGGCCGACATCGTTGATGTGGTGGGCGAGCACGTGGTGCTCAAGAAGAAGGGCCGGGAATTCGTCGGGATCTGTCCCTTCCACGACGACAAATCGCCGTCGATGACGGTGTCACCGGCCAAGCAGTTCTACTACTGCTTCTCCTGCGGGGCCGGCGGCAATTCCATCAAGTTTCTGATGGAGCTCCAGCGCCAGAGCTTCAGCGATGTGGTGCTGGAGCTGGCGCGCAAATACCAGCTGCCGGTGGAAACCCTCGAGGGTCCGCAGCAGGAGCGGTTAAGGCAACAGCTGTCTCGCCGGGATCAGCTGCATAAGGTGCTGGCCCTGGCGGCGGGTTGGTTTCGCAGCCAGTTGCGCAGCCCTGAAGGGGCCTCAGCCCTGACCTATCTGCGCGAGCAGCGCGGGCTCAGTGAATCCACGCTGGAGAGCTTTGGCCTGGGCTATGCCCCGGAACGCTGGGATGGGTTGCTCAGCCACCTGCAGCAGGTGGAGGGTTTTGCACCCGAGCTGCTGGAGGCGGCGGGCCTGGTGGTGCCGCGGCGCGGCGGTGATGGCTTCTACGACCGCTTCCGCCACCGGGTGATGGTGCCGATCTGCGATCGGCAGGGCCGGATCATCGGCTTTGGCGGTCGCAGCCTCGATGGCGGCGAACCCAAATATCTGAACTCTCCGGAAACGGAGGTGTTTGAGAAGGGCAAGCACCTCTTCGGTCTCGATAAGGCGGTCAACGCCATCCGCAAGGACGATCGGGCGGTGGTGGTGGAGGGCTATTTCGATGTGATCGCCCTGCATGCCGCCGGCATCACCAATGCGGTGGCGGCCCTGGGCACGGCCCTGAGCAGCCAGCAGATCACCCAGCTCTGCCGCTGCTGCGATGGCAAGCGCCTGATCCTCAATTTCGACACCGACGGCGCCGGCGTGCGCGCCGCCCAGCGGGCGATCGGTGAGGTGGAGCAGCTGGCGCTGCAGGGGCAGCTGGAATTGCGGGTGCTGCATCTGCCCGCCGGCAAGGATCCCGATGAGTTCCTCAGGCAGCACGGCAGCGGCGACTACCTGGGGCTGCTCGATGCGGCCCCCCTCTGGCTCGACTGGCAGATCGAGCAGGAGCTCGCCGGTCGCGATCTGGCCCGCCCCGACCAGTTCCAGCAGGCGGTCACCGCCCTGGTGGAGCTGCTCGGCAAGCTGCCCCAGTCCGCGGTGCGCAGCCACTACCTCCAGCGGGTCGCCGAGCGGCTCTCCGGTGGTCAGGCCAGGCTGGCCCTGCAGCTGGAGGACGACCTGCGCCAGCAGGTGAAGGGCCAGCGCTGGCATGGCCGCTCGACCCGCTGGGAGCAGCCCGGTGAAGCGGGGTTCCGGGAGCGCTCCGAAGCGGAGGTGCTGCGGCTTTATCTCCACTGCCCACGCCTGCGCCCCCTGATCCGCACCGAGCTGCGCCGCCTCGATCTCGAGGACTTCGCCCTGCAGCACCATCGCCAGCTCTGGGCCAGCCTTGGTGAGATCGAGGAGGCCAACCTCGGCGAGGGGCGCCTGGAGCAGATCAATCGGGGGCTTGATGCCGGCGAGGACCTGGCCGACCTCGATTTGCCCCGCCTGCTGGCTGACCGGTTGCTGGTGGAGAGTGACGGCAACGCCCTGCTGGGCCGGCTCACGCCCCTGCTCGAACCCTCCGAGGTGCAGCGCCTCTCCCTGGCCCAGCCGGAGCTGCAGTTGCGCGGTGCCACCGCATCGCTGGAGCGTCAGCGCACCCTCAAGCGCTGTCGCCACCTGCTTGACGCCTGGAGCGCCCAGCGGCTGGCCACCCTTGAACAATGCATCGCCCAGCTGCTGCAGGAACCCTCCGACCCTGCCCCGGAACCGCCCCTGCTCGACATGGAGCAGCGCATCGACCAGCTGTTCGCCAGCCTCAACGGCGACGCCCTGCGTTTCCAGGAGACCTATTACAGCGAACGCCGCTACCTCGATGCCCTCGACCAGCGCCGCCGCGTCGCCTTCAGCGAGGCCGTGACCGTCCCGGCCGCCTGACTCCAGCCAGCGACGATCGCGCCCTTGTCCTACGGCGCTGGCCGATCTCCATACGGTGAGCTGGAGCCACCCCCCTGGTCATGACCGTCGTGCCGTCGTACCCGATCCCCGCGGATGAGCCGCTGCGGCTGCGGGATCTGGAGCGCCACGTCGCCATCGGCCTGGCCAACGATCCCCACTTCGAGCGCCTCGTCGCCCTGGCCGCCTCCCTGTTCGCCGCCCCGATCGCGGCGATCTCCCTGGTGGAAGCGGAGCGCCAGTGGTTCCTCTGCGCCCGCGGCCTCGGCGGGATCACCGAAACGCCGCGCTGCAACGCCTTCTGCGCCCACGCCATCGCCGCCGATGGGGTGATGGTGGTGCCGGATGCCCGCCTCGATGAGCGGTTTCGGACCAACCCCCTGGTCGTTGGTGAACCCGGCATCCGCTTTTATGCCGGCGCCCCGCTGCGCAGCGCCGATGGCCATAACCTCGGCAGCCTCTGCGTGATCGACCGCCAGCCCCGTCCGGATCTCGATCCCCAGCAGCGCCAGCAGCTGCAGTGGATCGCCGAGCTGGTGATGCGCGAACTCGAGCTGCGTCGCCAGACCCAGCATTGCCCGGTCACCGGTCTGCCGATCCGCCAGGCGTTTCTGGCGATCGGCGAACGGGAATGCCTGCGGGCCCGCGCCGATCGGCTGCCGCTGGCGCTGCTCTGCTTCGACATCGATAACTTCCGCCTCTTCAACAACCGTTGGGGCCACCGCGCCGGTGATGGTGTGCTGTTCAGTTTCGCCAACCTCGTGCGCCGCTTCGTGCGTGAGCAGGATTACGCCGGCCGTCTCGGCGACGGCGAATTCGGTTTGCTCCTGATCGCCACCCCCTGCGAGCAGGCGCTGGTGATCGCTGAGGACCTGCGCACCGCCACGGCCCACATGCCCGGGGTGCATGTTCATTCCGATGTGAAGCTGCACATCAGCGGTGGCCTCACCGCCCTGGCTCCCGACGACCACGGCTTCGATGATCTGCTGCGTCGCGCCGACCGCGCCCTGCAGCTGGCCAAGGGCAACGGTCGCGACCAGATCGCCTGCCTGCTGGAAGGTCCCTAGGCCTGGGCCACCGGGATCTCGGCCAGGCGGGTGGTGCCGGCCCGGGAGAGGTGGCCGCGGCGCATCCGCCAGGGTGGTGCCAGGCCGCAGGCGGCCCAGCCCACCGTGCCGCTGCCGTAGCGGCGGTTGAGGCCATCGATGGTGGCCATCAGGGCTTCGCGCCGTTGCTGCTGCTCCGGCGTCTGGGGCACCAGCAGGTGGTGCTGCAGCAGGCTCACCGGGGTGAGGTCATGGAGGAGAACGCCCGCCTTGCGCAGGGGCTTGTGGGGGCGGAACAGCCGTTCCGCCAGGGGCAGGGCGGCGGCCAGCAGCACGGCGGTGTCGTTGCTGGGCAGGGCCAGGGCGCTGGTGGCGGCGTTGGCGTAGAAGCTGCTGCCATCAAAGGGGCTGCTGCGCACGAACACGGTCAGACCGCCGGCCTGCTGCCCCTGGCGCCGCAGTTTCTCCGCCCCGCGGCAGAGGTAGGTGGCGACCGCCTGCCGCAGGCCCTCCACCGTGCTGACCGGCGTGCTGAAGCTGCGGCTCACGCAGGTCTCCCGCTTCGCCGGCGCCTCGCTGGCCAGGGGCAGGCAGCGCTGGCCCCGCAGCTCCTGTTGCAACCGCACGCCCACCACACCGCAGCGGCGTCGCAGTTCACCCTCCGGCATGTCCCGCAGGGCCCTGGCATCGGCGATGCCCCGCAGGCGGCACCAGCGGGCCAGGCGGCGGCCGATGCCCCAGACGTCCTCGATGGCGGTGGCGGCCAGCCAGGGGTCGGCCAGCGGCACACCCCCCAGATCGAACACCCCCCGCTCACGCCAGCTCGGATCCTTCTTGGCGACCCGGTTGGCGATCTTGGCCAGCACCTTGGTGGGGGCGATGCCCACCGCCACCGGCAGCCCCAGCTCGCGCTGCACCTGGCGGCGCAGCGCCTCACCCCAGCCGTTCAGCTCGCCCGTGCCGGCCGGCCGGTGCAGCAGGCCGAAGGCTTCGTCGATCGAGTAGATCTCCAGCTCCTCCACCCAGGCTTCCAGGGTGGCCATCAGCCGCTGGCTCATGTCGGCGTAGAGGGTGTAGTTGGAGCTGCGCACGATCACGCCGTGGCGCTCCAGGTCTCGCCGCACCTGGAACAGCGGTGCCCCCATCGGGATGCCGAGGGCCCGGGCCTCGGCACTGCGGCTGACGATGCAGCCGTCGTTGTTGGAGAGCACCACCAGGGGCCGGCCGACCACGGCCGGATCGAGCAGCGCCTCGCAGGAGGCGTAGAAGTTGTTGGCATCGATCAGCACCAGCGCCGTGCTCACTGCGGTGCCTCCATCGCCCCGGGCCGTTCGGTTGCCGTGGTCCCTGGGCCGCCGCTGGCCGGTGGCAGGTGGCGGATCCGGTGGACCGCCACGCCCCAGATCCGCCCCTCCCCAAGCGCCAGGGCGGGGTAGTCCGGATGGGCCGCCTCCAGCCACCAGGCGCCCTGCCGCTCGACCAGCCGCTTGAGGGTGAGCCCCTGCCGCAGCTGTGCCACCACCACCTGCCCCGCGCTGGCGGTGGGCCGCCGCTCGACCACCAGCAGATCGCCAGGGTTGATGCCGGCCCCCCGCATCGACTCACCGCGCACCCGGACCAGCACGGTGTGGCGGGGCTTGCGGATCAGCAGCTGCGCCAGGTTCGCCGCCGCTGCCCTTTCGGTGGGAGCGGGAGCGGTGGTGGGAGCGGCGGCGGCGGCGGCGGTGGTGGCGGTGGTGGCCGCCGTGTTGGCCCTGGCGCCGCTGCTGACTGGCGGTCCTGGCGTCGCGGGCATTGGCGAGGGTGTTGGCGGGGGCGTTGGCGGGACCAGGGGCGGCTGGGGCGACAGGGGCGGCGAAGGATCGGACACGGCGAGGACCAGGACGCGGCCCGTGCCATAATACAGATGTACTGCTTTAGCGGCTTGCTTCTCTCCAGGCGATCGGCCCCTGCTGGGGTTTGCCCCCGGGGCGCTGGGCCGGATCCCGCCAGCGCTTGCCCAACCCGGCGGTGGACCGGTTAACTGAGGCCAGGGAACGGGGCGCCGCCCCCGTTCCGTTCGCCCCTTGTCGGGATCCGGATGGGAGCTCGCCACCACCACCACGGCGGGTCGCCCTCCAGTCCCACCGACCCTGCCACCGATTCAGCCACCGATCCGGCCACCGGGCTGTTGCATCCGGCGGTGCAGATCCAGCGGCAACCCCATCCCCGCCAGCATGAGCACCGCCCCGGTTCTGCGGCGGCCTTCCGCTGGAGCATCGTGCTCAACGCCGGCCTCTCGGGCCTGCAGCTGGCGATCGGCTTCGCCTTCGGCTCCCTGGCGCTGGTGGGGGATGCGGTGCACAACCTCGGGGATGTGGCCGGCCTGATCCTGGGCTGGGGTGCCGAGCGACTCAGCGCTCGTCCGGCCAACCATCGCTTCACCTATGGCTATGGCCGCTCCACCCAGCTGGCTTCCCTGGTCAACGCGGTGCTGATCCTGATGGCCTCCGCCGTGGTGGTGGTGGAGGGGCTGCAGAGGATCAGCCGGCCGGTGGAGGTGGTGAGCGGCCCGGTGGCCTGGGCGGCGGCCGCCGGCATCGTGGTCAACCTGCTCTCCGCTCGCCTGTTCGGCAGCGACCACAGCCACGATCTCAATCGCCGCGCCGCCGTGGTCCATCTGCTCACCGATGCCGCGGTGTCGGCGGCAGTGCTGGGGAGCGCCCTGTTGGTGCGGCTCACCGGTTGGAGCCGCCTCGATGCGATCACCGCCATCGGCGTGGGGCTGGCGGTGGCCTGGAGCGGTTGGCAGCTGCTGGGTCAGGCCCTGCTGGTGGCCATGGATGCGGTTCCCGAAGGCATCGCCATGGAGGCCGTCGAGAAGGCCCTCACCAGCCTGCCCGCCGTCGAGTCGGTCCACCATCTGCATGTCTGGGCGCTGAGCACCTCCCAGAACGCCCTCACGGCCCATGTGCGGCGCTGGCCCGGCCGGGTCGACGACATGGAGCTGCTGCATCAGGCCAAGCAGCGCCTGGCCGCCCTCGGCATCGCCCACAGCACCATCCAGCTCGAGCCGGCGGAGCCCGATCCGGGCGTTCGTCCGCCGACCTGACCTCAGGGGGATCGCGGGTTGCGCAGGGTGGGACGGGGTTGCAGCCGCGGATCGGGGGCCCGCCGGGCGGCTGGGGGATCCGGCTCGTCGTCCGCTTCGCCGCGGAGCAGATCGTCGAAGGCCTCGTACAGATCGAGGTCGCTGCCGCCATCGCGGCGCACCGGGCCGATGGGGCCAGCACGGCGCCGCCGAGACCCCGGGCCCGGAGCAGGGGCGGCGGCGGAGACTCCCGGGGCCTTGGCCGCGCGGACGCCAGGGCTCGGGCTGTCCCGCTCGGCCGCCACCCCCGCCGGCAGGCTGCCGGGGTGTTCGAGGCTGCGCAGCCGCTCCAGCAGATGGGGCGGCACCGAGCCATCGGGGCTGGCCTCCATCAGGGCATGGAACAGGGCGACAGGGTCCTGCTCACTCTCGACCCGATGGCGTGGTCGCGCCTCCGGGGACGGCTCGGCCGCTGCCGAAGGCCGGGGGGCCGGAGGGGGAAGTTTCTGCGGCAGGCTGCGGCCCAGTGCTTGCAGGCGTTCGCGGCTGCGGGCATCGAAGCTCATCGGTCGCTGGGGGGGCGCTGGGGGTCGCTGGGGTGGCGCTCAGGGGCCGCGGCGGGTGGGGGCGGAGCGGGCCTGCTTGGGGGACTTGGGAGGGAGCTGGGCTCAGGGGCAGCCGAGGGTGTCCCGGGTGGCGCGGCCACTGCTCGGATTGGTGCCCTGGGCCGTGGCGCAGAGGCGTTTGCGGGCATCGGCCCGCAGGGGGACATCGGTGAAGTCGGCCCCGTCGATCAGCACGCCCTCGAAGCGTGTGTTGAAGGCAAAGGCATCATCCAGGCGGGCCTGGCGGAGATCGGTGCCCTGGAATACCGCCGAGTCGAGGGTGGCCTCGCGCAGGTCCACATCCTGGAGATTGGCGTCCTGCAGCTTGGCGCCGAACAGGCTGGCGCCCCGCAGATCGGCGCCATGGAAGTCGGCATCGCGCAGGTTGGTGAGGTTGAAGGTCACGCCGCGCAGATCGGCCCCGTGGAAGTCGGCGCCGATCAGCACCTGTTTGGCGTAATCCATCGCCGCCAGGGCCGGCGGCGGCGGAAAGAGCAGGCCGATCAGCAGCGCCAGCCCAGCCAGGGCGGTGCCGGCCCAGCGGGCGAGGGCCGTCGATGCGGCTGGGGCGGTCCGGTCTGAGGCCAGGGCCGGGTCCCGGCGGCCGGCCAGGGCCGGGGTCCGGGCCGGGTCGGCGGCGGCGTGGCGGCTCGGCGAAGGGCACGGGGGAAGGAACCGAAACACGATCGCCAAGGGAACAGCTCAACCCACCGTAAGGACCGGGCCGCCGCCGCTGTTCGGTTCGGGCGGGGGGCTGCCCCCGTTCACCCCCGTTCACCCCCGCTCACCTCCACTCACCCCCTCTCATCTCCGCTGATCTCGTCTCATCTCCGCTGATCTCGTCTCATCTCCGCTGACCTCCGCTGACCTCCTCTCTCACCCCCTTCGCGTCTTCTCGCTCCCCTCCCGCGGTTCCTCTCTACCCGCCGCTTCTCTCTCGCCGCCCCGGCCACCGTCCTCCAGGGCGGCGAGACGAGCCCCCGGCACGGCGGATCGGCCCTGGAACCCCTGCCCGCGACCGCGGCGGGGAACACTGCCGGAGCCATCCCATGGGCGGCCGCCGCCCGGTGCTCCCGATGCCCCCCACCCCGCGCCAGCGCCAGGGCCGCTGGGCCGAACAGCGGGCCCTGCGGCTGCTCCAGGAGCGGGGCTGGCGGCTGCTCAGCCGCAACTGGCGCTGCCGCTGGGGGGAACTGGATCTCGTCTGCGCCAAGCAGGGCCGACTGCTGCTGGTGGAGGTCAAGGGGCGGCGGCCCGGCAGCCGCGATGGCGGGGGGACCGCCCTGCTGCGCGGGGCCCAGCGCCGGAGCCTGCGGCGGGCCTGGGCCTGCTGGCTGGTGCTGCACCCGGACCTGGCCGCCTGGCCGGTGGAGTACGTCGCCGCCCTGGTGCCCCTGCCTCCGGCCGACGGCGCGGTGCGCTGGCTGCGGCTGGAGGGGTGAGGGTCAGCTCTGGGTTGTCTAAAAGTCTGTCCCGGTAGCCCTTGGCGGGGCTGCCAGCATTCGGTTCGCTCGGCGGCTCCCCGTGCCCCCAATGCCCGAAAGCCTCTCTGCAGCAAGCGATCAGCCCACCGGATGATCTGATCAGCTTCCTCAAGGCCATCCCGGACGGTCCCTACCGCCGCGGGGTCTGCTACTCGCAGTGGTTCTTGCTGCTGGTGGCTGTGCTCGGGATCCTCAGTGGCTGCCGCAGTTCCCGGGATCTCGAGGCGTTCGCCAGGCGGCACCGAGAGGCGCTGAACCAGGCGCTCGGCCCGGACTTCAAGCGCTGGCCCCTCCGATGACAGTGCGCTTGGCGTCGCCCTGTCCCAGAAGGCCTACGACACCCATGAATCCAGTGAGCGTGCTGAGCTGAAAGAGCTGCTCAGCAGCCTGGATCTCGATGGCGTGCTGATCCAGTCGGATGGGCTCCACACAACACAGCCGTCGTTCTGCCCGTGGCGTGGCAGCGACGCAATCCATTGTGGTGGATCGATTGGATCACCACTCAACCTTAGCGTTGCCCAACACGCACATTGGTCGCGGGCCTGTTTCGAGACTGTGCGTCTGAGTCAGGTCAAACGGGGATGGACCGTTCAGCCGCGATCCCATCGCCATGACCACGCAGCAGCGCCCCTGCCCGCCCTGAACGGCCAAAGGCTCGCCGATCCGACCTCGCCTGCGAGCAGCCAGCAAGCAGGAACGGTTATGGGGTCCGCCCCCTCCATCCTTCACGTATCCGGCGAGGTGGCCGTCCGGCGGGAGAAGCTCGCCGCCCAGGCGGGTTAGCCCCTGAGCACCATGGCCCTCCAAGAGCTCCCCGAATCCACCGGCGTGCCGTCAAAGCCGAGCTGCTCTCGTGCGAGCGTTGAGCCGATGCATGGACAGATCCATAAGGTCCGAGGCCTGCGGCTCTTTCGGCTACGAGGCCTGGAGATGCCTGACGGCGAGTGGCACCTGAGCGCAGCAACGCACAACCTGCTCACGCTGTTCCGGTTCAGGCGAGCACAGCAGTAGGTTCTGATGGCAGCGACGGGTGAATGGGCAGGGCCCACGACCACACCTGCCAAGCGATAGTCAAACCATGTCGGTGCCGTTCCTCACGCCAACCACCAGGACTGCGGAACGGCAGCCATGCTGTGCTCGCACTGCTGCTGGTCGCTACGGATGACAGAATCCTAAGTTCCTCAGGCGGGCAACACCCAGGTGGCGCAGATCCCTGGCGAGAGTGGAGAAAGGCTCCTACAGCAGGCGTGCGATCTGCTGGAGCTGAAGCCACTCCGCTGGACTCGTTGATGGCGAAGGTATTGAGGTGTTCGGGGACGAATCAACAGTCTGGAGCGATTCCATGGCGGTAAAGCGCATGATCAATCACACGGAAAGCACGGGAGATTAAGCGAGGAGCGAAGAAGGTCACCCTGGGATAAACGAATCTGGCAGACACGAGCACCCCTGGACCGAGGAATGCAGCAACGAGTAGGCATGAGCAAGGGGCAGCCAGTCACTTGACATTCCACCCACCCCTGGGCTATAGAAAGATAAGTTCATGATAACACCATGGCAACCCCACGTTTGATCAGGGATCTTTTTCCAGGGGGAGCGCATGGAGTCCCCTACGATTCACTTCCATTCCAGATCACGGCATTCGGAGATTGGGTTTATTTCGAGGCACAAAGCACGGATGTAGGTCGCAGGGTGTGGAAATCGGATGGCATCGTGATCGATCTAGTGGGAGACGACAATTCCGACCTTGACTCACCGAGAGAGTTCCAGGTAGCTGGAGGGCGCATTTTCTTTCATGCCGATGACGATGAGCATGGTCGTGAGTTATGGAGCACCGACGGTTCAGATCTAAGAATGACCCCTGAGTTCCTGATAGGAAGAAGTAGCTCCTTTGTCGCTGATAATCGGCACAACTTCACCTCCCTTCAAGGGCATCTGTTCTTTTCCATGGGACAGTATGATCCGCAACAACTTGGGCTTGTCGGCCTATGGAGATCCGACGGCTTCAGCAACGAACGCATTCTTTCAACCACCAGCATCAAAATTTCTCTCGCTCCACCGATAAGTGGAAATTCCATCTTCGCTGGCTACCTGGAACCAAAGCCCAGCAATATTTTCGCTTTTGGCACCAATATCTATTTTGCCGGGACCCACCTTGATCCTTCTAACAAGTTTGAGGTTTTTGGAAATGAGATCTGGCGCTACAACCTAGTCACCGATATAACGACCCCAGTCGTCGACATCAATAGGACAGAAGATAACTACTCCAACTCAAACAATCCAGATGAATACACGCCAGACTTCACGGCCATCGGCACCAACATTTTTTTTGTAGCCCAGCAGGTTCCCATATCCAGCTCATCATCCGATGGCATCGCCCCCGAACTTTGGATCATTGAGAATGCCGATGGCAATCAGCCCGTCGCACGAAGAATACGCTCCTTCAATGCACAGGGATTCTTCCCTCTTCTAGACTTGACTGCCGCTGGCGACACATTGTTTTTCTGGCAGGCATCTACTCTATGGAAATGTTCTCCCGATGCAACAGGCAAATATAGCGATGCGGTTCCCGTTAAGTCATTCGAACAGTTAGCCCCTGTAGCCCCCAAACCAACCATCACAGCAGTGGGGGAAAGAATTTATTTCATTGCGAGCGATCAGATCCATGACTTCGAGCTCTGGACATCCGATGGCAGCGAATCAAACACACTGATGGTGAAGGATATCAACATCAGTAACGATCTCAACATTTTTCATCCCCTTGAGCTTACTGCCGTCGGAAGAACACTGTATTTCACAGCAAATGATGGGGTTCATGGCCGTGAGCTATGGCGATCAAATGGATCAAGCGAGTCTACATTTATGGTAATGGATATCAATGCCACCCCCAACAGCAATGGTGGCACTGACTCCATGAACGACGTTGACATTTCACAAGTAACCCATCCAGCTGATCTTACATTGGCCGGCAATCAACTCTTCTTTGCCGCTGATGATGGAATCCATGGGGTTGAGCCATGGGCATTAGATGTCTCGGCTGATGTCCAGATCCTTCATTCGATTCACTCCGTATCCAGCAGCAGCAAGGCCGAAGGCGACTCAGGAACGACAAATCTTGAATTCACCGTCAAGCGCACTGGTGTGCTCGATCGTCAAACCAGTGTCAGCTATGTCGTTACAGGTGCAGGAAACAATCCAGCAAATGCTCAAGACTTTGGTGGTACGTTCCCATCAGGGAAGATTGACTTTGGCATCGGCGAATGGCGTCAAACCATCACGATACCTGTGCTTGGAGACACACAGGATGAACCGGACGAGGGTTTTTCCATTCAGCTGCTATCTACCGATCCGGATGAAATTGATTCGCAGTCAGGGAAGGCCTCTGGTTCTATCCTCAATGACGATGCGATTCTGACTATTACTGGAACAGCGCTGTCTGCCAGGACCGAGGGATATGGCTATCTAGAGAGCGGCAATGACTTTTTGTTTACCGTCACTCGTTCATCGCTTTCTTCTCTGCCCGTCTCTGCAAGTTGGAGTGTGACCCCTGGTGCATCTAATCCCACCAGTTCAAATGATTTTGTCGGCAATATTTATCCCTCAGGATCGGTGCTATTCATGCCTGATCAGTTGCGGACCACGATTGCCGTAGCAGTGCGCCGCGATACCAATATGGAGCGCGATGAATCCTTTGTTGTCAGTCTGACGTCATCAAACAATGCCAAGATCAATCCTCTGGCCAGCAAAGCATTAGGGTTGGTCATCAATGACGATCTGACCGGTACAGACCAAGCGAATAATATAGTGGCAACTACCAGTAATGAATACATCAATGGCTTTGCGGGAGCCGACCTGGTAACGGGAGCGGCTGGAGCCGACATATTCGCGGTTCATTACGGTCATTCACCAATACCCACCGGAACGATGCTGACGTTCGACCGCATCACTGACTTTGAAGTTGGCCTCGATCGAATCGAACCATTCAACCCATTACTCAGTCCAGTCGGGGGCTTAACTGAATTTACGCGTGCAGCAACAAATTCTACTGCCTCGAACTTTACTCAGTTGGCACAGGCGGTCTTTACCGATGCCAACGGTCGCCTTTTTGGCAATCAATCCTTAAAAGCCAATGCAGCAGCGTTGGTCGTCGCGACTCATCCAGCGATCAGTGGAACGTATATCTTTATCAACGACGGCCAAGCATCGTTGCTCGCTTCCAATGACACCCTTATTTCGATCACAGGATACCGAGGAAAGCTCCCAGACTTGGGCGCAATTCCTGTTAATTCGTTCTTCTCATCTGGACATTAAGTTCTTAGCGTGGGCCGGCTGTGGGACCTAGTAATCCTGCCCGGTCCAATCTCCAGCAACTTTGAAGTCAGCTCATACCATTGATCAGCCCAGGCGCGTTTTTTATCGGCATAGGCTTACTGTTCTGGCCCTTTTGACTCCTCGTTCATGAAATGCCTGCGCAGCCGGCTGTAGGACGCGCTCTGTGTGGCTTCCTTGCGTAATACCCAACACTTGATCGACGCCAGACGATGGATATCTTCATTGCCGAAGCCGAAGTCATTCGTGGCGAGTTGAATGGCAGTCATGATCAATACAACCCCGGCTTGTCCACCTTCAGCTGTGCCGAGTTCTCCAGCACGATCCGCGCCGTCTGCTCGTCGATGCCGCCAGCGGCGTTGACCTGCACCTCCAGGGTCATCTCGATCTGAGCGCCAGGCAGGGCCTGGAGGTGTGACATCACCTCCTCCATGAAGGCACTCATCTGGAGGCTGGCGCGGGTGGGGTCGAGCTTGACCGACGCCACGTAGCGGCTGGGCAGCTGGGGCTTGGGGGGCGACGGAGGTGGCGGGGGGACGGGCGGTGCGACAACGTCCCCTGGCCTGCGGGGATCTTCACCTGCATTTGATAAACGTTTGATGCGTTCGATGTCGTCTCCCGGAGGAGGCGCAGGTGGATCGATCGGCTTGACCCGATCCGCCTCGATCTGGGCCAGTGCCACCTCGTCCTTGACGATCAAGGTGTTGAGGCTGGCGGGCTGGGTGCTGGAGCTGGCCTGGTGGCGCAGGCCGGTGTATCGGCCGGCGGCTCCATCGCTGCTGGCGGGGGTGAAGCCATCGGCGAGGTGGAAGGTGGCTTCGCCGCTGAGGGAAGCCTGCGGGTTGATCAGGGCGTCGAGGATGACCTGATCGGTGCTGATTCTTGGCAAGAAAAGGTATTTGCGGCACCACTCCAGCAGCTCGCGAACTTCGATGTGTGAGCGGCCACGCCAGAGATAGGAATTGAGCTTTTGGCTGATGGCGCTGATTGGTCGAGCACCGAGCTTGCAGACAAGGAAGTCTTCCTGGGAGCATTTTTCGCTGGTGCGACTGGCCAAGGATCCAGCTCCACTGGTCAGACGTCGCTCATCCCAGGAGGCTCCCTGGGGCCCAGGTTCAACTTGATGCGGCACCAGTAGATGACACCAGGTTTCGGGAATCCGAGCCGCAATGGCATCGGTCGCGGCCTTGATCTTGCCTGCCGCCACCTCTTCCTGGTAAGGCGTGATATTGAGAAGTTTCTTTTCATCGATCACCTTCTGCCAGGCGCGCTGTTCGGCGATGGCCTGGAACAGGTTCTTGAGGTTGTCTTGGTCTGGCGCCAGGAACACCAATGTGTTGGCGTACTGGCGTGGGCTGTTGCCCTTGCTCTGCAGGCATTGCGCCGCCCACTCCAGGGCCGGAGTGAGCGGGGCCGGCTGGCTGTTGTCTTTCCGGCGAGCCTTGTGGGTGTACTGAGCCGCCAGCAGCACCAGCCGCGTGGACGCTTCATCGGGAATGCCACTGCTGTCGAGCTGGGCGCTGTGGACGCCGGCGAAGGCACCTCGTTCTTTGCTGCCGCCTTGTTGGACCAGCAGGCGGTTGGCCTCTGCCAGCAGCTCCTCGCCTTGGCGCAGGTAGCTCTCGCGGTAGTCCTCAGCGGTGCGGTTGAGGTTGGGGCTGGTGTCGATCCAGTAGCGGTCGCCGTCCTGCTGGATGTAGCGGCCACGGTCGCCGAGACGGCGCAACGCATCTCCGAAGACCGCGATCGGTTCGCCTGGCATGACGCAGGCCAGCTTCACCCACTGATCGTTGATGCCCTTGCGTTCGCGGTTGGCACCGGGAGCGGTGCCCATGTAGAGGCTGCGGGCGACGCGCTTGCAGGCGCTGACGCGGCCGAAGTTGGGGTTCTCCTTGTCGAGCTGGGTCGGGACGGACTGAGCCCCATCGACGTCCTGGGAAATGATCGGCTCCCACTGGTTGTCGAGGAAGCGCACCAGCTCGTTGCGCACGTCGTTGTCGTCGATCGGCATCGAGCTGGGCATGATCAGCAGGTCTTTGCTGTTGCCGTTCCAGAGGCCCTCGATCGTGAGGGCGAGCAGCCGCAGCACACCGCGGGTGCGCTGGAAGCGATCGAGGGTGCTCCACTCCTCGTAGAGCCGGTTGAACAGCTCGGGGTGGATCGGGTAGGCGGAGGTGAGCAGGTCGCGGTAGCCGCTCTCCCGCACCTCAGCCGGGAAGTCGGCCTTGTTGGCGGCGTACTGGTCGGTGAAGGCCCGCACCACGGCATCGCGGTCGGCACCGCCCTCTTTGGTGGTGATCGGCTCGAACAGTCGCCGCCGCACAATCTCAAAGCTCTCGGTGCCGGTGGCGGGCCGCCACTGGTAGGCCAGGCGGGTGACGACGTTCTTGAGGCCGTCACAGGCGGTTTCACCGTCGCTGCCGCCGATCTCATTGCGGCTCTGGGGAACGGAGATCAGCAGCAGGGCATTGGAGACCTGTTTGACCGCCTCGGTGAGCTGCTGCGCAAAGGACAGCTGGGCATCGAAGCTGCCGGCAGGCAGGCTCTCGCGGGGGCTGACGAGGTTGCG